>JAAYGN010000002.1 GCA_012727715.1 Desulfovibrionales bacterium | reverse complement strand
GGGTGACCATGTGTTCCAACAAATAGGCCAGCTCGCGCCGCACTTCATTGCGCCGGGCCGTGTCCAGATTATTTTGCCGCAAATCCTTGTTCAAGTCCGCATCAATAACCCCTAGACGCACCTGACCATTGGCCTGCATCAGATAAATTCCATAAGTGCGCTGACCGGACAAATGATCCCGGATATCCTGTTCGGTCATGGGCTGACGCACAGGGGTATATCCACTTTTTCCTTCCCCCTTGTTGGCCCATTGCCGGGCAAAACAATCTTCCCGCCCCCTGAAGATTTCCATGTACAGGGCCAAAAGCCGGGCCTGGTCATGCATGGTTGCAAAGGGTTCTTCAGGAATCTTGTCATCCCCCCTACCCTTGGGCATGTCTGTCTGAAACAATTCTAAAAATTGTGGGGCAAATTCTCGGCATTGAGCTCGCAAAGCCGCCAGGGCAGTACCATCGCCCATGTCCTGTAAATAATCACGATGCTGGCTCCAGGCCGCCTGTAAATCCGTAGCTACAACATGCAGATGCTTATATGTTTGGCGCACAATCTGGTCGTGCCCTGCAATTTGAGCGCACGTTGCCCAGGACAAAAGTTGCTCCGGCCCAAGTTGGTCCAAAATATCTGTTCTGGACAAAATCTGGTGCACCTTGTCCGGATTTTTTCCTGTAAGCACAAGCTGACGCAGAGTATCCAGCAACAGATCGTATTGAATATCGCCAGAAACAGGCTGTGCGGAACCGATCATAATGGAGCCTTGCCATGTAGAGCTTGGCGCAATTTGGGCAACCAAGGATAAAAAGGACGATGAGCTGCAAGGTCACGTTCAAAATTTTGAGCCAGCTCACGATTATTTAGACGCAAGGCCGCCACAGCCTGCCAGAATAATCCATCTGCTGATGGCGTGGAATAGACTTCCAGATGAAAGGCCACTGCCTTTTCCGCATAAAGGGCAACATCATTAAAATTGTTTTGGCTATAAGCCAGCCGGGCCAAACGCAGCAGAGCCTTATGGCGTCCTCGTCGATCCCGCTGTGCAGCTGCCAACAAGACATTCTTGGCCTCATCCAGGCGGCTCAGGGCCACCAGACAATCAGCTTCGGTCCAGCGCACATATGGTCGCCTGGCCTTGTCTGGGATACGTTCAATACAGGCTAGCCCCTGGTCCGGTTGTTTCAAAGCTAGATAACAGCGGCCTGAGAGCTCCTGAATATAGTCACCATCAGTTGTGTTGGTAAACATGGACGCAGCTTCCAATGCTTTGAGTGCTTCTTCATAACGATGTAGAGCGTATAAAACCTTGCCCAGTGCAAAATGTTTGTTTTCATTTTTAAGATAATTGCTCTGATTATCATCTTTTATGACCATCTGCACATGGTTAAGAGCTGCAGCAGGCTGATTTTCGGCAACCAAGCAGGAAGCCAGGGCGTAACGAGCCTTTATGGCATTTTTACGCTCCTGATGTCTGCCTTGACGTGTTTCTGGTGAATACTCTTCCCAATTACGCACCGCTTGAGCCAAAAGAGGGATCGCTTTTTCGTTTTTTCGGTCAAAGTCCTTGTACAGACTGCCTTCTCGATAAAAGGCTGTCACGCGGTCGGGAAGAATACGCTGGGCAGCTTGGAAATGCTCATGGGCTTCTTGCAGCCGAGTTTTTTTTACCTGCCCAGAGAGAATGATCTCTCTGGCTGCTGCAGCTCGCAAACTACTCATGAGGGTATAGGCCATGGAGGAACGATATCGGAAATTATTGGGATCATGGGCCACACAAAGACGCAGTTCATCCAGGGCCTGGTCAAAACGATTGAGATGTCCCAGAGAAAAAGCTAAGGAATAACGGACGGGAATATCCAGATCATGAGCACAAAGCTGAGGAGCATGCTCGGTAACGGGATAAAAAAGATCGACAATATCCTGCCAACGGTTCTGAGATTCCAGGACGCGGATTTCTGATTGGATCCGATCTTGAAGGTGATGAGCTTGTTCAGCAGCGCCAAAAGAATCGGCTAAAGCAGCAAAAGGATCAGTATAATCCAAAGGCAACTTGCTTTGATGCTGATTGTCAGCTGGAGGTTGCGGTACAGATTGCGGCTTGGGTCTTTGCTTTTCTGCTGTTGGCAGGGAAATTACTCGTACAGCTTGACTGGTCATGATCCTTTCCTCCTTGTGGG
>JAAYGN010000050.1 GCA_012727715.1 Desulfovibrionales bacterium | reverse complement strand
TCCTGGCCTGGTTCCAGCAGCAATTAAGCCTGGCCGGAACAGAAGATGCCCAATTGCGTTTGGACACTGATCGGGATGCAGTACAGATTGTAACCATCCACAAAAGCAAAGGGTTACAATACCCTGTGGTATTTTGCCCCTTTGTTTATATGCGATCCAGCTCTAATCAGGACTGGGCCGTGGTCCATGACCAGGGGCTGATCCTTGATCTGGGGTCAGAAAATTTGCCCAGCCGTCAACAGCTGGCGCAAATCGAGGATCAGGGAGAAAAAATTCGCCTGCTCTATGTAGCCCTGACCAGGGCTCAGGCTAAATGTTATCTTGTTTGGGGTTATATCAATCAGGCTGAAACATCAGGAGCTGCCTGGCTCTTCCATGGTCACCGAGCTGGTCCAGATCAATATCTGGATTGGAAAACCCTTACTCAAGACCAGATCAGTCAAGATCTCCAACAATTGGTTTGTCCGGATATGCTTGAAGTTGTCCCCATACCCGAGACCAATGCCCAAAAAGTGCACATGGTGCATCCTGAGGCTTCCAAGCTTTATGCCAGAGACTGGCAACGCCAACAGGGCGTCCATACTTCCATATCCAGTTTTACTGGACTCACCAAAGGTAAAGAATGGACTCGGCCTGGGCTCGATGAAGATGATGCGCCAGGAGAAACAGATACCGCCCTGACTATGGCCAATTTCCCGCGTGGAGCCACTGCTGGTACCTGCCTCCACCAAATCTTTGAACATATTGATTTTACCAGATCAGAAACTATCCCCGAGGTTGTGCACACTGCCTTGTCTGACTACGGCTACGCCTTGGACTGGCAAGAACCAGTCCAAAACATGGTCCAGGCTGTACTTGAAACTGACCTCCACGGCTTTTGTCTCCAGGATATAGACACAAAAAATCGCATTGTAGAACTGGAATTTCTCTTTCCCTTACGCCCCATGAGTTTTGAAATCCTGATCCAAGTGTACCAGTCCTCCAGGTCCGTGTTCCCAACGAATATGCTCCAGCACATAGAGGGACTCCGCTTTGAACCGCGTCAAGGCTATGTAACGGGTTTTGCAGATCTGGTGGTACGCTGGAAGGAATATTTTTATCTTTTGGACTGGAAATCCAATTGGCTGGGCCCTACCCCCATGGATTACACCCAGGATAAACTGGAACAGGCCATGGCGGAAAACCTCTATTTTTTACAATACCATCTCTATTGCCTGGCCCTCCATCGTTATCTGAGCAAACGAATGCCTGGGTATGATCCTGTGAAAAACTTTGGTGGGGTGCGCTATGTTTTTCTCCGTGGGGTTAACCCCAAACAACCAGGCCAAGGTGTATATGCGGATCAACCTGATCCACACTTTTTGACTCTTCTGGACCAAACCTTGATCCCCCAGGAAAAATTCTGATGTTCCCGACACCAGCCATTGTCTCGCGCCTGGAAGCCAGCTCGTTGTTTACTCCAGCAGATCTATATCAAGCCCGCTTTACAGCCACCTTGTATCCAGACCAAAATCAGAATGTCATTGCTGCTCTTACAGCCCTGGTATCTCTGGCTGTGCGCGAAGGCCATGTCTGTCTCCATCTTGGCCATGCTCAAACCTTGGCTCACCTGGCTAGTCTGGGCATAACCAACCAGGATCTCGAGCAATTAAAAATACTGGCTGCACCAGATAAAAACGGACCCCTGGTCCTTAGGGGCTCCCATCTTTATTTTGCCCGTTTTTATCACAATGAAATTACTGTGGCCCAAATGATACAGACCATGGTTCAAGCAGAACCAGACCTTTTTTTTCTACCAGCCCAGGCTCTAGGTCCTGCCCTGGATGAAAATAATGACCCTGACTGGCAAACCATGGCTGTTTTTGCTGCCTTGCGCAGTCGATTTTGTGTTATTTCCGGTGGACCGGGTACTGGAAAAACCCATACTGTGGCCCGAATTTTGGATTTACTGACCCAAATTCATCCCCATCTCTCCATTGGCCTGGCGGCACCCACAGGCAAGGCTGCCAGCCGCATGACCCAAGCCTTAAATACAGCTTTTAAAGACCAGATCCCACTGCACCTGGCCCGCTCCATCTGGGGCCAAGCCCAAACTGTACACCGTTTATTAGGATTACGACCTGGCCTGAGCAGTACCTATCATGGTAAAAATCCCCTGCCCCTGGATGTACTCATTGTGGATGAAGTATCCATGCTGGATCTGGAACTGGCCACCCGACTTCTGGAAGCCCTGCCCCGCCAAGCTCGTTTGATTTTCCTTGGGGATCGCCATCAATTGGCCTCAGTAGAGGCAGGTGGTGTGCTGGCCAATCTCTGTCAGGCTGTGGAGGTCAATCATTTCTCTGAAGCATTTGAGATCCAGTGGCAATCCATAACCAAAACCACGACGGCGCTGCCCCGAGCAAAAAAACTTCGCCCCCTGACCGACCATGTCTTGGAACTGCAAAAAAGCTGGCGTTTTGCTGCCCAGAGCCACATTGCCCAATGGGCAACCCTGATTCGTCAAGGTCGGGCCGAATCTGGGATAGAATTTCTCCTGGAGCCAAGCCAGGATCTGACCTTTATCCCCAACAAGGGCAATCTGACAGCCTTGCTTGCCCCCTTCATTGTCGATGCTTTTGCACCCCTGCAACAAATAACCGACCCTGCCCAGGCTCTGAGCCACTTTGACACCTTACGCCTTTTGTCTCCTGTACACCATGGTCCACGGGGAACCCTGGCCCTTAATGCCCTGGTTCAAAAAATCGTGCTGGGAAAAACCATTGACCCAACCAGACCATGGTATGCGGGTCGGCCAATTATGATCTTGGAAAATGATTATTCCCTGGACCTGTTTAATGGTGATGTGGGCCTGGCCCTGCCTGTAGATGGAATACTGCGTGTATTTTTTGCTGGATCTGATGGGGTACGCTCCTTTATTCCAGGTCGCCTGCCACGACATGAAACTTGTTATGCCATGACCGTACACAAAAGCCAGGGGTCGGAATTTGAGCATACTGTGCTTATTGTTCCCGAAGAACCCTGCCCGGTTTTAAGCCGGGAACTCTTGTACACAGCCCTGACCAGGGCCAAAAAGCACTTTACTCTCTGTGCTCCTATCAACCAGATTCGCCAGGCCATCTTGTCTCCAGTCCTCAGGGATTCGGGGTTAAAGGCATTACTGACCTAAGGAGGAAATCATGACCATACCTGTTCAACATCAATACGCAGATGATTTACGCCATTGCTATGGTTGTGGAAAAAATAACCAGGCCGGACTGCAGATCAAAACCCATTGGGATGGACGAGAAGGCAAGGCGACCTTTGTACCCCGGCCTGAACATATCGCGGTACCCGGCTATGTGTATGGAGGACTCCTTGCTTCTCTGGTGGATTGTCATGGTGTGGCCACTGCGGCAGCGTCTGTAGCTCCTCCAGGGCAGGCCATCCCCAGATTTGTCACCGCCTCTTTGCATGTAGATTTCTTGCGCCCCACGCCCTTGGGACCAGAGCTTGAGCTACGGGCTTGGATCAAAGAACAACGTGGCAAAAAAATTGTCGTGCAGGTGGAAATTTCTACTCTGGACCAGGTGCGGGTCCAAGGGGAAGTGGTGGCAGCACCCATGCCCAAAACCATGGGGGAGGAACCAAAGCCTGCCCCCACGAAATAAGGTGCCTACGTATTCTTAAAGAAATAATTTGGGATTACCGGAAATTTTTCGCACCAGCTCTCGGTAATCCAGTGAGCCATGGGAGCCTGGAGCATACTCATAGATGGTTTTTCCATAGGCAGGTGCTTCGGACAAGCGCACATTATAGCGAATGGGCGTACAAATAAGATCCCCGTACAACTCCTTGAGCCGGTCCAAAATAGCTCTGGGATTTTTGACTCGATTATCCAAAAATGTTGGCAAAATATAATTTAATGCCACTTCACTGCGATACTTCTGTACTGATGACAGGCTTTTCAAAAACTCCACTAAACCTTGCAAAGTCATCACTTCCAGGGATACGGGCGTGATGAGTTCATTGACATAAAAAAGAACATTAACTGTCAAAGGATCCCAACCTGGCGAGGTATCAACAATGACATAGTCATAGTGCTTTTCCACGGACTCCAGGGCTTCCAGCAAGGTCAACTCTCCGCCAAAGTCCTTGCGGTCAATAAGGCGCTTAATACCTGCCAAAGACCGACCTCCAGCCAAAAGCCAAAGATTTTCCCGGGCCTGAACAATAGTTTCTTCAGCTGGCAATTCGCCTGTGACCAGCTCGGTCAATCCAACTTGAGTTTTCTGTCCCAAAAGATAGGCTGCTTGCCCCTGGGTATCGGTGTCCACCAAAAGGACTTTAAAACCAGCCAGGGCCAATCCAGCCGCAAGATTCACAGAGGTAGTCGTCTTGCCTACTCCACCCTTACTTAAGGTCACACCAATGCGTCGAGGATAAGCTGGTAATGAAGCCTGGTCCTCTGGCTCTGAATGCTTTGCTCGCTGAAGAAAAAAACGATAACCACAGGCTTTGCATTGGGCAACCTTGGCCGTGGCCGGTATCTTTGACTCGTCAATAGAATGTTCTTTTTTACACTGGGGGCAGATTACTTTCACCAAGAGCCTCCTGCCAAATTTATTTTTTTTTCACTTTTAAAATTTTGCTGACCACAGGACTTTCCAATCCTTTTTCTTCAATATCCTGAAGCAAAGCACGTAAAGCAACGTTGACCAAATTTGATTTTGAAGCCCGTAATTTGGCTCCTTCGGGAAGTAAACGTTGCAGAGACTCCTTGGCCTGATCCAGACCTTGAAAAATATCTTCGCGTAAATAATGGGTTGTTTTTCGAGTTAAAGAACGTTTTTGGGGCAAAGGAAGCAATTTTTGGGGACGATGAGATGCTGGTCCTTGTGGATTCTTGCAGGCATGAATAAGCTCCTCAAGCCCCTCTAACCCGGCAATGGGATCCCTCTCTGTTTCCCTCTGGAAAAGCTCCCCCAGAATATCTGGATGCTCCTGTTTGTTCATACTGGCTAAGGCCTTATCAAGGTTTACCTGTGGATGTAAAAAGAGTACTTTTAATTTCAGCAATTACTCGAGTCATCCAATCAATAAAGCCACTGTCATGGGTATGCACAATTTCCATCCCACACAAAAGAGCTTCCGTAGGATGAGGAGAAATATGGATAATTTCTACATCAACAGAAAAAGATGCGTCAGGAAAAACAATTTCTGACTTCTGTATAACGTCCCCAACAATAAAAGCATCCGGAGCATCTACAGCCACCCCTATTCCATACATGGATAAGTCAATGACTGTATATCTTTTTCCTGCATGACCAAAAGTAACCATACCCGAAGGTACAGGCACTCTAAAGGATTGACGCACTACAGTATGGTCTTCATTGTCATTGACAATAAGGAGTTCAGAATCATCTTCTGATAAAGATTGCGGATTATGTTGGTTATTGGAATTTTTCATACAAAACCTCCGTAAAACACAAAACTTGAGCGCGCCTTGGAACAGTATTGCGCCAGGAATTTTCATCTGCTCCAAAAGGGCTTATCGTTACCCCATAAAAAATCAATCCTTTTAACAGAGCGTATTTTATGACATTTCCTGGGAAACAAAAAACCAATATTTTTCAAAGCTACTGCAAACTCTTGCCATGTTTTATGAGTCATATCGTTTTTTGGATAGAAAGAGCAAGAAAAACTCTATCAAAGAATATGCAAAATACCTTCTTCCAACTCGCACACAAACTGTGTACCCCTTGTCATGTTTCAACTTTCTTTAATTTTTAATCAGATAATCAACTCAAATCATTCAACTTCAATGGAGCTTTACTATGCTGGCCACGACCATCAGCAACATCCAGCCTGTGGATAAAAAATATCTACAGATCGCCCAAGCCCGCCTGGATAGCCAGGCCAAACCCAGAGGAAGTTTGGGTACCTTGGAATATCTGGCCTGCCGATTGGTAGCCATTGCCCAGGGCAAACCGCCTGTCATTGATCCGGCTCGAATCTATACTTGTGCCGGGGATCATGGGGTGGCCGCGCAACAGGTCAGTCTTTTTCCCCAGGAAGTAACCCGGCAAATGGTACACAATTTTCTCAACCAGGGTGCGGCCATCAATATTTTGGCCCAAACTTCCCACATTGATCTCAAGGTTGTGGATACAGGATGCCTGGGTGATCCCTTCCCTGCCCATGAACACCTGCTCCATTTGAAAATTGCATCTGGAACAAAAGATTTTTCTCACGGTCCGGCCATGACCAAGGAACAATGTAAAAAAGCACTGACCAATGGCGTCTTATTGGCTCAAAATGCTGTTAAGGAAGGTATGCGGGTGTTAGGCACAGGAGAAATGGGTATTGCCAATACGACCCCTGCCACCGCCCTGTTTTGTGCTTACCTGGGGCTTGATCCAATGGAAATTACAGGGCCAGGCACCGGCCTGGCTGCTGCGAACGTTAACCATAAAGCACACGTCATCCAGAAGGCACTGGATTTTCATGCCCAGATAGTGGCAGACCAGGACCCCGTTGACATATTGGCCACCTTGGGAGGATTTGAGATCGCCACTTTAGCTGGGGTAATTTTGGGGAGTGCCAGTTTGAGTATCCCTGTGGTAATTGATGGGTTTATTTCTACCAGTGCGTATGTGGCCGCCAAAGCCATTTGTCCCCAAGTACAAGACTATGCCTTTTTTGCCCATGTTTCTGCTGAGCCAGGATTTAAAAAAATTCTTGCTGCGTTGGGAGAAAAGCCCCTCCTGGATCTGGGGCTGCGGCTAGGTGAGGGTACAGGAGCAGCTCTGGCCATTTTTCTTTTACGCAGTGCAGTAAATATCTATAATGACATGGCGACCTTTACCGAAGCTGGTGTTCATGATGCCAAATAAAAAGGCAGGCTGAAGGCCTGCCCTTCTTCATTTATAATTCAGCAACACCCATTACACTTTTAGCCTATGTCTCGCTGATAGACCTGCTCTAAAATTTCCCGGCCCCCGGCCGCCAAAACAGCATCAGCCACTGACGCTCCCAATGCTTGCGCTTCTGTGGCCGCTCCTTGAGCGTGCTTCTGAATAATATGCTGGCCTCGTAAGTCAGCCACCAGCCCAATCATGGTTAAGGTAGAGCCATCCAGGGTAGCGTGTCCGGCAATGGGAACCTGACAGCCACCATCAAGACCAAAAAGAAAAGCCCGCTCTGCTTCCACACAAGCCCTTGATGGAGCATGGTCAATAAAAGTCAGGAGCTTATCCAGTTCTGGTCGGTCAGTTCGATATTCAATACCCAAAGCTCCTTGGGCCACAGCTGGATAAAAATGAGGAGGTGCCAATTCTTGTCTATTGGGGGCGGTCAAACCCAAACGCTCCAAACCTGCCGAAGCCACAATAATGGCATCAAATTCTCCCTGCATCAATTTCCCAACTCTGGTATCTAAATTACCCCGCAGAGTGACAATTTCCAAATCCTGGCGCATGGCCAAAAGTTGGCTCTGGCGTCGCAAGCTGCTGGTGCCGACTCGAGCGTTGGGGGGTAAGGCAAAAAGATTGGCATAATGAACACTCAGCAAGCAATCTGTGGGCACTTCCCGTTTGGGAATTATTCCCAATTTCAATCCTGCCGGAAGTTCAGCAGGCACGTCTTTCATGGAATGTACCGCAATATCGGCAGTGCCTGCCAAAAGGGCCTCTTCAATTTCTTTGACAAAAAGTCCCTTGCCACCAATTTTGGCCAGGGGCACATCCAAGATCTTGTCACCTTTGGTCTTGATAATGTTTAACTCTACCTCCATTTGAGGATACTGCTTTTGCAGTAACCCAGAAATGTGGTGTGCCTGCCAAAGGGCCAACTTGCTGCCACGCGTGGCAATACGAATAATATTCATAACTCCTAGCTATCCTTGATCTTAACCACAGGTGGAGCAACTTCCACCTGTGCATGTTCCGCAGGCACTTTTCCCCCTGGTAGTGATGGCATTGGCACTGGGTGAGCCGGCAACAATAGGTCCACCGGTGCGAAACACACCCTTGGAGATCGGCTTGGTACACTCCGAGTGCCCACATTTGGGGCACACTGGCTGTTCATCACCCAGCACTATTTCCTCAAATTCATGATCACACGCATTACACACATATTCGAAGATGGGCATATTCCCCTCCTTGGAGTTTATTTTTGTTCTAGAAAAGGCTTCAATTCAGCCACTGCTTCAAAAAGATAATAGTCCACCAACCCGCAAAGTAAATGTCCTATGGCTGCGTGGATTTCCTGAATCAGTGGGGTCCTGTTGTTCGGCACCATGAGCGCATGCTGACAATATTCACGCATCGCCCCCCCTGTGCCTCCGCCAAGCCCCACAGTAATAAGGCCACATTCTAGGGCTGTTTTTAGAGCAGCACAAATATTCGGGCTGGTACCAGAAGTAGAAATAGCTACAAGCACATCCCCAGAACGACCCAAGGCCCGTACTTGTTTACTGAAAACCTGTTCAAAAGCATAGTCATTGGCAATGGCTGTTAAAATGGATGAGTCCGTGGTCAAGGCAATGGCTGGCAAGGGTGGACGTTCCAGCATGAAACGATTGACAAATTCCGCAGCCCAGTGCTGAGCATCAGCTGCACTGCCCCCATTACCACAAAAAAGTAACTTTCCCCCACCTGCTAGGCTTACGGCCATGATGCGAGCAATTTCTGCCACGGCCTGAGCATGGTCAGCAAAAAACTGCTCACGCAAGCGTGCCCCATCCTGGGCATGATCCTTGATTATTTGGGCTACTCGTTCCGTCATCCTGTCTCCTTATCTCTTTCGCCATAGGCCTCAGCGTTGTAAGTTTCCTCACAAACTTTGGCAAGGCTTTGATCCCCAGCAATCAGAATCTGATTTCTTCCCAAATAATGAGCTCTAACCAAGATCTTTGGTACCCTATTGTAAACCTTGAAAAAAACTTAAGGTCTGGCTATGGGATTAATCAATGATGGCCTCAACCTGAACCAGGAAAATCCTTGTGACTTGCACAAGCAAGAATATTATTCTCATCGGTATGGCTGCGGCCGGCAAGTCCACCATTGGACGCGCTTTGGCCACACGATTACAACGCTCTTTTGTGGATACAGATCAACTCATGGAAGCCTGGTGGGGAGCCCCTTTACAACAAATTCGAGACAAACTAGGTCTTGGTACATTCATGCAGGCCGAGGCCGAGCAAGTCCTGCGTATTCAGCTGAATCATTGCATCATTGCCACTGGAGGCAGTGTGGTCTACTCTGAGCTGGCCATGCAACATTGTTTGACTTTGGGACAAATTGTTTATCTATATACACCCTTTGAGATTATTGCCCATCGATTGACCAACCCTGAATCTCGTGGTCTGGCCATGCGCCCCGGGCAAAGTTTGCAGGACTTATATGCGGAACGAGCTCCTCTATATGCACGATACGCCCAAGTAACGGTCAATGCTCAAGGCAGTCCGCATCAAATTTGTTCGGAGATCATCAAAAAAATTTCTGACCAGAACCTGGAAAACAAGTGACTAAAAAAATTCTCCCCAATCAGGCCTTTCGCAAGCTCGCTGTCCTGTATGCGGATATGCATTCCAGCTATGCTCACCATGCCCAGCACATGGGCCTGACTTGTGATAATTGCACTGACAATTGCTGCACCAGCTTTTTTCAACATCACACCTATATCGAATGGGCCTACTTACTGCTGGGACTGAAAACATTACCGGCCACTCAACAAGCAATTTACCACAAACGTGCCCAGGACTATATGCACAAAGTACACGACTGCTTCACTCAAGGTCAGCATCCATCCATAATGTGCCCCCTCAATGAAGATGGTCGTTGTGGACTTTATGAATACCGGCTGATGATCTGTCGTCTCCATGGCGTCCCCAATCGTTTGCGCTACCCCAATGGACGAATTGCAGAATTTCCTGGCTGCTACCGGAGCCAAGAATTATGCGCCTCCATGGAGACCATTCCTGTCTTTGATCGTACCTTATTGTACACACGCCTAATGGAACTGGAGGTCCAATTTGTTGGCCCCAATAAAATCCGTACCCTACCCCGTGTTGATTTGACTTTGGCGCAAATGATAGTCCACGGCCCGCCCCAGCTCACCTAGCAATGGAGAACACCATGTTGGCACGCACCCTGGTCATCCTGACTCTTTTTTTTCTGGCGGCTTGCGCTCACTTAAGCGTTATTCACCTGGATAAAAAACCGTGGATTGTGGGACAAAATGACTCTCTAACCATGCGCTACTGGACTTTTTCCTATACCAGCCGATTGGAAGAGAATACAATCATTGTTTCTGGAACAGCCAGACCAGTCAAAGATGCTGTTCCAGAATGGGCGGTCTGGATTCAGGATCTGTGGCTCCAAGTGTATTTAAGCGATGACCAAAGCAGAGTACTGGCCAAGGATTTGCGCCTCTATTTGCCAACACAATTAGACCACGCCCAAGGTGTGCCCTTTGAATTTCACTTACAGCCTGAAGCCTTGGGAGCTTCTGGTCCCTTACATATCACCTTTGGATATCGTATGGAGTTGGCCTCGGAAAAAAGAACTGCGGCCAGTCAAACTCCACCTCGAGTTTTTTTTGCCAGCCAGGGAGCTCTTTTTCAATAAGTACCACCAAGTATTGGAAAATCTGTCCATTACAGTACTTTAAGGCCAAGCCACACGGCCCCAAGTCCCCCAAACACACTGCTTAAAATATAGATAATGGCTATACCTATTTCTCCACGCTGAAGAAGAAAAACAGATTCCAGGCCAAAAGCGGAAAAGGTCGTAAAGCCACCGAGCAATCCTGTACTGAAAAGTAAATGCAGGTTGTGATTCTCCCAAGCAACATAGTTTTTGGTCAGTCCAACAAAAATACCCATCACCAAACAACCGACAAGATTAACGACCAAGGTACCCACAGGATATTTTTCTGGCTCCACCCATTGCATGAGCCAGCTACCTAGGTGATAGCGCATTATTGCACCCAAAAACCCTCCACAGCCCACGAATAAACTCCCTTTCATAGCTGCCTCACAAGTGCAAAATATAGCCTGGCCTGATGCTACCCGAGTAGAATCAAGGCTATGGTGCACATCAGGTTAATGGGACACGGATTTAAGGAACACGCCAGGAAGCATAATCACTGCAAAAATAATCAAATATGCCACCACGGCCATACCATGAGCAAAACAAGCCGCATAAATCATAAACAGGCTTCCAATGCTCGCCAGCAGAGGCAGGACCAGCCGTTTAAAGACAGATAAATCCTTTTCTTTGTGCATCATAAAAAAAATAGGCAAGTACATGGCATACAAAGTAACAATGGGCAGTTCAGAAGGATCAAAACAAAAAAATCCAAACCACGGGTCCGTCAAATTAGCACCATAAAAATAGACGAGCCAAAAAGCAGAAAGTAAAAGACCAAAAATAGCAGAATTGGTCGGCATATTGGTCACAGCATCAATCTGAGTAAACATGCGCACAGCTGGGCCTTGATTACGCGCAGCAATGGAATAAATGCCGCGCACACACCCAAGCATCAACCCATTTAAGGTACCCAGACAAGAAATAATGACCACAATAAACAGCAGGGTGCCCCCTATATTGGTAAAGGCAACAGTAAAAGCCAGTCGTACCCCTTCTTCACCACTGGTCATTAAAATCTCATTGCTTACTGTCCCGGACAAACCAAGATAATAGAGAATGTACACCACCATAACAGTAAATGTCCCCACTACTAACGCTCGCGGGAGATTTTTCTTGGAATCCTGCAGTTCAGCATTGATGCTGGTGGCAATAATCCATCCCTCATAGGCAAAAGAAGTGGCCACCACAGCGGTAAATAATGCTTGCCAAGTCTGCACCTCAGTTACAATGGTCGTAAAATTTTGCACAATCATTCCATTGTTCAGGCCTAAAATTGTACCCACCAAGGCCATCAGGGCCAAGGGAATGAGCTTGATTACCGTTGTACTGACCTGAAATTTTCCAGCCAAAACCGGAGAAAGGGCATTGAGGGTGTAGCTGGCTACCAGAAAAAAACCAGCAATAGTCATGCATTCACCACCCGTGATACTCCAGCCAAAAAGTACAGCTGTATAACGGGCCGAGACCCAGGCCAGGACAGAAACCAAAGTGGGATAATAAATAAAGGCCATAAACCACCCCACATAATAGCCATAGGAAGAGCCCAGGGCTGCTTCGGCATAGTCCACAACACCATTGACTTGCTCATGGCGAGTAGCCAGGATGGAAAAGGTGTATGCACAGGTGATCATTATGCTACCACCTATAATCCAGGCTAGAATTCCCAAAGACAGGTTGCCCCCAGTAACGGTCAGCACCTTTTCTGCTTTAAAAAAAACACCACTGCCAATGACAATGCCCACGACCATGGCAATGGCCACAAAAAGCCCATATCTTTTTTGTAATTCCTGGCCCATTTTTCACCCTCATCCATAGTGACAATTAATGAATAGTATACAAATTTTCGTGCTTGCGATGCAATTTTGGCCGATACAAAAACTGCGCCTTGCCGCCTACACCAGCCCATGCTCCAAGTAAATAACAAATTTAATGAAAAATTAGGAAAAAGACAAACATTCTCAGAGGATAGTTCACAACTTTTGCAATTGTTCATGCAGGAGCCGTGCTTTCTTGGGGCCAATACCGGGCAAGGTTTGTAAATCCTGGAGAGAAGCATTGGTCATGGCTTCCATAGAACCAAAATGGTCCCAGAGCAGCTTGGCCGTGCTGGGGCCAATACCGGGCAACATCTCCAGCTTTGAGTTTAATTGCTGCCCTCGGGCATGTTGCCGTAAGCGGGAAAGTACAAATCGGTGGGCAGTATCGCGAACATGCTGTAAAAATAACAGCTCCCTACTGCCAGCCTTGATAGGCAATGGATTTTTACGACCAGGGCGAAAAACCAAATCCTCCAATTCTCCAGCTCGACGTGATCCACTTTGAGCAATGGCCGCCAAAGAAAAAAGGTTTTCCTGACCGTGTTCTTTCAATGCCTGCTCCACAGCCCGTAATTGTCCCTTGCCCCCATCAATGAGCAACAAATCTGGCCAGGGCGGACCAGATGCAAGGCGACGCTCCACAAAGGATGCCAGGGCCAAATAGTCATCAGCCTGGCCTTCCAAAGCTGGAAACGTATATAACCGATACGCTGATTTTTCTTCCAACCCATGGCTAAAAACCACTTGTCCCACGCGCATCCCCTGCCCGTGCAGGTGCGAGGCATCAATGCATTCAATGCGTTCAGGCGCAACATCCAATTGTAGAACCCGAGCCAAAACCTGGAGATCAACATTTTGCCTGTGCACACCGCGCTGATCAGAGCGGGCGTTGGCAGTAGCAATTTCCACCAAGCGTCGTTCTTGTTCACCCCGAGCCTTGGCCACCACAACCTTGGTCTTGCTTAAATCGGACAAAACATCATGAAGAGCTGGATCGTGGCTTCCCAGAGCAGTGACAATACGCTGGGGAATAAACCGATCTTGTGTGTAAAACTGTGATAAAAAGCTATCCGTCAGCTGGATTTCGTCTTGGGGATCTTCGATACGCACCCCGCCAAACCAAAAACTTCGGCCATCAATAATTCGGCCCTGGCGCACAAAAATTATGGCCAAACTTGATCCTGTCCCATGGGCATGCACACCAATAACATCCACATCTCTTACAGTGGAAAGCACTGCTGCCTGTCGCTCTATAGTTTCTTGCAAAGCCTTGATACTGTCTCGTAACCGGGCCGCCTGTTCAAAGGCCAACTGTTCTGCAGCTGCCAGCATCTCTGTCTTAAGACTGGCCAAAAGCTCTGCCGATTTGCCTGATAAAAAAAGTTCAACTCTGCGCACCACCGCGGCATATTCTTCTGTTGAGACAGGTAAACAGCATGGCCCCAAACACCGCCCCAGATGATATTGTAAGCAGGGACGCACCCTGTTTCTAAAAACCGTATCCCGGCATTTGCGCAAGGGGAAAAGCCGATCAATAACCTTTTTCGTTTCCCGAGCTGACAAGGCAGAGGTAAAAGGCCCAAAATATATGGAACCATTTCGCTTGACTGTACGCGTCAAACGCAAGGCAGGGAAAGGATGATTGCGGTCCATGCAAAAAAGAATGTACTGCTTGTCATCCCGCAAAACGATATTGTATTTAGGCCGATGTTTTTTGATCAGGCTGGCTTCCAGGAGCAAAGCCTCTTTTTCCGTGGCGGTGCACAGAAAATCAATGGACTGGACCTTGGTCATCATCACTTGCACTTTACCTGGCAAGCGCTCTTTTTTTTGAAAATAGGAGCTTAGGCGGCGGCGTAAATTTTTAGCCTTCCCCACATAAACAATTTTTCCCCCTGTACCTTTCATCAGATACACACCCGGGCCAGTGGGAAAAGTGGGTAACACCTCGCGTGAAATCACACTCTGGTCCTGCCAGGGCGACGCTTACGCGGTGGTCGTTTACGTTCTTTGGGCTCAGGACTTATTATTTGATTCTTTTGTTCCAGCTCTTGGCGTAATGCTTTCCATTGTCCTGTCTGCCTGGTGTCTTGACCATCCACACGCAAAGAAATGTCATACAGGGCCAAGGTCTCGGGAAAACAATCCTGGGCCACAAACCCGCGTTTGGAAAATCGTTTGCGTTTGTCAGGGACAAAACGACTTTGATTGGCCATAACCTGTAGCATTCGGGCCGCCATGGCCTTGGGCATGGACATACGCAAACAAATGGGAAGTAACACATTGCCCAAAATATCCATTAAAATCACCCGCCCCCCCCTGGCCTCATGATGCGCCATAACTTGCTTGATGGGGGCAGAAAATAACGTGGAAAATATAAGTACAGGATTGGTCTTGTCTTCATGAAGCGTCTTGTGATCCAATTGGACCAACCAATCCCAAAGCACCGAGTCCTGACCATGATTATGATCCAAAAAATCAGCGAGCTCAGGCAAAAGGTCATGGAGCAGACCTGTTTTATACAATAAACGCACAGCCTTTTCACCACTCCCATACGCAAAGAGCTTGTGTAGTTCCTCAAAAACCCGTGGTGGGGATGCTTTCAAAATTTGACTATGATGGCGCAAGATAGCGTTATAGGTGGCTGGTTCAATATGAAAATCAAGGCGCGAGGCAAAACGGATCGCCCGGATCATCCGCACCGGGTCTTCTTGAAAACGAATATTGGGATCTCCAATGCTGCGCACAAGGCCATGATGAATATCGTTGATGCCCCCTACATGGTCAATAATGGTAAAATTTTTGACCTCATAAAACAGACCATTGATGGTAAAGTCACGGCGCAGGGCATCCTCTTCCGGGGTGCCATAACAATTATCTTGAAAAACATATAAGTCGCCATCTTCACTGTCGTCATTGGAATCTGGACAGCGCCGAAAGGTAGAAGTCTCAATAATATTGTCCCCAAAACGAATATGGGCCAAGCGAAACCTGCGGCCAATGAGAAAACAATTCTGAAAGGTACGCCGAATCTGCGTGGGCGTGGCGTTGGTGCTAATATCAAAGTCTTTGGGTTTCAGCCCCAGCAGCAAATCGCGTACTCCCCCGCCCACAAGATAGGCAGTAAACCCCTTCCGCCCCAAACGATACAGGACCTTGAGGGCATCAGGGTGAATATTTTTGCGCGAAATAGGATGCTCGGACCTGGAAATAATCTGTGACTGCATAAGCTAGACCCGATCACAAGGAACGTTGGCCAAATTCTCCTCTATAAGATCATCTAAGGTAGTGCCATATTCATGTAATTGATAAGTGGCCCTGCAAGACTTGCAGGATAAAAACACTGCACGTCAGGTATGACGCAGATATAAACGAGCCTGGCATTGACGACAAATGAGTCCGGTCTGAAATTTTGAATGTCGAAAAAACATCTATACTACCCTTTACGTTCTTTACAAAATTACGTCTTGAGCCGAGGCATGGTCCGCCAGTTCAAATCTGTTACGGCCCACAAGCCAAGAAGCATGGCTTCTGCAGCATCATGCCGCAAAGTTGTGGAGATGGATGGGCCTTCAGCGTGCACAAAAGCACGAGCCAGGGCACAGGCTGCAGCTTTGGCCGTGGCTCCACTGTGCTGCTGTCGTGGTAAAAGAAAAGCTCCACGCCATTCATGCGCCTGAACCAGACGAATTTTGACCCCCTGTTTTATGGCCGTATGCTCCCACATCTCAGCGATAGCTCCACCGCCTTCTACCACCAACCATTCCAGGTCAGGCAAGGTAAAAACAATACGTGCCGCTGCCTTTTTAAGTCTGGAGGTGCTCCCCAAATTATGGGACCGGCACCAGACAAGACGTCCTGAAGCATCAAAAAGGGCCAGGCCGGTGCGGATACCGGCATCCACAGCCAGCAAAGCTCCCATTATAAATCCACTATTTCTATATCCTTGGATTCCAGACAACTATTCATGAACACTCCGCCCACCCGGGCAAAACGTTCCGCACCATCAGTAGCTAAAAAAGATAAGGTGCGCCTTTGATCCCTGGAGCCAAGGTCGTCTTTGCGCAACAACTCATATACGAATTGTGCTGTGGTATGTGCGGAGTCAACCAAAGCAATCCTTGGTCCCACAACTTGACCAATGGCCCGGGCCAGGACAGGAAAATGTGTGCAC
Organism: Desulfovibrionales bacterium; assembly: GCA_012727715.1. Lineage (GTDB taxonomy): Bacteria > Desulfobacterota > Desulfovibrionia > Desulfovibrionales > Desulfomicrobiaceae > Desulfomicrobium. The sequence goes on along the minus strand of JAAYGN010000050.1, from coordinate 3,504 downwards.
CCCAACACCAGGGTATCTATCCCTGTGTCCTGGACAAAAGAATGCAAATACTGTTTGGCCACTAACTCCACCACCTCTCCCTCGCACCACCCTTCTTCAGCCAGAGAAACAAACAAAGGACAGGGACGGGAAAATACCTGGGCTGTGGGGTGAATACGCAAAATTTCTTCATTGTAACTGCCACCATTAACCGTACTTTCCGTGGCAATGACCCCAATACGCCCAGTGGTGCTGGCTCTACAAGCTGCCTGGGCACCAGGTCGAATAACACCGATAACCGGCATTTGAGGATAGGCTTCCTGCAAGGCTTGCAAAGATACTGCGGTGGCGGTGTTGCAGGCAATAACCAAAACCTTGACACCTCGCTCCACAAGCAGGCGGGTGGTTTGCAGAGCATAACGGGTGACCGACTTGGGACTTTTGGTTCCATAAGGTAACCGGGCTGTATCCCCCAGATACAGAAAACTTTCCTGGGGCAAAACTTCGGCCAGGGCCTTTAAAACTGTGAGACCACCAATACCAGAATCAAAAACACCAATAGGTAAAGATCGCGTGGATTCCATCGAAGCAGACCTGATCATAGGCGGATCAAAAGAGTTTCTCCAGTCATTTCATCAGGCTTGGTCAGGCCCAAGATATCCAAAATCGTTGGAGCCACATCAGCCAAGCGCCCATTACGGACCTGAAACTCACGCGGTCCCACATACACAAAGGGTACAGGATTGACACTATGAGCGGTCTTGACCCGACCCTGGGCATCCAGCATGTCTTCAGCATTGCCGTGATCCGCAGTGACCAAGAGGGTTCCCCCCAAAGATTCCACACAATCCATAACCTGGCCTAGACAATCATCCACAGCCTCACAGGCCTTGATGGCCGCTGGAATAATCCCTGTATGCCCAACCATATCCAGATTGGCAAAGTTACAGACAATAAAGTCATAGATTCCAGCCCTAAGGGCGGTCAGCAAGTTTTCTGTAACCTGGTAAACACTCATTTCCGGCTTGAGGTCATAGGTAGCCACTTCCTTGGGTGAAGGCAGAAGTTTTCGATCTTCACCTGGAAAAGGCACTTCCACCCCACCATTAAAAAAATAGGTCACATGAGCATATTTTTCTGTCTCTGCCGTGCGCAATTGGCGCAGCCCGGCCTCGGACACAATCTGGCCCAGGATGCGGTCCGGAATCACAGGTGGAAAAAGCATGGGCAAAGCAAAATTCTTGTCATACCGGGTCATGGTCACAAAATAAGCAATACGGGGGAAAAGAGTACGGGAAAATCCCTGAAACTCATCCAGAGCCAAAGCACTGGTTAATTCTCGGGCCCGGTCAGCTCGAAAATTAAAAAAGAGTACCACATCCCCATCTTCAATACGGGCCACGGGCTGCCCATCACGGACAATGATCCTGGGTTGGACAAACTCATCATTCTCATCATGAGCATAGGCATCAGTCACAGCCTGGGTAGCACTGGTTGCCAGCTGGCCCTCTCCACCTACCAGGGCTTCATACGCACACTGCACACGGTCCCAGCGTTTGTCCCGATCCATGGCATAATACCGGCCAGTGACCGTCGCAATTTGCCCTGCTCCTATCTGAGTCAGATACTTTTCCAGTTCCTGAATGTACCCCAGCCCACTGCGAGGCAGAGTATCCCGACCATCCAAAAAGGCATGGATAAAAATTTCACCCACTCCTTGCGTTGCCAAGATACGCACCAGGGCTTGCAAATGGGTATCCATGCTATGCACACCCCCATCAGAAACAAGCCCCAAGAGATGGACCCGATTGGTACTATTTTTGGCTGCCTGGACCAGATCCAACAAAACAGCATTGCTATCTAATGTCTGGTTTTCAATGGCCATGTTGATACGGACCAAATCCTGATACACAATACGCCCAGCTCCAAGATTTAAATGCCCCACTTCAGAATTACCCATGAGTCCTTCAGGCAGACCCACATCCAAACCCGAACTTTTCAACTCACCCTGAGGATTTTGAGCGAACAGACGATCCATATGGGGAGTCTGGGCCAAGGAAATTGCATTGCCAGGACCAGCCGGGGCCTTACCCCAGCCATCAAGAATAAGCAAAACACAGGGACGACTCATGGTTTACTCTCCCCGTTATAGGCTGATAAATCAAAGACAGGAGCCTTGGTGTACAGCCCTTCAATATTATATAATGAGCGAAACTCTTCCTGAAAAATATGCACAATAACCTCATTGGCATCCACCAAGATCCATTGGCCTTGTTGAAGACCTTCCACACCGAAATAATCCCATTGCTGATCTTTACAATGCTGCAACAGCTCCTCGGCCAGGGCCTGGGCATGTCTGGCCGATCTGGCAGTGACCAAAAAAACACTTTCAGTCAAAGGGGAAATACCGCGCAGGTCAAAGGCTGTCAGATTTGTGCCCTTTTTATCCGCCATCCACAACGCGATCTGTTTGATCTTGTTTTCCATAACGTTTTGTTTTGCTCCTTGTATCTGGTCAATGGATGCATCTTTTATGTCAAATCATGGTCCAGGGCAATGCGACCCGGGTAAGCTGCCCAAGAAATCATCCCAAGAGCCTATAAATATATTCCATATCCAGCCTGGCTCGCACCACTTGTGCCAAAGAGTCCAGGGCAGCATCGAGATCGCGGGCTTTCTCCCTAGTACACTCTGTCCTTTGCCCCAGGGAATCTTCTTCAGGGAGCCCCAGATTTTGGATATAGGGAATAACTCCCAAGGTTGGCACACCAGTATGTTCAAGCACATAGTCCATGGCTGGTCCTAACAGCTGTTCATGACCCCGAAAGCGATTGATGATAAAGCCCTTCACCAGGCTTCGTTCCCATTCTTCCAGCACTTCCATGGTCCCGACCAGGGAGGCAAAAACTCCACCACGATCAATATCCCCGACTAAAAGCACCTTGGCCCCGGCATGGCGGGCCATGGCCATATTGACCACATCATGGGCTTTGAGATTGACCTCCCCCGGACTGCCTGCTCCTTCCAAAACCATAATTTGAGCTGTGCTGGCCAACTCATCATAGGCCTGAGTAATAGTCTTAAATACCTCTTTTTTATACGTAATGTACTGTTGTACATCCATGTCTGCCTTGGGCTGGCCCAAAACAATGACCTGCGAACCCGTGAAGGACCTTGGTTTTAAAAGGACAGGATTCATACGCTCATCAGGCGTTATCCCACAGGCCCGGGCTTGCACTGCCTGGGCAGCTCCTATTTGTCCCCCGCTTTGGGTGATAAAAGCATGCTGGGACATATTTTGAGCCTTAAAAGGCACAGGACACAACCCATCTTGAAAAAAAATTCGACACAATGCAGCTGTGAGAACGGATTTTCCAGCACTGGATGACAAGCCTTGGATCATAATGGCCGGGGTTTTGGAAGACGCCCGAGAAGGCCGTATCCTTGGACTCAAAATTCTTTCCACAGCCTCTAGCAATGCGCTGTTTTCCTCGGGCAAACGCACCGCCACACGAAAAAAATATG
>JAAYGN010000049.1 GCA_012727715.1 Desulfovibrionales bacterium | reverse complement strand
GTGCAATAGTGGTCAGTTTACCCACCTCCAGTGGCAAAACATTAATTGCCCAATTTCGTATGCTACAGGCACTGAATCAGTTTGACGACCAGAAAGGCTGGGTGGCTTACTTGGCGCCTAGCCGGGCATTAGTGAATCAGATTACACGACAGTTACGGAACGACTTCCAGCCTCTTGGCATAGTGGTGGAGCGGGTCAGTCCCGCCATGGAAATCAATGGTATTGAGGCTGGGCTGCTGACCGAGTTGCAGGACGATACCCAATTTCGTGTGCTGGTAGCTACACCAGAAAAGCTCGACTTGATGCTGAGGCAGGGCTGGGAAGAAAAAATCGGTCGCCCGCTGACTCTTGTGGTAGTAGATGAAGCACATACAATTCAAGATCTAGAACGCGGGCTGCGGCTCGAATTATTGTTGGCTACCATCAACCGTGAGTGCCGCGACGCACAGTTTTTATTGCTAACTCCCTTTATTCAAAATGCACGTGAGGTTGCGCGCTGGCTGGGTGGACAGAACTCAGAAGACATCAGTCTTGGCGTGGACTGGCAGCCAAATGACCGAGCTATTGGTATTGTTAGCCCGGTGGATGTAGGAACAAAAAAAGGCCGTAGTCGAAATTACCAGATAAACATTGAGACAGTGCATACCTCGCGCCCCAGTATCTGCCTAGATGATAATTTTTCCTTAGGGAAAGATGAAGCATTAGCTCCCACCTTGGCGAAAGCCAAAGATGTAGGCATCTTGGCTGCTATTGCAGCACGTAAGCTATCAGTGCGAGGCCCTGTAATTGTTATGCATAGCCGTCCGGATTACGTCTGGAAACTAGCTAAAAAGTTAAAGGCTGATCGTAGCGATGTGCTGCCAGAGGATGTGCGTTTTGTACAAAGCTATGTAGCAGCTGAGTTGGGAACGCAATTTCCCTTGGTCGATTTGCTTGCTCATCGAGTGGGCGTGCATCACGGCGGACTCCCTGAAGAAGTCCGAATGTTGATGGAATGGTTGTTTGAAAGAGGTCGTCTTGATGTACTGGCAACAACCACCACTCTTGCGCAGGGAGTAAATTTCCCAGTAAGTGGTGTGGTTATGGCAGCGACTCACTACCCTTTTGGCCAAGAAATGCCCGCAGAAGATTTTTGGAATATTGCGGGCCGATCAGGCCGTATCTCCCAAGGGCAGTTAGGCGTAGTAGCACTGGTTGCTAGGGATGAAAGTGAAGTGGTAAAACGCCGTAAATTCATCAAGCGCAATACTGGGGACTTGAACTCCGCCTTGATTAAACTAGCACAGACTGCAGCGGATGAGCTGGCGGATTTGGGCAACATTGTGTACCGCCACCCGGAATGGTCCAGCTTTTTGCAGTACCTGGCACATACTTATCGGCAGATGGGGCGTCCATCGAACTTTGCAGATCAGATAGAGCAGGTGTTACGTGGAACTTTGGGCTTTGAAAAACTGCGCTTATCAGATAGCCGAATTGCCAGTCGTTTGTTGGGCGGTATACAAAGCTACATAGATTATATCGCTAGGCCACAACAACCTTTAAAATTGGTTGATAGCACAGGATTCTCACTACAGAGCATTCGCACGGTTTTGACTCATAAAGGAAATCTCGGGCCAGACTCTTGGGATCGAAAACGACTATTTAGCCCTGGTGACAAAACTTTGCAGGACATGATGGGTGTGCTGTTACGCGTACCTGAATTGCGTAACAACTTGAGGTCGGTTCTGGGTGGTAGGGTGCCTGATGGAGATAAACTTGCACGTATTTTAAAAGATTGGGTGAACGGGGAGCAACTGACACATATTGCTAATCAGTACTTTAGCCAAAATGATACTGATACCGTCTCGGCTCTGACCAAATGTGGACAGGATCTTTTTGGCAGGTTGACGCATACATCGTCTTGGGGCCTGAATGCCTTGTTGGCAATTACCACTGAAGGTTTAGGTGATGATGCACGTAGACAATTATCAATTTTACCATCACAGGTCTATTACGGTGTCTCTACTGACGAAGCGGTATCACTGCGTCTTTTAGGCGTTCCACGCCGTGTCGCTCCAGATCTTGCACAGGCACTTAAATTGACACCAAATGATTCCTTGCCTTTGATTCGTCAACGCCTTGAAGAGCTTTCTGAGCAAGAATGGAGTTCAGCTCTAGGTAAATCCGGAAGCATCTATTACAAAGCATGGCGAATAATAGATGGACTGGGCGAATAGTGAACTACAATTCATGACCAAAAACAGCTAGCTGGAACTTGACAAAACCCTGTAGAAGATTGCGAACGACCCGCGCGCCTATGAAAAATATTATTTATAAGGATGGGGAACTGATTCATGAGGCAACTGTCGAGGATTTCTCGGTGGTCAGATTAAAGGCTAGTCACAAATACACCGAACTACCACATTTCTTATGTTGGCTGATGCGTGCTGGCTTTTACCAAGTATATGCTATCGCGGAATTTTTGCCACAACCTGTGGCAAAAAAGACATAAATCTACACCAACATGGAAGGTGTTCACCATGACTACAGAACCCAAACCCTCAACCATCTATTTTGACGCAAAGATTCATGATGCTCTGCGCATCAAGGCAGCCATGAGCCGTTGTTCTGTATCAGATTTGGTCAATGAGGCTGTACGCCAATCTTTGGCTGAGGACCAAGAAGACCTTGTTGCTTTTGAAGCTCGCGCACATGAACCAACCATCAGTTATGAAGCACTGCTGAATGATCTCAAAGTTCATGGCATGAGTTGAAGCCATTAATTTTTCAGAGCAAATGATAACGAGCGTGTTCGGAATGATATGAAACCAAAAATAGTAATTTCCATCGCTTTGTTGGTAAATCTTATTTTTGGTAATATCATGATTCCCCTGGGCAGGGGCCGCTATGAAACATGGTCTGGAAAACTCCTTGTTCATGTCTTCAGCTCAGTTATTGCTGCCATGCTCTTGTTATTATTGTTTAGAATGACCTGCGCAACCACAAAAAAATATAAACTTGTTATCCTACCTTTTATTTTTTCGTATCTGGTCCCCTTACTTTCTGTTTATACTGTGTTGGTTATTGTCGGTCTGAAAATTGATACGTTTAAATCAATAATCATTGGTATCCCCATTGCCCTGGTCTCAAGTTTTGCCCTTTGGCCACTATGGCTTCCATTGGGGATTATGAATCTGGGCTTTGTGTATTGGTACTCAAGATTGCAATCAGGCGGGGCCGGCTAATTTTCTTTTGGGTGTAGTTTGCAAAAAATCGAATTGCTT
>JAAYGN010000048.1 GCA_012727715.1 Desulfovibrionales bacterium | reverse complement strand
TCCACAACAGTAAGACCCGGGAGTATACGGCCCGATAGGTCACATACTGCCCCATACCCATAGTCAGTCGCTTGCCTGGCTGTGCCTCTGTCTCCAGAAAGGGCAGTCCAGCCAGCATCAATAATGGTCCAGCCCTTGTCATGTTGATGGCCAATAACCGTGGCCAAAACAGAAAGAGCAATGTCCTCCATATTACAGACCCCCAGGCCTGTTTGGACCAGGTCAAAAAAGACGAAAACTCCAGCCCGCACTTCAGTAATGCCTTCATAGCTGGGAGCAAAATGAGCTGTGGGTGTGGAGCCCACACTAATTACGGGGCAGGTATAGCCTTTAGAACGCAAAATATCGGCGGATTTTAAAGAGCTGAGGCGTTCATTTTCTGCCGCAGCCACCAGTTGGTCAGTATTTTTGGCCGCATAGCTTTCACCAGCATGGGTCAGTACTCCGCGCAAAAGGGCTGTGGGTTTTAGGGTTTGGGCAATGGCCAGGAGCAGCTCGGCATTATCAGGACGCACGCCAGAGCGATGGCCATCACAATCAAGCTCAATGAGTACGGGAATGGGATTATCTATACTGGAACAGGCGGCCACAGCCTGAGCTTGTTCTACACTGTCCAAAATAATGGTCAGATCCAGCCCACGGCTGCGCAGGGCCTGCACTCGGGACAGTTTGTGGGGGGTGATGCCCACGGCATAGGTTAGCTTGGTCAAACCCTGATCAGCAAAAAATTCTGCCTCACGTAAAGTGGAGACTGCCGCTGGATCATGTACAGTGGTCAGTAAACGCTTGGCAATGGCCATGGATTTGGCTGTTTTTAAATGGGGTGAGAAGCCAACCCCAGCCGCATCCAGGCGCGTGCGCAGCCGAGTAATATTGGCATCCATTTTTTGTTCATCGATAATCAAACACGGGGTATCTAAACCAGCCAAGGTATCTGCTGAATTATGTAATCTGGAAGGGGAATTTTGAATCATTGTGCACCTCACGGATGGAAATATGAAGAAAGCAGGGTAACTTTTTGAGTGATAATGATAAATCTTTTTTGTTTGTCCGAAACAGGATAAATCTTGAAGATATGGTTGCGTATTGAGCAGATTCAGGGAGTCGGTTGAGTTTACTGCTATTTTTTAGCCCATTGAACAAGGGTGGTATGATCAGGTTCAGGAGCACCACAACGAGGACATTGCCCAGAATGTTGCTGATAGGGGTTTCCACAAGCCAGGCAAACTCGCTCGCCATGGTCCAAGGTGGTCTTTTCCAGCCAGTCCAGGCCGGATATGGTGAAAACCTCGTCACCAAGTGAAAAATATTGATAGAGTTTTTGGGTCAGGCGAATAGTTTGTTTTTTGCCTTGTTGTGTGCGCACTTGGGCTATGGGGCTGTAAGTAATATAGCGAGAACCATCTGCTCCACGGTTTTTGATTTTTTTCATGAACATTTTTTCTATATTTCCTGTCCACGTTTGGGTAGTTTTTTTACGGGAGCCGTAGGCCAGAAGAAAAAAGATCAAAATTGAGAAAGCAAAGGAATAAATCAGGTCCTCATTAATTTCACCCAGCTCCCACCAAATTAGTCCAAAGATGAGGGCTGAAACAACCGTAAAAAAGCCCCAGGCATAGATACGGGAGTGACGGGCATAGGTACTTAACCATGCTCTGGTTTGCTCAGGGTTAAGAGGCTTGGCTGGTTCCTGGTATTTATTGGTCATGAGCTACAAGATGTTTGGCCTACATTTAAGTTTTTGTAGACCAAACACCTACCAGAACTTTAATTTAAGGGGATACTCTCTCGCTTGGAACGATTTCCATCAACAGCCAAATACTGTACCTGATTTTCCAAAAAAATGGCCAAAGGATTGATGTTATCATGAATACGTTCTTGATTGCCAAAAACGACGAGTCGCATTTTTTTGTCATCATCCAGGGCAAAATAGACCAGATGTTTGCTATCAGGGCTGAATTGTGGAGGTCTTTCGTCAAATATGTCCTCAAATTCTGGGCCAGGCTGCCCATTAAGGACAACTCGGCCAGAATGTTTCAGATCCTCAATCCAGGCCAGGCTTTGCCCATCAGGACTAAAAACAATACGCCAGGGTTGCCCTTGGCCTCGGCCAACTTCCTGGCCATCTTTGACCACTACGTACTCTTGGTCATTGAGCCGAAATCCTGCGGCCCAGTGGTGGCTGTCAGGACTAAAAATTGGACTGGTGACGCTTTTTAATGGACCAAAATCGTGTGCAAAAATTTCTCCGTCAATAACTAATAAAGCTTGGTTATCATTTTTTGCTTCATACATGTGCCGTTGTCCATCAGGGCTGAAGGTAGCTGGATCCCAAATGGAATCAAATTCTGGTCCGATGTCACCTTTAACAACCATGCGTGATTTATCTCCATCTGGAGATACATAGGCATAAGATGTGCCATCGTCCGTCAGTGTAAATTGGTATGCAGAGCCCATGTCTGGTTTGAGCTGTTCCGTATTGCGCATCAAATAGCGGTTTTCACCTTTTTTCGCAGCAATGTAGTAGAGGTCATCTCGGATTTCTTTGGCAAAGCACATTTCATAAATGGCAGAAAATTTTTCTCCTTCAAGGCCATCGGAGGTGACCACCATCTGAAATTCCTCTCCAGTCAGCCGACCACCCATATCCCATTCAGTCCATGCGGCCTTGCCATTGGCGGCCATGGCGGCCTTATGCAATTTCACAGGGGTTTCGCGAATCACTTTCCCATCAAGGTAAACCTGGTTTATTCTGCCAATCCGACCTCCCGTCAGGATATGGGCTCCATCAGGACTCATTTTTATAAATTCTAATTCATCAAAGGGTTGCCCATCTGCCCCATTGCACACCGGGATTACTTTATCACCAAGATGAGCTTCATAGCACAGTGTTTCTCCATTGGCACTAAATTCCATGGGGTACTCTTTAATATCATCATACCATTTTCCAGGTACGCCATTGGTGACCATCCGTTTTTGTCCTTCCTTTTCTCCTTCAATCCAGGCCACATGGCGCAGATCTTCAGAAACCGCGATAGCTCTGTTATCCAGTGCGTATTGGGGTAATTCAAAATCAAACACTTCTGGCGCAGGGGGCAGGCTTGCTTCCTGGGTGGTCAGACTTTGTTCTTGTCCTACAGCGTACAGCTTGCCTTCAAATTCATAAACATCGCCGGGCATGGCTACCACAACCCAGCCAATGCGTTGATGTCTGGTGTTCAGCGTGCCCATCTCATGATCGCGGACATTTTTTGTTATACGATAGGCCATATAAATTCCCAGTACCCTTGGGCCCGTGGGACGACCATTGGCTTCCAGGCGTGGTGTCCAGGAAATGGTGCCATCTCTTCCTTCTTCAAAATTTATTTCAGCATCACCTTTGGCCAGGTCATGGTGGTAAACATAGAAAGATTTTTCTACTACTGTATAAAATACGCCTGCATTGGCGTCAGTTTCACTGACAGGAATTTCAAAATCATCTGGTGCATCAACAGAGATGGTTACTGGTGTGTCCGGTTTGGCAAGGCCCAAGAACAGATTATAGGGCAAGTCATCCTCCAAGGCAGCTCTTACCGTAAAATATCTTGATGAACGTTCTAAAAATTCTCTTTCTGCTTCAATTATTTGGGGATTATTATCAGGGAGCATGGTTTGTAACTTGCGCTTTAAAAATGGTTCATCGTC
>JAAYGN010000047.1 GCA_012727715.1 Desulfovibrionales bacterium | reverse complement strand
TGCTTGCTCACCTGGCTTCTGCCTGCTACAGACGACTTGTCATGCCAAATACGCACCCCACATTACCTCATCCTGCCATTTTTTGGGATGAAGCTCATCTTTGGGGTTTACTCATGGTTCGGGCTGTCAAGGCCTTGGGCTTTAAGCCAACCCTGGTCAGTGCCAAGCAAATTACGTCTGGAATACTGAACACCTTAACTCCTTCAACCTTATTGGTACCAGGCGGATGGGCACGCCTTAAATCTTTGGCCTTGGGAGCGAGCGGTCGTCAGGCAATCCGCGATTATCTTGAGCGTGGAGGGCACTATCTTGGAGTTTGTGGAGGGGCAGGCCTGGGCCTGGCCTCGGAAAAGCATACTCCATTTTTAGATCTTTGCACCTGGTCCCGCAAATCAACACAAGCTCGACTGCCTAATTTTAGTGGTCATCTGCATTGCCAGGTCCAATATAATAATCAGGACAACCAAGTACTCCTGCCCGTCTGGTGGCCGTCCCAGTTTTTACCCAATCCAGCCAGTCCGTTGAACATTATAGCCAGCTATACAAAACCTGGCCCAGACTTTTGGTCTGCAGACTTGCTCTGGTCTGGCCTCACAGAGCAGGAAATCGTCCATTGGGAGCATTTGTATGGCATTAATCTCAACCCCAAACATCTGGAAAAAGAGCCGTGCATTGTCCAGGGCACGTTGGGTCAGGGTTCCTTTATCTTGAGCTACCCTCACCTGGAAACGCCAGACTCTTCCCAAGCCAATGCCCTCCTTGCCCAACTCTTGGGGCTCAAGGCACCCTATCCTCCGGTACCCCAATGGTCTGTGCTGTCTGAAAATCCCATCTGGACCGATAAGCTGCTCCAAGAAATTTCCACTTTGCTCCAGGATATTCTTTTCTTTGGTCACCAACATTTTCTACTTTTTTGGCGCACTCCCTGGCTTCTAGGGTGGCGACGAGGCGTTCCAGGTTCAGCATTGAATTTTCTTGTAGCCATGGTCTGGCAGGCTCGTCATAGCCAAGCTAGCCAGGTAGCTGAACAATACTGGCAAGAAAACGGTCCCCAATGCCTGGCTCTTTGCCAAGAATTTTGCAGGCTGACCCGCCAATATCTTTTACAAGAACGCCGTGTCTTAGCCACCACTCCATCTTCTCCAGAATGTAGTGCTTCCCCGTCCTTGCAAAATCGTAAACAAGAGCTTTTTGGTAAATTCCCTGGATATGGCGGACTTTACGGACGCATTCTCAAGGTGCTGGATGCATTGGTCTGGCACCAATTATCTTGAAGCCGTGTTTCCAAAATCATCTTGAGTTGAATAAAATCAGTATGATGTGGTAAAAGAGCAAAGATCCTGTTCAAATATCCACGCCTGAAAAAAATGTTGCGGCTGGCCTTATGGGTGAGTTGCTGTCCCCAAGAAGCTAAAAGTACCAAGAAATCATTGATAAACCGCAAATCAGCATAAGAAGCAGCCGTACCTTGGGCAACTTGATCCAAAATTTCAGGCGTCCAACGCTCTGGCACATGGGCAAGCCCCATGGTCACCACCCCTTTTTCAAGCCTGCCTGACTCTAAGGTATGTAAAACCACGGGGACTATATCCAACTTGTCTGCATCACGCACTACAGTCAAAACCGAATGGGTCAATCTGTCCAAGCCCCGGGGGACAATTTTCTTGTTATGCAGCCGCACCACAGAAATGATCATGGGGCGTACATCTTCTGACACAGGAGCCAAAAAGCTGCCCTGTTCTAAAAGAATAGCCCCAAGCTCACCATGATCGACTGAATCATCGTCTCTATACGTACCGTACTGTACAAATTGTGGAAACCGCCCAATGTCATGGACCAGTGCGGCCAGACGATAGGGAAAAATATCAGACACATTTTCCGTCCTGGCAATGCGGCTGGCCAACGCGTGCACGCGTAAACTATGGTCACGCTTTAAAATGATATGCTCACTCTGACCAGATAATTGGACCTCATACTTGGCGGAAAAATCCACAAAGTGTCGCAACAACTGGGGAAAAGACATTAAATTCCTTGATAAAACTTGTACAGATCCTCATCAATGAGCAAACGAAAACCATCGTCCACTTCTTCAAAACGAATCACTGTAGCTGGATCAAAGGCGATATCCAAGGCGTATTCAGCCAGGCGCTGGGCTTCTTGCTTGGCTGCATCATCAAGATCTTTGAACTTTCCCACTTCTATCCATTGCGACATATATTGCTCCTTGAGCTAAGTTTGAATGAAGATACCCTTTCTTTTTTCCAATCCTTTAAAAGTTTGTCCATGTATCCTGCCCGTTGATCGAGCCAAAGATTCATATCTTTTTCATAGGCACGCAAGGTTTTACGCTGACTTTCCTTGGTTGCATCCTGCTCTTTATACCAACGGGCATAATCGCGTTGATATGCTCCTGTATTATCAAGGAGATCCACATAATTGGCCATAAATACCCGTAGTTCACCAAGGCCTTTTTGTCGAAAAATCTTCCATTCTTTTTTAAGTATCTTGTGCAGTTCTGGATCTTGTAACAACACCTCGAAAAACTGAGTCCCTGGTTGGGTCCCTGTCAGCACATCCTGATCCATATTGTGGATAAAATATTCCCTGTATGCTGATCCACCATAAGCTTCATCAAAATCCCATAATGGGCCAAAGGTCAGTACTTGATCCTTATTCTTGTGCAAGTAAATACTTTGGGGAGTATTCAGAGCAATATTGCGAGTAAATTGATAAATAATGAGTAAGTGAGCCAGGGACGTCTTGTCTAAAATCTGTCCATAATCATGGGAAAAGCTGCGATCCAATATGGCCTGCTCCCACTCTTCCCATTGTCGAACAATTTCCCCAAACTGTTTTTGAGCCAGCTCCAAGTCTTGCATTGCTACTTTATGCAAGCTGGGATGGTGTATCTGCACCCACAGATTAAAATTTGTACTTTGAAATTGATAAAAATCTTTATCTTCAGGACGTTCTGCCCGTTGGCCTGCACGCACGAACTCCAACAATAAGCCTTCCTCATCCAGGGCAATACGTTCTGGAGCGACCTCCTTGTGCGCGGTTAACCAATATACTCCCAAGTATTCGTTATTAATGGATACTTCCACTGGCACCAGCACCGGAGTAAAGGGCATTTCCAGGATATGTCCAAGCTTCATGGCCAGCATGCTACACATCAAAGGGCCATCCTGAAAATTGGCCAGAAGTGCCCACTCTTGGCCAGGAGGTAATCCCAACAAAGACTCTTGAACAGGCAATTTAATCTTATAGGGCTTTTTGGGCTGAGCAAAAGTGGACTGTCCGCGGCCACGAATTTTAATAGTGGTAATGCCCTGGTCTTCGTAGACACCCTGACCATCTATAGACAAGGTCGCCTCAACATAGTCTTCAGTGGACTGCACTTCATCATGACTGAGTAGATGATGGTCCAAACGAGTCTGAATTTTAAGACGAGGAATATCTTGAGCCAATTGCCAGCCAGGTTCAATAACTGGCTCTTCGTTAGAACAACCAACAAAAATAAAAACAAACAAAGCGCAGGCTAGTATCCTGCATTGTTTAATTAAAACAGCCATAGTCGTTCAAGATGTTGTCGTTTAATTGCCGGGATTATTGGCAAACTCATAACTGCCTTTCCAAATATGACCATCCTTATTAAATTGGCCGGTAGTAATGCGCTGTATTGGATAGCTAGGTAGCTTTCTAATAATAACACATCCCGTTTGGAGACGAACGCCACCCTGGCTAAAAGAAAAATCTAAATTGTCAAAACCATACTCTTTTCGCTCCTTCGGGAGATTGTCTTTATTTTTAGGCTGGATGTGTAAGAAAAATCGAGTTTCAGTTTCAGACTGACTACAATTTTGGGAAGCATATATTAGCTGATTGTCCTTTAGATACACATCAAAATTTCCCTCTGAAATAATCTTAAATTCTTCCGCAGGGATTTCAGGCATCTTAACCATAATAGCTTTTGCGAAAAGGTTTGCAGTTGGAACTATCTCTAGCTTGGATTGAGTCTTTTGCTCTTCCGTTAGCTTGAATCCAAATATTTCCCAATGGCTAAACCTATACCCTTGAGCAGGCACAGCTTCTAAAGTTAAAGGTAAATTTTGAAAATACTGGCCAGACC
>JAAYGN010000046.1 GCA_012727715.1 Desulfovibrionales bacterium | reverse complement strand
CCGATGCGCAGAGTACCGGAAAACCAATCTGCTTTCACAGGCGTGACCCACTCTGGGGCAACTTTGGTCAGTGCAATGGCCTTTTGATGCGGAGTGCCGTCGTACAGGGCAACAAGGAGCAGCCAATGATTTTCGATCTTCCATGACCCAACATAGCCGCGAACACAGGCTGTTGAGAATGGTCGTGGTATAAAAGTTTTGGTTTTTTCTGCTGAAAAAAGTGCTTCCAGTGGGGCGGTGTACATATCGTAGGTTGTGTTGTTGTACACCAGCACTTCCGGAAGTTGCCTGGTGGCATTGGCTGTACTTGCCAGTAAACATACGAGAAGTGCTGTGAGGATCCTTTTCATTTTGTTCGTCCATAAGTGATGATGTGAGGGAGTGTAAAATCAGTATCTATCCAGCCAATTATGACTCAGGGCACTCGTAGTTCAAAGGGGATACTTCTCTTCTGAAAACCAAATCAGTCCAGGCATTCCAGGCAAGAGTCCTTCCTGGGTGCAGCGTTCTCCAAAAAGAGTCAGGCCGGCCTGTTCTTTTGGGCCAAGACCGTAGCTCATGGCTTGCCAATAGCGGATCAGGTCCTGTGCCTGAAGCCAGGGAGGGCGGCTGGATAAGGTGGAGAGGTGGGTAAAATGACGATCAAGTTGCAAGATAATTGTATGTATTTCTCGGGCTAGCCGGGCTACCAACCTGCTTTGTTCGAGATTCAAGTTACGGCGGACAATCCACACTGCAAAGACAAAGGGAAGACCTGTCCACATATTCCATTCTGTAGCCAAGTCATAGATATAATATCCTGGTGGACGCTCAATAAAATGCTGCAAGGCCAAATTGCCAATTTCCAGAAAGGGACGACCAGTACTCAAGCCTTGGCCAGGATGAACATCCTGCCATTGAGGTTGAGCAAGATTCCATTTTTGGCTCCACAGCACCTTAAGAAGCGCAGTGGAAGTGGCTGAGGCATTGGTCAGGCACACTGGCCCAGGATTTTGTACTAACCAGAGCGGCAGTTGCTCCACAGGCACCGGGGAGAGAAAAAGTACACTTTGCACCTCCTTTTGAGCACTAATGGACGCATTGGGCAAGAGGGTATAGGATTCAGCCCTAA
Source organism: Desulfovibrionales bacterium (assembly GCA_012727715.1). GTDB lineage: Bacteria > Desulfobacterota > Desulfovibrionia > Desulfovibrionales > Desulfomicrobiaceae > Desulfomicrobium. Next base: position 34,393 of record JAAYGN010000046.1, on the reverse strand, counting down.
GCAGGTATTCAAAGGATGATGATGGAGAAAGATGCAAATCACCTGTAGCCAGAGCTTGGTTTAACTCACCTGGATGACCTGGGACATAGTGAAAGTCCGGTCCGTGGGGGCAGGTTTGGGCCAAGAGCTCAAAAACATGCCAGATATTCAGATAGTCGATTTTGCCGATGTGCAAAGTCATGGTACATAAAAAAGGCGGGTCGTCCCCGCCTTATGTTTAGATAAAGGGTAGTTAGTCTAATTGAGCCATGAGTGTGGCACGGATATCCTCAATGGATCCTTCGCCATCCAGCTCAATGTATTTGAAGCCAGCTTCTTTGGCCAGGTTCTTGTAGTAGTAGGAAGCGGCCAAGGTGCCAGTATTTGCATCGTAGTAGATGTTGTGGCGCTTATCGATGGCGTCCTCATCCTGGTCATCAGCACGGGAGGACAGTTCGCCGCCACAAACGCGGCATTTGTCACCATTGGGCTTGATGGCATCAATAAAGATATTATTGGGATGGTTGTTGTCGTTTTTGCATAAACGGCGGCCCATGATGCGATTTTTGGCTACTTCACGGGGCAGAAGAATTTCAATAACATAATTGAGCTTTACACCGTCAGCCTTGAGGGCTTCCCACAATTTTTGAGCCTGAACAATGGAACGGGGAAAACCATCCAGCAGCCAACCATTGGCACTGGCATTCTTGAGCACATCAAGAACCATGGGAATGGTGATATCATCAGGGACGAGCTCACCGCGATCAATGTATTCCTTGGCTTTTTTGCCCAGTTCTGTACCACCGCCAATATGTTTGCGAAAAATTGCACCAGATTCAATATGATCCAGATTGTATTTTTGTTTGGCCAAAGAGCCCTGGGTTCCTTTACCACTACCATTGGGTCCAAAAATGAGAATATTCAAGGCGAAACCTCCTGTAAAATATTTCACAAAGTACTATCCCTCCCTTTTTCACCTGTCAATGACAGATAGAGTGTGCTTGTCAGGTGCAGGGGGGAAAGGTAGTGTTTAAGCCGTAACTGCAATCTGGAGGGAATATGGGACTCATGGATCAATGGGGCGATGCCCTGGTGGAAGAAGGGTTGCGTGAGGCAGCAGAAACATTTTTTGGAGCACGCAAGGCTTTGGAAAATGAAATCACTGTATTTGAGTCCCGAGTGGCAATGCTACACAGCCAGGCCCGAGAAATTCAATCCTGGATAGCTGGGATAAATTGCTTACTGGGCTCGGAAGAAAATAGTCGCCAGTTTTTTCGCATGGTGGGCATAGAGTTCTCCCATGAAAGTGTATATCAGGAGTCAACTTGTCGCCTCCAGTTTCGCCGCCCACGAAGTTTTACGCGCAAGGGGCTTTTTTGTAAGGCAGTGTGGGAAGTATATCAGACTTTGGCCCGTCTTATTGAAAAATATGCCCATGGCGAGCCCTATACCGACCCCATGCACCCTGGACGAACATTGGTTACAGTGTACTATGGTCAGGTGCGTAAGCAATGTGCTGAGCTTAATGCGCGAATTTTAAAACTCAATGAAGCCAATCGTCCTTCAGAATCGTTATCCTTTGCCAAGCGCATGGACCCGGCTTTGGTTCAAAAAGAATCTATAACTGGCGGAGGAGAGCAAACCTGGTCCCTGGATCAGGATCTGGCTTTCACCCCTTTGGATTTTGATAGCTATGACTTGCCCAACTTGCCTGATTTACCGATAGATTCGAAGGCTAGAGCTGCCATAGAAGCCTGCTGTGCTGATATTTTTCAGCAACAACGTGCCCATGTGGATGCAGTTTTGGATGAGGTTTTGGATCCAATGAATAAAAAAGTATGTATTTTGGAGCGTGCTTAAAAAAAGCTGCGTGTCTGGATCAGGCCATCCATGAAAATTGGGCAGAAAAAAAGCCCTGTACAGGGCTTAAATACTGGCGCGCCAGGGATGATTCGAACACCCGACCGATTGCTTAGAAGGCAATTGCTCTATCCACCTGAGCTACTGGCGCGTAAAGCAGAATGTCTTTGCTATTGCCAGATATGTTTATCGTCAAGTTTTTTGAGCTGATTTTGGTCAATAAAGATGATTTGACTTTCCACAAGGCACAGCCTGCCGGGTTCAATAGCCAGCAAACGTGATTCCCAAAGTATTTTAGGCCAAGTCATCTAGGAATATAGTTGCGCAAACATCAAGACAGGTGTCTTGCTGAAGCTGAATAGGTGGCATACAATAAAATAACCGCTCTATTTCAAGCGGTTATTTACTTTCGTGGTGGAGATGAGGGGGATCGAACCCCTGGCCTCCGCATTGCGAACGCGGCGCTCTCCCAGCTGAGCTACATCCCCATAAGGTGGAATGCCTGATAGGGTCTCTTGAAAATCCTGTCAATAATAATGGCTCAAGGCATTTTAAAGTGCGTACACGCTAAGTTTTTGTCCTGTGGGAACCGGTATTTTGGTCTGGTAAATTTCCCAATATCTACTCCTTATGTCACCCAAGACTTTGTACATTTCATGGTCTGTCTGGGCCCGAAATTCTCCACAAGGAGCATTGTTTTCATCAACCATAACCACACGCTGGGCTCTATTGAGGATGCCGGCTGTGCCCACAGAACAGACAGCTGCAATCTTACTGGCTTCAGCTTTGGCCCGAAATTCACCGTAAGAAAGATCGCGTTCTTCCACGCGTACTCCCTGATCTTGTAAAAGAGCACACAAGCCCTGGACGGTTACGGAAGGCAGAATAAGGGGGCCATCGGGAATTTTGATGACTGTGCCATTGGTCAGGGCTACCAGACAGCAGGATGAATCCCATTCGGTAATTTTCCGATCCCACAAGGGCAGGTCCAAACGATCATCCAGAAAAAGAGCGGAACTGGCTTCAGGTTCAATACTTTGGGCTTCATCCATGGCTTTGACACTCAAAAGATAATTGACCCCAAGTTTTAGGCAGCCAGTACCATTGGCACTAATAGCCCGCACCAAATGAGGCACTACCACTCCACTAAAGGGCTCGCCCATATAAGACTCATACGTACAGGTTACCAGGCGAATGGATGGGCTGTCAGGAAAGGTGACTCCAATGGAACGTGCTTCATCCACAGTAAAGGGACGCAAATAGCCCTGGCCCTGGTTATCAGCCATACCCTGGATAAAGTCCCTCATTTCCGGAGCTCGAAGATATTCCAGAAAAAGAGCCTCCAGATCCTGAGCGGTGGGTACCAGAAGTTGTTGGGTCGAGGACAGATTAAAGGAAATGGCCCGGCGAAAGCGCTGCAAGTTTTTTTCAAGATTTAAAAAACGAACGTGCAAAGCACCATCTTGGTCAGGGCTGACAAAATAGCGAATACCCTCAAAAGCCAAACAAAGACCGTAGTGAATGGACCTGGATACTGCTGGAACCTTGTCGGCCATGGGTACCAGATCAAAACAGCATCCTTTAAGCATGTAACGGCCTTGAAATTCAGCCCATTGAGTTCCTTCAAAACCAGCCATATACCCTCCAGAGAAAATTTATTTTTAAGTTAAGGAATAAGCGCATATATTATCTTTTTGTTAAAGGGAGTCCATAACCTAGCCTGAAGATAAGGTAAAATTCAAAGCCAAGACTACTCTTTTTTTGGGAGCATGGACACTTGATGGGCAAAGAAAAAGTCCAGGTCAAAGGGGCCCATGCTGCCAGTTTCTGCCATGAGGCTAAAATATTCGACCCGACCATAGCGGCGTAGGAGTTTTTCACTGACATTCATGCGGGCGTAATACTCCTCGCGTCGTTCGGGATGCCTGCTGTGGGTCAAATCATAGACAGCATCTTCAATTTCAGCCCAGGCATGGAGCACAAAGCCCGGCCCACCCGGAATCCAGGCATGGACTACTTGGGCTTGTTCATTTTCACTGCATACTTCCATGGCTGCTGCAAAACTTTGTTCCTTAAAGTGCATGATGGTTGTCCTGGTTATGGTTAATCATTTTAATATCCATGTACGCCGCACCCAAGGCATTGCCCACTTGATAATACTCGGGAAAGAGTACTTTGGTGCCCAATTTATCAGCCACATCAGGCAGAAGATAGGGAGCTGCGGCACCAATACCGATGATTTGGGGCTTGAGGCGAATCGTGATGTCCAGCAAAGAGGTCCATTTTTTTTGTTGTAAGGCCCTGGTCAGGACTGGACCCAGTTCTTGATCACCCAGGGCAGTGAGTAGGGTCATGGCCAGAATATCCTGGGCCTGAAGCAAAATCTGCTGGCAGAAATCTACAGCTTCAAGACCCAGAAGCTGGCCCAAAATGAGTGCGCTTTTGTGAGCCAGCTGTACGTCTCCCAATGTCAATTTGCCCAGCACATGCAGGGCATCTGTAGGGGTAAAGCCACAGGTGATAATTTTATGTGCTCCTTGCAAACGGGCAATGGACTTGTTCAAGGTGGACTCAGCCACACCCAGTGTAAGGCGTAGCGCTTGGGGTGTACTTGGCCCGTCCTTGGCCAGTTGCAGTAGTAGAGGATCTGTACCTGGATCTTGGCCTGGAGCAAGAGCAAGACATTGGGAGTCAAGGCCTGGACCAAGCCAGAGCACAGGATTGGCCAAGGTTTGCAGATCATCATTCTTTACGACTTGGGCGTGGACCTGGCTCATGGGCAGAACTCGAGCTGGGCCAATGCTCAAATTACCATGCTCAACAGAGATCAGGCTATCTCCTCCAAGGCCCACAGTACGCATTTCCACAGCGCGCACATGAGTGGACCAGGAGCCCACAACCATGCCATCCTCACGAATGACAGGCTGACCATCACAAATTAAGGTGATGTCCGAGGTGGTGCCCCCTACATCCACAACAACAGTTGTTTGTCCTTGCGCAATGGAAGCGCCAAAAACAGCAGTGGCTGCTGGACCACTGGCCACAGTGGAAGATGAATTACGCACAGCCTGATCTAAACTCATGACCCTGCAATCACCTCGAGCAATGCCCACAGGGCAGCTTAGACCGAGCTCCATCATGGTCTGGCTGATGCTTGTTAAAAAATTTTGCATGACTGGTAACAGCCGGGCATTGAGTACCGCCGTGGTGGCCCGTTCACGAAAACCGGGTCTGGTACTGGCCTGATGGGATGAAAATACAGGTTTGGGGTCCAGGAGTTCTATGGCTTTGGCAGCCACCAACTCATGGCTGGGATCATCAAAGGCGAGCATGGCACAAATGGCATACGTATCGACATGATCTTGCATGGCCCTGATGGCTTGCACCAAATAGTCCATACCCAAAGGTTCAGATTCAATGCGCCTGGCTTTGTGTCCACCGGGAATATAGCGAAAATCTGTAACAGGCACATCCAGACGCTGGTCATGGCCAATGACCAAAAGTCCTACTTCTGCGCCCTGATTTTCCACCAGGGCGTTGGTAGCCAGGGTAGTGGAGACAATGACGAGATCAATACTACCTGGGTTAATATGGGATTTATCCAGGATAGCGGCCAAAGTTTTTTTAATGGCCAGGGCTGGGTTGTGGGTTGTGGTTGGTTCCTTGGCCCAGGCCAGCACATCCTTGGTCTTGAGGTTGACAAGGACTGCATCAGTGTAGGTGCCACCAGTGTCAATGCCGATGACAAGTGTTGGGGTATGCATGATATACGTAACTCACCTTGATAATAATAGAAGCTTGCATAAGGATTTCATCCTGTTTCGTAAACCCCGGCCATATTGGGTATACTGCTGGAGGTATTCCTGAACTTGCCAAGAAGTACGCATCCAGGTAGGAGGCCACAAAAATAAACAAGGAGAATTCCATGGCCAAAGCACGTGCGCGACACATTTTGGTGGCAACTGAAGAAGTCTGCCAATCATTGAAAGATAAAATTGTTAATGACGGTGAGGATTTTGCCGATCTGGCTCGCGAATATTCACAATGCCCTTCAGGAAAAAATGGCGGAGATCTGGGTTTTTTTCTTCCTGGGCAAATGGTTCCCGAATTTGATCAGGTCTGTTTTAATGAGGCTGTGGGTGTGGTCCATGGCCCGGTCAAGACCCAGTTTGGCTATCATTTGGTCGAAGTAACCGAACGTTCTTGATCCTTTTTTATTTTGAATACTTGAAAACCGGGCTACTTTGTGGTCCGGTTTTTTATTGGCGATACACTTTTTAGCATATTGAGGTCTGGGTTATGGACGATCATATTCGTTTTGAAAACGGAGTGTTACTCCTTTTGGATCAGCGTAAACTCCCCTTGATTGAGGAGAGTTTTGTATGCCGGACAGTACAGGAGGTCATCTTTGCTTTACAAACCATGGTCGTGCGCGGTGCACCAGCCATTGGGGTTTGTGCGGCTTATGGATGTTGTCTTGCTCTTGAGGAGGCGCAAAGGGCTGGTGCAAACTGGATGTTTGAGCTTGAATCCTTGTTGGATCTTTTGGCCCAGGCCCGACCAACAGCTGTAAATTTGACCTGGGCAGTACAAACCATGCGCGCTAAAGGAGCAGGGGTTACAGAACCAGACAAACTGGCTACACTTTGGCTTGATCAGGCTCAAGCAATGCATCAAAACGATATTGCCATGAATAAAATCATGGGACGCTTGGGGAGCGAACTTTTGCAAGATGGGGATACAGTCATGACCCATTGCAATGCCGGCGCTCTGGCTACTGCCGGATATGGTACAGCTCTTGGTGTTATTCGTGGGGCAGTGGATATGGGGAAAAATATTTCAGTTATTGCCAATGAAACCAGACCGTTTTTACAAGGTGCCCGCCTTACTGCCTATGAGTTGCAGCAAGATGGCATTGCCGTGACTGTTGCTTGTGATAATGCCTGCGCTCTGCTGATGCAGCGTGGCATGGTGGATAAGGTTGTGGTTGGGGCTGACCGTATTGTGGCTAATGGTGATGTGGCCAATAAAATCGGTACCTCAGGGGTAGCTATCTTGGCCAAGCACTATGGCATTCCCTTTTATGTGGCCGCCCCCAGTTCCACCTTTGACCTAACCATTGGCCATGGTTCCTTGATTCCCATTGAAGAGCGTACGCCTTTGGAAGTGACTCATGTGGGGGCAACTCAAATTACTCCCCTAGATGTACCTGTGTTCAACTTTGCCTTTGATGTTACGGATCATGCCTTGATTGATGCTCTGATCACCGAACGTGGCGTGCTTTATCCTCCTTATTCTCACAGTATAGCCGAGATGATCGGCCAAGAGTTATAATTATGAATACCTTACCCTTGGTAGCCCTTGTGGGTCGGCCCAATGTGGGCAAATCCACCTTATTTAATCGTCTGATAAAAAAACGTGTCTCCATTACTCATGATTTGCCTGGGGTGACCCGAGATTCCATTTTTCATGAGGTCCAAGGTGATAGGCTCAGCTATATGTTGGTCGATACTGGCGGCATTGTCCCTCAAACCAGTGATGAGCTGGAACTGGATATTTTTGAGCAGGTCAGAGAAGCTATGGGCAGTGCGGATCTGATACTTTTTGTGGTCGATGGGCGTGACGGACTGCATCCTCAAGATGAGCAAGTTGCCCAATTTTTGCGCCAATCAGGACAAAAAGTGCTTTTGGTCATCAATAAAATTGATGGACCGGAACAAGAGGAAATTTTGAGCAGTGAGTTTTTTGCTCTGGGTTTTGCCATGCAGGCGGTGTCGGCAGCTCATGGCTTTGGTATCTACTCCTTGCGCGACGCCATTGAAGAGGCTTTGCCTGAACAGGCATTGCCTGAAGCTTTGCCCAAGGAAGGTGTGTCTGCAGAGGACGGCGTACAGGCGGGGCGAAAAATTGCCTTTTTAGGGCGCCCCAATGCTGGCAAATCTTCTATTATCAATGCCTTGGTGGGTAAAAAACGGCTTATCGTCAGCCCCCAGGCCGGCACAACGCGAGACTCGGTGGATGTGAATATTGTGCAGGGAGGAAAGACCTATACCTTGGTGGATACCGCTGGAGTACGGCGCAAACCCAAGGTCACGGAATCTTTAGAATATTTTAGTGTGGTGCGTGCTTTTCAGGCCGCCAAAAGAGCAGATGTTGTCGTTTTAGTATTGGATATTGTAGGTGGAGTCGTTAGCCAGGATAAACGCCTGCTTGCTTTTTTGGATACAGAAAAAATTCCCTTTATCATTGTTATGAACAAAATTGACCTGTTAACCAAAGACCAATTGGCCAGAGCGCGTCAGGAAGTGGTCCACGACTTTGCCTTTTGTGCTCATGTGCCCATACTTTATTCTTCCTCTATTACCAGGGCTGGCCTGGGTGGGCTCATACCTCTGATAGAAAAGTTGTGGCAACAGTGCCAGGTACGCATTGGCACCGGGGAATTAAATCGGCTGGTGAAATTGGTTATGGAGCGTCACCAGCCTCCGGTAGTCAAGGGGCGACGGGGCAAGATTTATTATATGACTCAGGCCGCTGCCCAGCCACCAACCTTTGTTTTTTTTGTTAATGACGAAAAACTTTTTGCCGGCACTTATGTTCGTTATCTGGAAAATCAGTTGCGCAAGGTTTTTCGTTTGGACAAGGTGCCTTTGCGTATGGTTTTCCGGTCCAGCCATAATCAAAAATAAATCCTGTGGTAAAATAGTATTGTAAAAAATGAAGAGCACTCTAAAGCAGATGATGTTGGTCCATATGGTCGGTAATGAGTTGGCCGCACAAATGGCTCTTGAAATTCAAGACTGGCTTAGAAAAAATGGGTGCATATCCACTATTTTTCAAGCCACAAAAAATACTTCCCTGGAAGCTGACTGGGATAATGTGGACATGGTTTTGACCTTGGGCGGGGATGGAACTCTTTTAGGAGTGGCCCGGGGAGTATTGGAACGGGAAATTCCTGTTCTGGGCCTCAATTTGGGCAAGGTAGGTTTTTTAACCGAGTTGTCACCTGAAGATTGGCAAGGTACTTTGGAGGACATTGTTGTTGGTCAATATGCCCTTTCTTCCCGATTGGTGGTCAGTTTCAAGGTATTTCGTCACGAGCAGGAGTTTTATCAGGGCTATGCTGTGAATGACCTGGTTATCAGTTGTGGTAGCCTGGCACGCATGATTCGCCTTAATATGTGGTATGGTCGGGACCATTTGGGGATGGTGCGAGCTGATGGCATGATTGTGGCTACCCCTACCGGATCATCAGGGTATTCCATTTCTGCTGGTGGTCCTCTCATTTATCCGGAACTGGATGTTTTTGCCTTAACGCCTATTTGTCCTTTTTTGCATGCTTTCCGGCCCATGATTCTACCTTTTGAAGATGATTTGCATGTAGAGGTCTTGGAAGCAGACTCCAAGGTATATCTCACCCAGGATGGTCAAACAGGAGTAGTTTTACGAACTGGGGATAAGGTCATCGCCTCTCGAGCACAAAAACGCCTGCTTTTGGTTCGTCCGTTGCACTCCCATTATGCACACAAACTTAAATCCAAAGGTTTTATACGAGAAAGTTAGACTATCCCGCTGTGTTAACTAAATCACGCAGCCACCAGGTAGAAATACTAAAATAAATGAGCACACCACCAATGTCTGCAATGGAAGTAATGAGGGGGGCACTGGCTGTGGCCGGATCACAGCGAAAAGTAGCCAAGAGAAAGGGAAGACTCATACCTACCAAACTGCCAAAAAGCACAATAGCCACCATGGTCAGGCCAATGGGAACAATGATTTCCGGAGATCGAAAACCAGCCAACAGCATGGCTCCCATAGCCATGGTCAATCCTAAAAGAAGCGAGATAAGAAATTCTTTGCGTAAAAGACTAAACCAGTCTCGTAAACGTACATCACCAATGGCTAACGCACGAACCATGAGGGTAGCTGCCTGAGAGCCAGCATTTCCACCAGAGTCAATCAAAAGAGGTAAAAAGAAAATCAGGGATGACATGGCTGCAATGGTGTTTTCAAAGTGGGCAATGCCTGCACCAGAAAAAATATTCATAAACACCAATACCATGAGCCAAGGAATGCGGGCCCGGTAGAGTACTGCAAGGCCAGCGTCCTTGAGGCTGACATCCACCAGATCTGTTCCACCCATTTTGTGAAAGTCTGTGGTAGCCTCGGCTTCCTGAACATCCATAACATCATCAACAGTAACAATACCGACCAGTTTGTTTTCAGTATTAACGATAGGTAAGGCCAACAAGTCAAATTTTTCAATGGGTTGAGCGGCAGTATCCTGATTGTCATCGGCAAAAGCATGAATAACTTCTGTATTCATCATTTCGCCTACAGTTTGCATGGGCTTGGCTAAAATTAAGTCTTTCAAAGACACAAATCCAATTAAATGATGTTCAGCATCAACAACATAAATATAATAGACTGTCTCTCTTGTGGGGGCCTGAATGCGGACCTGTTCCAAAGCTTCCTTAATGGTCATCCCTGGGCGCAAGGTGGCGTAGTCACTACTCATGATGGAGCCAACCGTGCCTTCGGGATAACTGGCGAGGTTTCGAATATCTTCGCGTTCTGCACGAGCGACCAGGGGTAATATTTGTTCTGCCACTTGGGGATCCAGGCGATTAACCAGATCGGCCCGGTCATCATGGGGCAGTTCTTCCAGCATTCTGGCCATGGCCTGACGATTAACATCACTTGCCAGTTCTACTTGTCGATCAAGATCAAAGTGAGAGAAAATTTCAGCAGAGTGTTGCTTGGGCAACAAGGACAATAAGCGCCAAATATCAATATCATCCAATGCCGCAATAAATTCAGCCATTTCGGCTGAATGCAAGGCATTGGCGACCTCTTGTAATGCCTGAGCATCACCAGCATTAAGTAATTCCAAGAGCTCGGGAGCAAAAAGAGGATTAGCCATAAGCATATTCCTTGATGGTTCAAACAAAGGATAAAATACCAAGGCAGGCAAAAAGACCTGCGCCAAGATAACTGTCAATGTACTTCAAGACTATCACTAGCTTTTTTTGTGCTCTGAAGTACAAATGAACCTGAATGCTTACGTTGTTGGTTGTGCAATTGTCTAGAGTGTAATCGGATTTTTTTATTTTGTATTATTCTAACTTACTGATATTATTTGTCGAAATTCATAAGCACAATTTAAAAGATGGTTAAAGATAAACTTGGCATCTACTTGACAGCCTTGTGCACTAATTATGCTTTTATCAATTAAATTATGATGTTACTTGCTATTGATTTTACGTGATTAAGAGATAGTTTAAAAAAAGTTTTCAAGGCAACACGTTATGAGAACATTATTTTATATTTTATCTTTTTTGTTGTTGTGCTTAAGCACTGTGCCCACAGAATTTGTAAGTTTTGCCCACGAACCTGGCTTGGCAGCAAAAGTACATGATCAAAATAAGAGAGTAGTCTCTGCTTTTTGGGGTGAAGAGCAAAGGGGAGTATCTTCCAAGCACGCCTTGCACTTGAGTACACGGGCTGCATTTTTGGTGAACATGACTACAGGGCAGGTGTATTATGAATTTAACGCCGATAAAGGTATGGCCCCAGCCTCCTTGACTAAACTTGTAACCTTGTATTTGATTTACGAAGCCCTCGACCATGGTGCTCTTTCTTGGGGTACTCCTATACCCATCAGTGCTCAGGCCATACAAACTGGTGGAGCCAATATGTCTCTCGTCCAAGGAGAAAAAGTGGCCTTGGCTGAGTTGGTCAAAGGTATGAGTGTGATTTCTGCCAATAATGCCTGTGTGGCCATGAGTGAGTATCTGACCCAAGGCAATCCTGCCAGGTTTATTCGGCAGATGAATGATAAGGCCAAAACCCTGGGCATGACCAAAACTGTTTTTAAAAATGTTCATGGCTTGCCAGCTGTCGGACAGATATCGACTGCCCGTGATCTTGCGCAACTAGCCATGAGCTATATACAACGTTTTCCTCAGGCTCTGGCACTGCATTCCCTGGCTACCCATACCTATCAAGGAACTACCCATAGCAATCCCAACACGTTACTGAGAAGCTATCCCGGTCTTGATGGCCTTAAGACCGGATTTGTTTCTGCCTCAGGGTACAGCATTGTGGCTACAGCCAAACGAGGTGATCTGCGATTGCTGGCTGTGGTTTTAGGGGCTGCTACTGCCCAAGTTCGTCATGAAGAAACCATCAAATTATTGGATTATGGTTTTCAACAAGCTCGTGACGAAGAGTTTGACTCTCAGGATTTAGAGGCACAAAAAAGACAGGACAGATAAGTATTAAGTATAAATATACAGGTTTTTTCCTTGAAAGGTGGAATACTTTTATCGTACCAAAGTTTCAAAATCATATCAGATTGATAAATATTTGAAAAAAATCTTGTCAAGCATACACGAGCAACCAGTCATTATTCTTTTTTTACCATGGTGGGTACCTTATGCAAACTTTTGATCTGACTACAGCTGACCAGGATTTTATTGCTGAAGTCGAGTCCCGTAGCCATCAGAATCTAAAAACATGCTACCAGTGCGGTAATTGTACGGCGGGATGCCCGTACACCTTTGCCTATGACTATTCTGTCAGTCAGATAATGCGCCTAATTCAGGCTGGACAAAAGGAGGCTGTACTCCAAAGTCGCTCCTTGTGGCTGTGCGGATCATGTCAGTCCTGTACAACACGCTGTCCCAATCTCATTGATGTTGCTTTGGTCATGGATGTTTGTCGTCATATGGCTCGAGAGGCTGGGTATGCTACGGAAAGAGCAGTAAAGGTTTTTGTGGATTCCTTTTTAAAGTCTGTGGAGCGCCATGGCCGAGCCTATGAAATGGGTCTTATGGTTGCTTATATGACTCGTTCGGGTCGAATTTTTACTGATGTTGATTTGGCTCCCACAGCTCTTATGCGCGGCAAATTGCCGTTTAAGCCCCATCCTGTTCAGGGACGTGAGCAGGTAGCACGGATATTTGAGCGTTTTCGCCAAGGAGGCATCAATGGCTAAAATTGCTTATTATCCTGGGTGTTCAGGGCTGGGCACATCTGTGGAGTATGACAGTTCGACTCGTGCTGTCTGCCGAGCTTTACAGGTTGATCTTGTGGATGTGGAAGATTGGAGCTGCTGTGGTTCAAGTCCGGCGCATACAGTCAACCATGTTCTTTCTGCAGCTTTATCTGCCCGCAACCTGGCACAGGTAGAAGGTATGGGCCTTGATCAGGTGGCGACACCTTGTCCAAGTTGTTTGACGAATTTGCGCACTGCTGCGCATAAAATGGCACATCAGGATTTTCGTGACCAGGTCAATGCTTTGCTTGATATTCCCTGTCGAACCAATGTGGAAACCAAGTCTGTGTTGCAGGTTTTCGATGAGCAGGTTGACCCTCAACTGATCCTGTCCAAGGTCGTCAATCCGTTAACAGGGATAAAAATTGCCTGTTATTATGGGTGTATTATGAATCGTCCTCCGGTGTTAATGCGCTTTGATGATCATGAAAATCCCATGGCCATGGACAGGCTTATGTGCGCCCTGGGCGCGGAAGTCCTGCCTTTCCCCCTCAAGGTGGAGTGCTGTGGTGCTTCTTACGGCATTCCCAGGGGAGATATTGTGGCTCGTTTATCTGGAAAATTGCTGGATGCTGCTCGTCGTCTTGGGGCTGACTGTTTGGTTACAGCTTGTCCCTTGTGTCAGATGAACTTGGATTTGCGACAAGGGCAGATAAACAGGGCCCTGGGAGAAAATTTCCAGATGCCTGTTTTTTATTACACTCAACTTATGGGCTATGCTTTGGGTCTTGATCGAACTGAACTGGGCTTGAACAAGTTGTGTGTAGATCCACATCGTGTTTTGGGTAAGATCAAACAACCCGTGCCAGTGAAATAGGGGGAAACAATGCGCATCGGAGTTTTCATCTGTCACTGTGGTAGCAATATTGCTGGCACTGTTGATTGTCCAAAGGTTGCAGCTAAAGCTCTTACCTACCCAGATGTGGTTTTTTCTACGGATACCATGTATGCTTGTTCTGAGCCGGGCCAAGATGGTATTATTGCCGCAGTCAAGGAACAACAGCTTGATGGAGTAGTGGTTGCTTCCTGTACTCCACGTATGCATGAGCAGACTTTTCGTCGTGCTGTGGAGAGAGCAGGCTTGAACCGTTATATGTTTGAAATGGCCAATATTCGCGAGCATGTTTCCTGGATTGGAAAAATCATGGAAGACAATACCATCAAGGCTCAAGAATTGGTGCGCATGGCAGTGGAAAAATTGCGTCGCAACCGTCCTCTGATACCCAAGCGTTTTGAAACCGTAAAACGTGTCCTGGTTATTGGTGGTGGAGTGGCTGGAATTCAGGCCGCCCTGGACTGTGCTGATGGTGGTCAGGAAGTAGTCTTAATTGAACGTGAACAAAGCATTGGCGGTAAAATGGCCAAGCTGGATAAAACTTTTCCTACTGTGGACTGCTCTTCTTGTGTTCTTGGTCCTAAAATGGTGGATATTGCCCAACATCCAAAGATTACCCTGTATGCCTGTGCTGAAGTTGAAAGTGTGGGCGGATATGTGGGTAACTTTCACATAACCATTCGTCGTAAGGCAACCTATGTTGATTGGAATGTCTGTAATGGATGTGGCTTATGTCTTGAAAAATGCCCCAGCCATAAGCATCCAGACCCCTTTAATGAAAATTTATGTACCGCCCCATCCATCAATATTCCTTTTCCTCAGGCCATACCCAAAAAGGCAGCCATTAACCCTCAATCCTGCCTTAAATTGACGCAAGGTAAATGCGGGATATGTGCTACCGTTTGTCCACTCAAATGTATTGATTATGAACAAAAAGACGAATTGGTGGATGTGGATGTGGGTGCAGTGATTGTGGCCACTGGTTATGATCTTTTTGATTGGCACAAGTATCCTCAATATGGGCAGGGGCGCTATCCAGATATCATTACCAGCATGCAGTATGAACGCCTTTTGTCTGCTTCTGGTCCCACTGGCGGGCAAATCAAGAGGCCTTCGGATGGAAAGGAGCCCAAAAATATCGTTTTTATTCAGTGTGTGGGTTCAAGAGATCGTTCGGTGGATCGTCCCTATTGTTCAGGATTTTGCTGCATGTATACTGCCAAGCAGGCCATCTTGACCAAGGATCATTTGCCAGACTCACAATCCTTTGTTTTTTATATGGATATCCGCTCACCTGGTAAATTGTATGATGAATTTACCCGCCGGGCCATGGAGGAATACGGTGCACACTATGTGCGTGGTCGTGTTTCCATGATTTACCCTCAAGATGACAAACTTCTTGTGCGTGGAGCAGACACCCTGGCTGGAACCCAGGTAGAGGTCCAGGCAGATTTGGTTGTACTGGCCGTGGGTGCTGAAGCAGCAGCTGGTGCAGCCCAGTTGGGCGAAAAATTACGGGTTTGTCCAGACCAGTATGGATTTTTTGTCGAAAGCCATCCCAAGCTCAAGCCTGTGGAGACCAACACCGCAGGAGTTTATTTGGCTGGTGCTTGCCAGGGCCCTAAGGATATCCCGGCTTCTGTTAGCCAGGGCAGCGCTGCTGCCGCTAAAGTTCTGGGCCTTTTATCCAAAAAAGAGCTGGAATCTGACCCAGCTGTAGCCAGGGTCAATCAGCCGCGTTGTGTGGGCTGTGGCAAATGTATCCAGACTTGCCCCTTTGGAGCCATTAAGGAAGTGGCTGATCGCTTTGGTAATCCCAAAGCTGAGGTCATTGACACGGTTTGTCAGGGTTGCGGTATTTGCACGGTGACCTGTCCTCAGGGAGCTATTCAGCTCGAACATTTTACTGATAACCAGATCCTTGCGGAGGTCCAGGCCCTATGTCCCCCCAAAATATTCGCGAATTACGAATAGTTGGTTTTTTATGTAATTGGTGCTCCTATGGAGGGGCAGATACAGCTGGGGTAGGGCGATTTGTTCAGCCTACGGATTTGCGTATTATTCGTGTCCCCTGTTCTGGTCGGATTGATCCATTATTTATTGTCCGGGCGTTCATGAATGGAGCTGACGGTGTGCTTGTGTCTGGATGCCATCCTCGGGACTGTCATTATGCCGAGGGGAATTTTTATGCCCGCAGACGTCTGGAAATGCTCAAGCGATTCTTGCCCATAACTGGAATTGATAACCGACGTTTTGAATACACCTGGGTCTCTGCCTCTGAAGGGCAACGCTGGCAGCATGTGGTTACGGAATTCACCCGTGGTATCCATACCTTGGGACCAGCGCCAAGTTTTAATCCGGTTTCCGAGACAGAATGGAACAAACTGGCTGTGCAGGCCAGTGAGGGGCAGGGGTGTCCCTGTCATGGGTAAAAGGAGAATGTATGTCCCCAT
This sequence comes from Desulfovibrionales bacterium, assembly GCA_012727715.1. Classification (GTDB taxonomy): domain Bacteria; phylum Desulfobacterota; class Desulfovibrionia; order Desulfovibrionales; family Desulfomicrobiaceae; genus Desulfomicrobium. The sequence goes on along the minus strand of JAAYGN010000046.1, from coordinate 18,207 downwards.
TGGATGATCTCAAAACAGCCATAAAAAGTCGTCTTGGTGAGCTTGATTGTGTCATTGGCTGGGAACAGGGCTACGATCAGCTTCACGCCACACCACTTTTCATCCGTTCTGAAGCTGATTTGGACAGGCTGGTTATTGGTCCCTTGGCTGTGCATAATTTGGCCACATATTTGCCTGGACTGCGAGGAAAAAAAGTCGGTATTATTGTCAAAGGCTGTGACAGTCGCAGTGTTATCCAGCTGTTGAATGAGAACCTGATCACCAGAGATGACCTTGTTGTCTTTGGGCTTTGTTGTTCAGGTGTAGTCAGTCACCGCAAAATTCGCGCAGCACTGCCTGTGGACCCAGGATTTGTGGAGGCTGTGGACCTCAGTACAGATACTCTGAGCATTACTGCATCCGGGCAGACAACAATACTGCACATGGCCGACATTGCAGCGGACAAGTGTCAAATATGCCAATATCCCAATGCCTTGATTGCTGATGTCCTGGTGGGCAGCCCGCAGGAATCCAAAGTATTGACCACTCTTGCCTGTCAGGAGGAGTTTGAAGCCAAATCTGAAGCTGAAAAATTTGCCTTTTGGCAGGAAACCATGAGCCGCTGCATTCGTTGTTATGCCTGTCGCAATGCCTGTCCCATGTGTGTTTGCCGAGATTTTTGTATCTCAACCAGCCGCGATCCTTTGTGGCTGGGCCAGGAAAATACTCCTGGTGAAAACATGATGTTTCAATTGATTCATGTTTCCCATCTGACCGGGCGCTGCACTGAGTGTGGTGAATGTGAACGGGCTTGCCCTGTGGATATTCCATTATTGCTTTTACGGCGCTATATGAACAAACAGGTTCAAGATGTATTTGAGCATCGGGCTGGTACAGCCCTGGAGCAAACGCCACCATTATTGACCTTCAAGGTTGAAGAAGAGGGCATTAAAGAGCGAGGTTGGTAATGAAATATATCACCAAGAAAAATTTACTACGCCTGACGGAGGAATTGTCATCCGTCTATCGCGTTTTGGCTCCTGTTGCTCAAGGTGGAACGGTGACTTTTCGTCGTTTTCACCCAGGTATGACCCTGGACATGCATTCACGCATGGCTGCTGTTTCTGCCAAAATGGCAACCTTACCCCAGACAGAATCGTTGCTTCTGGTCCAAAGGGTAGAAGAAAATAAAAAGCCCGAGTTAACGGAAACATTGCCCCAGGGAAAAACATTGGTCATGGGAGCTAGGCCCTGCGACGCCAGAGGCAAGCTCCTCTTAGATCCGGTCTTTATCACAGAAAAAATAAGGGATCAGCATTTTATCCACCGGCGGGAGAATAGTATTTTTATCACCTTGGCCTGTGATCAGCCTGAAACCACCTGTTTTTGTCACAGTGTGGGGAGTGGTCCGGCTGATACTGCTGGGTCAGACATTTTGCTGACTTTGGTTGGGGAAGGCTATGTAGCTCAGGCTATTTCTGATCAAGGACAAGAAATAGTTACCCATTCCTTTTTTGAAGATGCTCAAGATCGGGGACAACAAGCCCAAGCCAAGCATGGGCACGCCCTGGAGCTGATGGGTCAAGCTCACGATTATTCGTCAGCTCCTGCTAAAATTTTAGAGCGGTTTGATGATATGGACTTTTGGGAAGTCCAGTCAGCCAAGTGTATTTCATGTGGTGCCTGCACCTACATGTGTCCCACCTGTTATTGCTTTAACATTACAGATAATGATTTGGGATTGACCAGCCAACGCATCCGTACCTGGGACAATTGCATGTCCCACACCTTTACTCTGGAAGCCAGTGGACATAACCCACGGCCAACCAAAGCCCATCGACTGAAAAACAGGGTAGGGCATAAATTTAGCTATTATCCGGATCTGTATGGAGGGATCATGGCTTGTTGCGGGTGCGGTCGCTGTATCAAACAGTGTCCAACTGGAGTGGATATCCGGCAGATAGTGAACGCAGCGCAGGAGTATGCCCAATGAATATGAATCCCTATCTCCCGGAAATGGCGACTATTGTTGAGACCATCCAGGAGACCCATAATATCAAAACGTTTCGGGTCGTGCTCAATAACGAAGAGCGCATGAAGAATTTTACCTTTCGTCCAGGTCAGGTCGGGCAACTCTCGGTTTTTGGCGTGGGTGAGTCAACTTTTGTCATTAATTCCTCTCCCACACGCATGGAGTATTTACAGTTTAGTGTCATGCGGGTGGGCGAGGTAACTTCCAAATTACACCAATTACAACCTGGTGATCACATTGGCGTACGTGCTCCTTTGGGCAACTCCTTTCCCATTGAAGCATTGCAGGGCAAGAATATTGTCTTTATTGGCGGTGGTATTGGCATGGCCCCATTGCGAACGTTATTTGTATATATGCTTGACAACCGCACAAGCTATAAGAACATCACCTTGCTCTATGGGGCGCGCAGTCCTGCGGATTTGACGTACAAGGCTGAACTTCCAGAATGGATAAGCCGCAAAGATGTTCAGACAGTGCTGACCATTGATAATCCAGCTGAAGGTTGGGAGCATCAGGTGGGGCTTATTCCCAATGTTTTACTGGATATTGCCCCCAAGCCGAAAGATACTTTTGCCATTACTTGTGGGCCGCCAATCATGATCAAGTTCACCTTGCAAGCCTTGAAAAAGTTGGGTTTTGAAGATGAAAATATTATTACCACATTGGAAAAGCGCATGAAATGTGGGGTAGGGATTTGTGGGCGATGTAATATTGGCACAAAGTATGTGTGCCTTGATGGTCCTGTTTTTACCTATGCCCAACTCAAAGAATTGCCTTCAGAACTTTAGGAGAACGTATGGCCGCAATATTTAGAGCGACAGATATTTTGTTAGCTGCTCAGGAAGTAGAAACCAGGGGCGAAGTTTTTTATAATCGTTTAATAGATATTACTTCAGACCCAAAGCTAAAGGAACTCTTTACCTTTTTAGCTCATGAGGAAGCCAAGCATCGAGAAATTTTTCGTAAATTATATGAAAAAGTTGGATCTGTTGTGCTTCCTGCTTGGGCTGAAGAAGATGAATATCTTGCGTATCTTGCCTATCTGTTGGACTCCCATACCCTGTTTCGTTTGGGTGATGTTGAGCATTTGCAGCAATTCATGGGTACCCCCAAAGAAGCTATTGAAACAGCCATGGGCTTTGAAAAAGACACCATTTTATTTTTTGTGGAAATGCTAGAGTTTGTTCCTGAAAGTGAGAAAAAGCATGTTAAGGCCTGCATTGATGAAGAGCGGAGCCATTTACGTCTTTTAGCCAGCATGCTCAAAAAATAATCATAATGTGCAGGGTTTATTTTTACCTGGTGCGGAAGGGGCAAGGCTGATATAGGGGCTTGCCAGTTCCCACACTCGCCTGGCTTCATCTTCTCGTCCATGCATGACGCAACCCCTGGCATAGATCCGCACCCGTTCTTGCAAGGCCAAAATAACCAATGATTTTTGTTCTACAGTCATCTGCATGGTTTTGAGCACATCAAGCATGGCATAGATACGGTACAAGTCTATGCCGATGAATGATCTGGACAATTGATCGTTATGCCCACCGGTTTTTACGGTGAGGTTTTTGGGGAGCAAGCCCACAGGATAACGAAGCCCCACACGAAGCCACAAGCTATAGTCTTCACAGGCCGGCAAACCCTCATCAAAGGGCCCCAAATCATCCCAGAGCTTGCGTGTAAACATGACACATGATGGGCTGATGAGACAAAGTTGCAAGGAATCTTGCAAGAACCAACCAGCCTGTTTGGCATGTTTGCTGCCCGGATTAACCCGAACATTGTTGCGAATCCACACTTCATTGGTTTGAGAAATTTGCCATGGGCCTTGGGACATGAAATCTAGCTGCGATGCTATTTTTTGGGGTAGCCAGTAGTCATCAGAGTCCAACAACGCGATGAACTCTCCGGTGCTTGCGGCAATACCCACATTACGAGCCGCACTGACCCCTTTATTTTCTTGATATATTCTCCTAAGACGAGGGTCGCTGTACTTGGCCAAGAGTTGTGCGGTATGGTCAGTGGACCCGTCATCAATGACCAGAAGTTCAAAATTAGTCCAAGTTTGTTCAAGGACTGATTGCATAGCCCGGTCCAGGACATGGGCACGATTATAGGTAGGAAGAATTACGGAAACTGAGATCATGCGAATTATCCAGGTTATTAATGTGCGGTGGTTTAATGCCACAGCCTGGTATGGGTTGTATTTAAGCCGGCTTTTACATGAAGCTGGGCATGAGGTCTTGGTTTTGGGGTTACCTGGAACCGAGTCGGCCGCAATGGTGGAAAAATGGGGGCTGCCTTTATGTACCCTGGACTTAAACACCACTTCGCCTTGGGGCATAATGAGGCTTTATCAAGAACTCAAGGCTTTGGTGCGTGATTTTCGCCCTGATGTGGTTAACTGCCACAGGGGAGAAAGTTTTATTCTGTGGGGACTACTAAAAAAAAGGATAGGGGGCTTTCGGCTTGTTCGTACCCGGGGAGATCAGCGTTTGCCCAAAAATAATTTTGTCAATCGCTGGTTACATAATCAGGTCGCTGACGCAGTGATCACCACAAATTCAAAAATGACCACGCATTTTCATACTGCCTTTGCCTTGCCTCCAACCAAGGTGCACCAAATTTTAGGTGGGGTGGATCAGGATGTTTTTTATCCAGATCCAGAGGCCAGAGAGCGCATCCGAAATGAATTTGGATATCATAACCATGATTTTGTGCTTGGTTTATTGGGTCGTTTTGACCGAGTTAAGGGACAAAAGGAATTAATCCAGGCTGTGGCCTATCTTAAAAGTCAGGGCTTTACCCATGTGCGGTTATTACTCTTGGGTTTTTCCTCAGCCACATCCCAAAAGACTGTGCAGCAATGGATTGTGGAGCATGGGCTAGAAGACATTACTCGTATTACCGGGAAACGTCCTGATATTTCTTCTTGTCTGAATGCGCTGGACCTGGGAGTCATTGCCTCCTTGTGGTCAGAAACCATTGCCCGGGCTGCGCTGGAAATAATGGGTTGTGGGGTACCTCTTGTGGCGACCAGAGTTGGGGTTATGCCTGACCTGCTGGATGACGAGGCCCTGGTGCCTCCTGGTGATGTGCAGGCTTTGGCTCAGGTTATTGCTTCTGTCATAATGAATAAGGATCTGCAAACCCGAATGCACAGGTCGCAATCACAACGCATAAAGAGCCTTTCTGGCCAGAATTTTCTGGAACAAACCTTGGCTGTATATCAACAATCATGATCCGTGTTGCCCTTATGCTGCCCAAACTTGGCCGTTATGGCGGGGCTGAACAATTTGGCTATCGCTTGGCCCAGTACCTGGCCACTCATCCCAGTCAGGATTTTCAGGTCACCTATATTTGTGCCCAGCAAGATGGTTTACCCCCTGATAATGTACAGGTGATAAAGGTTGGACGACCGTTACCCGGCAAGTTGGGTAAAACTTTGTGGTTTGCCCTGGCAGCGGAGGTGGCCAGGCGGAAGGGACGTTTTGATGTTTGCCTGGGTCTTGGCAATACCTTAATTCAGGATATGCTTCGTTTGTCAGGAGGTCCGACAAAGATTTTTTGGGAATACTCCATTCGTGCCTATGCGCCAGGAGTGAAACAAAGGATGAAGCAACTGGGTCGTTTTTTGTCTCCAGGAAAACAATTGGCACGATTTATTGAAATTATTCAGGCTAAGAATACTCCTGTACTCGTGGCCAACTCTCATTTTGTGCGGGACCTGACAGTGAGAGCCTTTCCCTGGTTAGATGGAGATGCTATCCCGGTGATCTACAACGAGCCGGACTTAAGCCGCTTTACTCCAGCCCTTCCAGAGCAAAAAGTAGCTATGCGCCAGCACTTTGGGCTTCCAGGCCAAGGTGACCTTATTTTAACTGCTGGAACCAACTTTCGCCTTAAGGGTATTTATGTTTTGGTCCAGGCTCTGGCACTGCTGCCGCAAAACTTTCATCTGGCGATAGCTGGAGGACGAGGAAACCGGGAATTACTAAGGATAGCTAGAGAGTTGGGACTGGAGAAGCGCGTGCATTTTTTAGGTCGAGTGGAGCGTATGCCTGATCTTTACCATGCCGCGGATATATTTGTTCTTAATACTTTTTATGATGCTTGTGCCAATGCTGTTCTGGAAGCTTTGGCCAGTGGATTGCCGGTTATTTCCACGGTTTGCAACGGTAGCTCCATTTTTTTACACGAACATGCTGTTGTGTCAGATCCCAGCAATGCCGCTGTGCTGGCCAAGCGCATTCAAAAACTACGCTATGGCCCAAGTACCGCACGAACAGATTTTTCCCCTCCACGAGGTCTGGCTCCATACGCAGATGTAATTCGGAAATTGGCATGAATAATTTGCATCTTTTTACTCCCCAGCGAATTCTTGTTTGTCAGCTGCGTCAGATTGGTGATGTCCTGCTGACCACCCCTTCCATCAGGCTTTTGAAAGAGCGTTTTCCTCAGGCCACAGTGGACGTGTTTACAGAAAAAAAGTGTACCCCGGTTTTGGAAAATAATCCTTTTGTGCATCAGGTCTGGGCTGTGGATAAAGAAAAATTGCCCACTCTTGTTCATGAACTGAGTTTTTATGCACGCATTGCCCGAGAAAAGTATGATTTGGTGGTGGATTTTCAACAAATGCCTCGTTGTCGTTGGGTGACGTTAATGAGTCGGGCACAGGTGCGTCTCTCCTACCCGCCGCCTTGGTATAACCGATTACTGTATACCCATACCACCAAGCCCAAGGATGGGTATTCGGCCATGTTTCGGGCCAGTATCTTGGCCCCACTTGGGATTACATGGAGTAATCAGGCTCCGGAACTTTTTTTTACTGAACAAGAAAAAACTTGGGCAAAAGATCATGTGGCCAGCCTTGGCCTGACTCCGGGATCTTTTATCACCCTTGACCCCACACATCGCCGTAAGACCAGACTATGGCCAGCTCATCATTTTGGAGCCATGGTGGGGCAGGTCTATAGCAGTTGTCCTGATGTGCGGTTTTATGTGTTATACGGACCAGGGGAGCAGGAAATAGCTCAGGATGTGGCCAAATATTGTCCTTATCCCAATGCCCTGGTCATCCCCAAAGATGTTATTGGTTTGCGCCAAATGGCTGCGGTGCAATCATTGGCCCGGCTGCATGTGGGTAATTGTTCAGCGCCACGTCATTTTGCTGTGGCCGTAGGTTGTCCAACCCTAACCATTCTTGGAGCAACGAGTAGTGGTTGGCGATTTCCATCTGAAGCACACCAAGATATTTTTATGGATTTGCCATGCCGTCCATGTAACCAAAACACATGCAGCCGTGATGATTTTGCCTGCCTGGAAAATTTGGAACCAACGCGTGTGGCCCAAGCTGTCTTGACAAGATTGGCCGAAGGCATTGGAACTTAAACCTCAGGCGTCACTTGAATACTTTGATGAAAAAGATTGTTGCTTGAGGTCTATGTTGAGAATTTAGTGAATGATGCAAGAATGTTGTAAGTACAGTGATTAGGAATGAAAATCTTTGCGCCAAAAAAGAAGTGCCCCATAAAAGATGTGGATATAGCCAAAGAGTTCCAACCCTTCCTGCACAGCACTTTTAAACTCTGTAGCGTAGCTGGCACCCATGATATTTTTCCACAGCAAATGTCCGCTACCAAAGGTGCGACTAAAAATAAGGAGCATGATGAGCCCTATGAGTATAAAATAATAGGATTTGGTTTTAAGAAAACCAAGCATGGGATCAATAACAGACTGACGATAAAAGATGAGTACATAGAGGATAGCCACTAAAGCTGTGATCCCTGCAGGAATAAGCCAAAATCCGTGCCAGACCAGATCGAATAAACCATCCAGTTCTCGTATAAAAGCACAACTAAAAAATCCTGTTCCCAGAACTAAAAAACCGCGCTGGCCCGGATGATTCCAGGCCCCGTATCCAAAAATAAAAGCTGTCAAGAACAACAAAATTTCTTGAGTGATTTCAGTAACAGAAAGTTCGCCAATCTGATGTCCAATAAGACCCACATCAATATAAACAACAATGGAAGGAATTATAGCGAGCGCTGTTAGCACAGCAAGCTCAACAACAGCAGCTATTAAAGGGGTTAATATATTTTTCATTGTCTATTTCATAATAACTGCAAATAAATCTTCGAGTAAAAGTTGGGCATGTAACAGAACAATCAGGGGCTGAGTTACATAAACGTTTACAGAAGAACCTGTCAATAAAACATACCGTTTTTATTGACAATGTTTGACTTGACACCTGGTGGTTATGAAAAGGAACCATGCAAAATTTGACTTACCACCGAATTTCCCAACCTGGTTGCAGGTTTTCAGGCAAGTCTTGCTGACCGCTACAACTCGATTCATGGTCATGATATGTTGTACTGATATTTATGAACTCTTCCTTGTGTTGCAATAAAATTTCTACCAAACAGGGGTCAAAATGCTGGCCGCTTTGATCCAGAAAAAAATTAAAGACATCATCCCAGGGCCAGGCCTCGTGGTAGACCCGCTTGCTGGATAGAGCATCAAAAACATCGGCCACAGCCACAATGCGGCCGTGCAGGTGAATTTCCTCACCAGACAAGCCATTGGGATATCCTTGGCCATCCCAACGTTCATGGTGGGTAAGAACAATTTGTGCGGCCACTTGGATGATGGGACTGGTGGACCCTGAAAGCATATTATAACCACGCTGAACGTGGCTTTTAACGATTTCAAATTCGTCACCAGTGAGTGGTCCTGGTTTATTCAAAATTGAGTCAGGAATACCGATTTTGCCCAAATCATGGATGGTGGAAGCCAATTTGACCATTTCTGCTTCTTCTTTTCCCAGTCCGTACTTAAGGGCCAAAAGATGGGCCATTTCCGCAACACGACGAACATGGCTGCCTGTTTCAGCAGAACGGCATTCCACTGTTTCAGCTATATGGAAGATGATTTCTTTTTGGGTATCTTCAATGCCCTTGTTCAGGAAAAGATTGTCAAAGGCCAAGGACACATTGGTGAAAAACAGTTGTAGCAGGTCATGATCATTTTCTGTGAGTTTTCTGGTCACTTCAAAATACAAAAAATTATCCGAATCAGTTTTGCTTTGAAAATACCAGGCGCATTGGCCATTTTCACAATAGAGTCCATGGGGTTGAGCTTTGGCATTGTCCAGGGTCATGCGTACGGTGTTGTCAGCTACAGTATCTATGGGGTGGCCGATAAACTTGGCCAAATCACCCGTAGCTGCAAGGATCATGGGCTTATTCTTGAAGCCAGATGCCGCAAGACCTGAGGTGTGGGTGTACATGGCATCATCTTTGAGCTGTAAGATGGCCGTGAGCTGAGTAAGAACTCCGCTACTTAATTTTTGCAAGGATTGGCGTTCAAAAATATCTGAAGAAGCTTCAATAATGCGTTTCAGCCCCAGACGATTAATTTCAATGGTCGTGATAAAGGAATAACTGCGCAGGGCTGAAATGACTGTGACCAACATTTTTTCCAAAGTCAGTTCTGTTTTTTCCTTGTAGTCATCAATGTCATAATCAAGAATTACTTGCGCTGCGGGAGCTTTTCCTGGCTGACCAGTACGTAAAATAATGCGCACAGCCAGGTTTTTCAGTTCCTGGCGAATAAAATGTACCAATTTAAGGCCACTATCATCGGTTTCCATGACCACATCGAGGAGGATAATGGCTATATCTTGCTCATGCATCAAAATTTTTTTGGCTTCTTCACCATTGTATGCGTGGAGAAAATGCATGGGGCGATTTTGAAATCGTTGTCCTGAAAGCATGAAGGTCGTGACATTATGGACATCAGCTTCGTCATCCACAATGAGTATCTTCCAGGGTGTACTTTGCAAAGATGAAGCCTTTGCAGAGGATTCTTCCTTGAAAAGAATATCATCAGAATCAGTCATATGGCCTCTTTATTCAAGGGGATACATATTTGAAAAGTTGTTCCCTGTTCAGGAGAGCTGCAAAAAGTAATGGTGCCTTTTAAGGTGCTTTGAACAATATTAAACACTATGTGCAGTCCCAACCCTGTCGATCCTTGGGATCGAGCAGTTGTATAAAATGGTTCAAATATTTTATTCTGTACTTCAATGGGAATACCGTGTCCATTATCAGCATAGGTCAGGCACATGGTCCCTTTATCGGTACTCACTGTAATACGGATTAATCCCGATTCCTCCGCATCAAAGGCATGGGTCAGGGAGTTTACTATCAGATTGGTTAAAATTTGAGAAATTGCACCAGGATAGCTTTCAATGACCAGCTCATCATCGCATTCAACTTCAACCTTGTGGGTGGTTTTTTTGAGCTTGGGGCGTAAACTTAAAAGAATCTCATCAATATATTCTTTTACATTGAAACTGCGTCGCGTTCCTGAAACCTGATCAGCAGCGACCATTTTAAAACTACGGATCAGATCTGAAGCTCGATGCAGATTTAACAGACTCATTTCCATCCCTTCACGAGAAGCATCCAGATAAGCAGTGAGGTCCGAACGTTTCATTTCGCTTTGGACAAAAAGATCTGTCAGCATCCGAGTTTTTTCGACCATGGTCGAGGTAGCCGACAAGGCAACGCCTACAGGTGTATTAATTTCATGGGCAATGCCAGCCACCAAGCCACCCAGAGCCGCTAGTTTTTCCGACATAACCAATTGGTCTTGCGCCTGATGCAAATTTTTTAAAGCAGTTTGTAACTCTTTATTGGTTTGGGCCAATTCTGCTGTACGCATTAAAACGCGTTGTTCCAATTCTGTGTTCAGTTGGCAACATTCTTCTTCAGCTACCCGTCGGTTATAATCTTGGTATTCAAGGCTTTCAGCCATGTGGTCAAAAGCAGCTGCCAAACGTCCCAATTCACCATGGTTGTGTTCAAGTCTGGTGCGAGCTTTTAAATTGCCTGCTCCCAACAGATCCGTAGCTGCAATGAGTTGCTGCATGGGGTTTAAAATAGCAAATTTACCCACCAGCCAAGCAGAGGACAGGGCAAAAAGACCGGTGAGCAGCATGAAGATAAAATTGCGAAGTTCAGCTCGCCGTGCTTCTGCTAAAGCCAGGTCTTCAGGCAGACCGACGCGAATCATGAGTTGATGCAGGGGGGTATTTTCAAAATGCAGACGTTTAAAGGCGTATAATCGTAGAACCCCATCTATGCCTGTTTCCAAAAAAGTTCCTTCACCTTGTGGTCCGGTCATATGTTTAAGCATGGGAGCAAAATCTGGCACCCAGGTATATTTTTCAGTTTCTGGGAAACGGGTTAAGCGCATACCTTGAGCATCAGTAAGGGTAAAAACCGAGCCTGTTGGTAAATGTGCATCAGAAAAAATTTGTCCAAAATAACTGAGGTCAAAGGAAGCAACCAGGACACCCACAAGATTTTTTTCTTGATCAAGTACTGGCTGAGCAAATTCCATGACCACTTGCTGGCTCTCAGGCAATTTATGATAGGCACCCATGACAAAATCCATACGTTGCATGAGTTCTGAAAAAAATTTTTGGTCTTGGATCGCTGTAAAAGCACCTTGGGGTACAGAGACCACAATTTGTCCTTGGGTATCGGCAAGAGCTAGAGCAGCGTATGCTTTGTTGCCTTGTCCTATTTCGGTCAGCAAATTTTGGCAGGCATCAGCATCCAGTTCCTGAATAACTCGAGCTTTGGACAAGGACGTCAAAAGTAGCTGGGCATTATGAACGACACGTTCGTGGTGAGCAGCCATGGCTTGAATTTGGCGCAAGGTCCTGTCTTTTGCATTATCCACAATAATTTCTTTCAGAGTGTAGCCGGAAAAAGCCATAATGCCCAAGGCTGGCAAAACAGCGACCAAAATAAGAATAATGAGACAAAAACGAATAGAGGCTGGGATTGAAAAGCGCATAATGTGCCCCAAAATGTTGCGATCATTTTTTTATTGAATAACTGTCTGTCGGCAGAGGAGCAAGGACTTTGCGTTAAAAAATATTTTAGTCACTTCTTTGCACGGGCAAAACATAAAAATAATCAACTTTTATCTGAAAAGACAACCATATCCTGTAGAACTTATGATTTGTAAAAAAGAACCCCCTGCTGACTAAGCAGGGGGTGAGGAGTATAAGGTAATGCCTGCATGATACAAGCATTACCAGATTCAAGGGAGGGAGGGCGGTATAACAGCGGTCAATCACACAGCTGGAATTGGGAGTTGGTGTTGTAGCAACACCACTGGAGGTACTCCTTTTTCAAGTGAAATTACACTGTGTTAATCAGTCAACAAGCATGTTGCATGCCATGATAAATTTATCTGTTATATCAGATAATTATTCTTTATGAGTTTTGGGTAGAGAAGGTGGTTGTGCAGAATTGTGCGCGCATACTCTTGATGTGCAAGGTAGAATTTTTCTTGCCTTTGACAAAGGAAATACTAGGGTAAGGTATCAATCAACAAAAAAAGATGTGATTTTACCTGGTTGGCATAGGGAGATGATTATGTGCAAAGGTTGTGCGTGTGGACATGGTCAGCCCACGGTAAAGGTAGTTTCCCACGATCATGAACATACCCATGGTGCGGTGAAGCATAGCCATCCTCATGATCATGAACATAATCATGAGGCTAATGGAGCGCCGGATCACGAGGATCATATACACTAATGTTTGTTCATTCATTATTTTGGGGCTGTCTGCACAATGCAGATAGCCCTTTCTTTTTCGGAGAATAGGTTATGCCCAAAACAGGGATTATTGTACTGGGGCACGGCAGCAGGCGCAAAGAAGTAGAGGCTGCCTTCAAGGCCATGGTGGGGCGCATAGAGAAGATTCTTGCACAAGGCCCAGTGTTACCTGCTTTTTTCTCTTTGGGGCAGCCGACTTTAAGAGAACAAATTACAACTTTGGTGCAGCAGGACTGTACACACATTGTGGTGATGCAATTCTTTTTGTGCAATGGCGTTCATATTGAAAAGGATATTCCTGCTGAAATCGCTACTTGGCGTCAGAGCTATCCGGATATTGAGTTTTCTGTATTGCCTACCTTACAAGACGACCCAGCTTTGGAACAATTAGTTGCAGATCGATTGCGTAATGTTTAGCAATTTTCGTGACCGACAAGCCTGGATAGGATGTCTTATATTCTCGGACCAAGATTGTTCCTCTTCATTGATCATTTATTATTAAGGAAGCTGTAGTGCCCAAACTGCCCAGAATTTCTAGCGTGAGAGACCTGCGTTATGGTCAAGATCCTGTTCTTGATGCGTGGTTGCTTCATTTTATGACCGAAAACAATATTGAACCTACAGTAAACCCTGGTGAAAATGCGCAGGTAGAACAATTACGCTTTATGGTGGACTTGGATGATGATCAGGTTTTTGTGCCCTGTTCTGATGCTATGTTTGAAAATCTTTTGCACACACGTCTAACTTCAGCACTGCGTTTGGAGTACCGAGAAAAATGGCGCCAATTGGTGCACCTTGTCCATGTTAACATTACAGACCGCTATACGCGACGTAAAATTTTTTCTTTGTCCCGCCACAAAATACAAGGAGTGCTGCATGCTCCTTTTCTTATTCCTTCCAGGTTTCTTAAGCAGCTGGTGACCATTTTTATGGCCATGAGTGGTGTACACGACCCGCAGCGGGCAGAAAAACGTCAGGCCAACAAGCGGGCTCAAGAATTTATGTCCAGCCCAACAATGAATCAATGCTTATATACCTGTCCAGATTCCACCATGGGCTGTTTGTCCATCAAAGATTTACGCTGGCAATTAGATCTTCTTGAATTGGCACGACTGTGCCGTTTGTCTTTGCGCCCAGAAATTTGGGAAACACCTGATCAGGTTCGCTCCAATCCCAGTTTTTTTGATCATGTGTGCACTCCATGGCCTGAATTTTCCCAAACAATGACTCAGGTTATGGGTCCGGACAGCAGTTTTCGACAGCTCAAAATTTTATATCTTCCTGATCGTAGCGGTGAAATTATTTTTGATCTTCGTTTTATCCGTGTTCTGATGCGTTTGGGCCATAAAGTTATCTTGGCATTAAAAGAAGGATATTCTTTGGATAACCCTGTGTTTTGGGATGTGGAGCATGATAAATCTTTGGAAATAGCCTTGTCCGATGCTTTTTTTGTCGAAAATAGTCGTATGACTAAAAATGATCTGCTCAAGGCTCAACGTGAAAACTCCCTGCTGGTTATTTCCGATGGAACTCGTGAGCGGCTTAATTTGTGGCGAACCAGTGTCACCTTTGCCAGAGCCTGGAAGGAAGCTGACCTGATTATTGCCAAGGGATATCCGCATCACCGTCGTCTAATCCAAAATTCGCATCAATTTACCCGGGATATTTTGTGTCTATACCGTGATGATGTAGGACAAGACCAGATTATATTTAAGAAAAAATCATCGCGAGTAACCAAAATCACAGAGTTTCAAATCCGGGTTCAGGCAGACTCCATCATTAACCGTATGCGCGCAGCCCGGAGTGATGGTAAGCAGGTCATGTTTTATAGTGCGATTATCGGCAGTATTCCTGGTCAGACTCAAGTGGCATTGAAGGTGGTGAGTACCTTTGTTGACAATCTGCGTTCCAGACATGCGAATCTTATGGTTATCAATCCAGCTGAACATTTTGTGCAGGGTATGGATGGCGATGACCTCATGTATATGTGGGAGCGGGTACAACGCAGCGGATTTATTGATGTCTGGCGGTTTCAATCCGTGAGTGACATTGAGGAAAGTTTTGAGCTTTTGGGCGAAGTAGTGCCAGCAGAATGGCATGGTAAGGATTCAACTTTTTCCACAGGCTGCACCAAGGAAATGCATATTGCCTTGGATATGCAAAAAAAACATCCAGAAATGCAAATTATTGGACCTGATCCCCGCCGCTTTTTCCGCCGTATGGAATATGGGGTGGGCAAATATTTTGATGCGCGCATTACGGACAAGGACCGTTCCCTGTGACCCGTTTTTTTTATCTTTTTTGTGTGCTTACTCTTTGTGCTTGTGCGGGGAAGGTTCAGCAAAGTACATCTGAAGCAGAGCAGATCCCAGAGCAATTCATTGCTACTCCTGAAGATGGCACCCCTTATGCTCAAATCTGTAATCCTGATCCAACATTCATTCAATCCTTGGTTGCCCACATAGAGAGTCAAGGTTCTGCTTGGGCCAGGGGTATTGAAGAAAGTCTTTTGTATGTGCGTAGTCGTCCTGATCAAGACCAAGTTTTTCCTTTGGCGGGTATCAGTTGCAGCTGGGCACAACTTGGAGAGACTTTGGAGTATTTTCAAAGGGTGTTGCCGCAGCTTGCCCGGGATCCACTGATTTTGGAACGTGATTTTTTCTGGTACAAAATGCGTCCTGATTTTTTGGTTACTGGGTATTATGAGCCTGAACTTCAAGGAAGCCTTGAGCCAAACCCAGGTTATCCTATTCCCATTTGGGGGTTGCCCCCAACCTTGCGCACAGTGGATTTAGGGAAGTTTCATCCTCGGTGGCAAGGAGAGACCCTGGTGTATCAAGAGGGGGGCACTGAAATCATACCCTTTTATACCCGCCATGAAATTGATGGCCAAGGGGCTTTGGAAACAATGCAAAAGCCCATTGCCTGGGCCAGAGATGCGGTAGATGTGTTTTTCTTGCACATCCAGGGTTCAGGTCGTTTGTGCTTGCCAGATGGGCAAGTTGTGCATGTTTTATATGCGGGTAAAAATGGTCATGAGTATGTCTCCTTGGGCAAGACCATGATGGACCAAGGGCTTCTTACCCCAGATAAAATGTCTATGCAGAGTATTCGTGACTACCTAAGTAAACATCCCAAACAGATGCGAGCATTACTTGATAGCAACCCCAGTTATGTTTTTTTTCGTATGGCAGAGAAAGGGCCTTTGGGAGCCATGGGCCGTATATTGACGCCCATGGTCAGCGTGGCTACTGATGCAAAGTTTCTGCCTTTGGGTACACTTTTGGCTTTGGATACTACCTTGCCTTGTCAAGATACAGGGCAGCTTCAAGAAACAGCCTTATTGACCTTGGCCCAAGACCGGGGCGGAGCCATTAAAAAGGCACGCCTTGATCTTTTTTGTGGGGCGGGAGCCAGGGCCGAGTTTTTAGCAGGGCATCTCAAGGCACCGGGGCACGTCTTTTTGCTTTTAAAAAAATAGGATACGCATGAATAAGTTGACCCCAGAACAACTTAAAGATTTGTTACAGAAATCTTGGACATTACAAACAGAACTTGTTGAGACCTGGCATGATCAGGAACCATCCCAGGACTTGGTCGTGAGCCTTGAAGAAGGGCTTTTGGCTTTGGTTCGTCAGCAGCATTTAAAAAATTTCAAGCTGTGGCATGTGGAAGATCGGGCCAGACGTAAAGATGTGGATGACAGGATTATTGCTCAGTGCAAACGAGATATTGATCAGTTTAACCAACAGCGCAATGACGGCATGGAAAAGATTGATTCCTGGTTACTTCAGGTTATAGCCAATTTTTCTGCCCAAAAACAAATTTGCTCTAAGAAGTATAATACAGAAACCTTGGGTGCTGCTTTGGATCGTATGTCTATTTTAAGCTTAAAGATATACCACATGCGTGAGCAAACTGTTCGTCAGGATGTGGCGCAGGATCATGTGCTTGGTTGCCAGGAAAAACTGAACGTGCTCATTGAACAACACCGAGATTTAGCCACCTCTATTTTGGAATTAATAGATGACTATGCTTTGGGGATAAAAACTCCCAAGGTCTATTTTCAATTTAAGATGTACAATGATCCTGCACTGAATCCGGAATTATATACCAGCGAGTCCAGACACCCTGGGATAGGGAGAAATAATGCGTAATTATGAAATAGTTATCGGTTTGGAAGTTCACGCCCAGCTAAAAACTAAAAGCAAACTTTTTTGTTCCTGTTCCACAGAGTTTGGGGCTGGTCCCAATGAGAATACCTGCCCTGGATGTACGGGAATGCCCGGAGCTTTACCTGTGCTTAATGCCAGGGCTGTGGAGTACGCCGCCAAAATGGGCATGGCTGTAGAGTGTACAATCAATCGCACGTCAATTTTTGCGCGCAAGCATTATTTTTATCCCGACTTGCCGGCTGGATACCAAATCTCGCAGCTTGATCTGCCTGTGGCCGAGCATGGTCATATTCTTCTTCACACGGACCAGGGAGAAAAGAAAATTGGTATCAACCGCATTCACATGGAAAATGATGCGGGTAAAAATATCCATTCTACAACAGAAAATATCTCCTATGTGGATCTGAATCGAGCAGGAATTCCCTTAATTGAAATCGTCAGTGAGCCGGACTTGCGTTCTTCGGAAGAGGCTGTGGCCTATTTAAAAAGTTTGCGCGCTATTTTGGTGTATTTGGATATTTGTGATGGCAACATGGAAGAAGGCAGTTTTCGTTGTGATGCCAATGTGTCGGTTCGTCCCGTGGGACAGGAGGAGTTTGGCACCCGGGTGGAGCTTAAAAACATAAATTCCTTCCGCAATGTGCAAAGAGCCATTGATTGTGAGGTGGAACGCCATATTGATGTGCTTGAAGATGGCGGGCAGTTAGTCCAGGAAACTCGGCTTTTTGATGCGGTCAAGGGAGAAACCCGGTCCATGCGCAGTAAGGAAGAAGCCCAGGATTATCGCTATTTTCCTGATCCTGATCTTTTGCCCCTGGTTATTGAAGAAGAGTGGCTGACAACTTGGCGTAGTGAACTCCCGGAACTTCCGGCAGCTCGTTGCCAGCGTTTTCAAGAGGCCCTGGGTTTGCCTCGCTATGATGCCGAAGTTTTGACTGCTGAAAAAGAGGTGGCAGATTATTTTGAAGCAGCGGTCCAGGCTGGTGGTGATCCCAAGAAGATTTCCAACTGGGTCATGGGTGAAGTGCTGCGTGAACTCAATGACCGAGGGGCTGCCCTGGCTACATGCAAAATTACTCCCCAGGAATTGGCTGCTTTGGTCAAAATGGTGGATGACGATCTGATCAGTGGTACCATTGCCAAAGGGGTCTTTAAGGACTTGTTTGAACAGGGTGGAGACCCGGAAGTATATGTGAAAAACAAGGGCCTGATTCAGATTTCCGATTCTTCGGCCCTGGAAGCCTTGGTTGACGAGGTTTTGGCGGAAAACCCAGCAGAGGTAGAGCGATTTAAGGGTGGAGAGAAAAAATTGACCGGCTTTTTTGTGGGTCAGGTTATGAAAAAATCCAGGGGCAAAGCCAACCCAGGATTGGTTAATCAGTTATTGG
>JAAYGN010000271.1 GCA_012727715.1 Desulfovibrionales bacterium | reverse complement strand
GTATACCCTTGCTCCGCACCTTTTTGATACCACTTCAAAGCTTCCTTTTTATTTTGAGCTACACCATCACCAGAGTAATACATTTGTCCAAGCATAATTGAAGCTTCTCCATGTCCTTGGTTCGCAGCTTTTTTATACCACTTCAAAGCTTCCTCATAATTTTGATCTACTCCTTCTCCATATACATACATTATTCCAAGTATTAATTGAGCTTCTGCATACCCTTGGTCCGCAGCTCGTTTATACCACTTGAAAGCCTCCTCTGCATTGTCAGATACGCCATCACCATATCGATATATATATCCTATTTTATATTGAGCTTCTGCATACCCTTGGTCTGCAGCTTTTTTATACCATTTAAAATATTCCTCAAAATTTTGAGGTACATCATCACTATATCGATACATTTCTCCAAGCAAAATTTGAGCTTCTGCATACCCTTGGCCCGCAGCTTGGTGATATAACTTCAAAGCTTCCTTTTTATTTTGAGCTACACCATCACCAGAGTAATACATTTGCCCAAGCTTAAATTGAGCTTCTGCATCCCCTTGGTCTGCAAATTTTTTATACCAATTGAAAGCTTTTTTATACCATTTCAAAGCTTCCTCGCTATTTTCAGCTACACCACGACCAAAGTAATACATTTCTCCAAGTTTATATTGAGCTTCTGCATCCCCTTGGTCCGCAGCTTGTTTATACCATTTGAAAGCTTTTTTATTCCACTCCAAAGCTTCCTTATCATCTTGAGAGCTGACTTGTTCATCGAAATACATGCCTCCAAGCACAGCTTGAGATAGAACATCCCCTTGACCCGCAGCTTGTTTATACCACTTTGCAGCTTCCTTGTTATTTTCAGCTACTCCGACTTCAAAGGCATACATATAATCAAGCACATGCTGATTACTTGCATCCCCTTGGTCTGCAGCTTGTTTATACCACTTAGCGGCTTCCTCGTTATTTTGAGGTACGCCATCACCAAAGAAATACATTTGTCCAAGCTTATATTGAGCTTTTGCATCCCCTTGGTATGCTGCTTTTTTATACCAAATCAAAGCTTCCTTATAATTTTGAGGTACGCCAATACCAGAGTAATACATTTGTCCAAGTTTAAATTGAGCTTCTGCATCCCCTTGATTCGCAACCTTTTTATACCACTTGAAAGCTTCCTCGTTATTTTGAGCTACTCCTTTTCCATTGGCATACATATATCCAAGATCATATTGAGCTTCTGCATCCCCCTGATCTGCTTCATTTTTTAGTTGATTAAAATCTAAACAATAAGCATTTGAACTAAATAAAATAACAAAAAATAGAGCAATTTGAATTTTTAGTGTTTTTTTAACCATTGAAATGTACTCCAGTTTAAGGGCTATAGGGAAAAAGATTTACCTACTTTTAACTCTTTATTTAAAATTTTGTTTTCAACAGACAAAGCTTGATTAAATTTTTTGCCAACTTTTGCATATCATTTCTCAATTATTCCCTTATGTCTAATCCATCAAGTTTGAGATCTGGCCCCATTTAGCCACAGCATATTTTATCGCATTTTCAACAAATACTCTGGTATAGAGTTTTCTTGGACACCCAATTGAAAGTATTTGGTCTGCCTAGAGGCGAGTTATGAGCAAGCAGGCCCCAAACGATTCTGGGCAAAGCATAAGGCTGATGCTGTACTTAAGCTTTTACGTGGTGAGGATATTGACGTTCTTAGTCAGGAACTTGTGGGTAACAGCTACTAGGCTTTCCAAGTGGACAGATGATATTTCCAAGACTATCCTTGGCGAAATATGCCCTTCCTGCTGCTGTAGCCATGTCTAAGATTTGTAATGAAATAAAAAAACCACCTTCCAGACAGCACCTTGATCCCTAATGGGGTTGTGTTATGCAAGTTTTTTTGGGGCAGATGGTCAACAGGGGATGGGAGCCCGTCAAGGTTGGGCTAAGGGTGACAAGACTCAAAGTTGGTCAGGTAAGCGGCCTCCTTGGTGGTAGTCCATGTAACCACTCCACCAGCAAAGCATTCTAGACTGGACCTTTCAAGAGTTTTACTTTGTGGGGCCACACGCGGGCTGGCTTTTTAGAAACAAAAAAACCGCTCTATTTCAAGCGGTTACAAAATTTTGTGGTGGAG
>JAAYGN010000045.1 GCA_012727715.1 Desulfovibrionales bacterium | reverse complement strand
TTGCTGCCCAGCTCAGTAAGGCCGGGATTTGCGTTGTTTCTGGTTTTGCCCACGGTATCGACCGGGCTGCACATCAGGGCGCTTTGCGAGAAATCGGTTCAACCATTGCTGTTCTTGGTACAGGACCGGATTTGATTTATCCTGCCATTAACAAGGATTTATGGCGTCAGATCAGTGCTCAGGGCCTGATTATTTCAGAGTTTGCTCCTGGCACCAAACCTGAAGGAAATAATTTTCCGCACCGAAACCGCATTGTCAGTGGTCTGGCCCTTGGTGTATTGGTGGTCGAAGGTGCCCTGGCCAGTGGGAGTTTGATTACCGCGCGTCTGGCCCTGGCTCAGGGGCGAGAAGTCTTTGCCTTGCCAGGTCCTGCCAATTTGAAAACCTATCAGGGCTGTCACCAGCTCATTCGTGAAGGTGCTGGTCTGGTCCAGGATGCTGCGGATATTCTTCAGGAGCTTGAGCCGGTACTGGGGCGGATAGTGTCTGGGGCAAAAGTGGAGTCTGTCCCTCAAAAAGAACCCACTGATCAGGATCAACTGGTTATTTTTCGTTATTTACATACCCAGGGCCCAACACAAATTGATGCCTTGACCCGACATGTACACTGGCCGGCAGACAAGGTCAGTTCCATATTATTGCTCATGGAAGTGCAAGGTTGGGTTGTTCAACATCCTGGAATGGTCTATTCCCTCGGAACATAAATTAGTGCGCAAAAGGACAAAGATATGCAAAAAATACCCCTGAAGACTGCCCAACCAGACATGATTCTGGCCAAAGCCGTTGTTCGTGATAATGGAGTGGTGCTGATAGCTGCGGGTACAGTGCTCTCATCTTCTTTGATTTATCGTTTGGAGAACATGGGTATTGAGCAAGTTGTGGTGGAGGGAAGCTCCCTGGATGCACAAGGCAATGCTGAGGAGTTGGCCCAGAAACGAGAACGACTCAATTATTTATTTCGAAATTTTAAGGATGACCACTACATGCAGCAGGCTAAAAAAATCATTGATGATTACTATGTCCAGCGCAGCATGGCCCTGGCCGCACGTGCCCAGAAGGATGGAGGCACGGCATGAGCAAAAATTTACAGACCAAACAAAAGGGCCAGATCCTGGCGGTCAAGGATTTGCCCACCCTGCCTGGAGTATTACACAAAGTCACAGCTTTGGTCAGTGATCCTGATTCCTCCATAGATCAGATCAGTAAAGCCATTTCCAAAGATCAGGTTCTTTCGGCCAAAGTCCTTAAAATGGTGAATTCACCGATTTATGGTTTTCCTGGTCGGATTGGTTCTATTCAGCACGCCCTGGTTCTTTTGGGTTTTAATGTGATCAAGGGGATCATTATTTCCACTTCGGTTTTTGATGTTATGAATGAAAACATGAAGGGCCTGTGGGAACATAGCCTGGGCTGCGCCCTCGCCAGTGCAGCCATTGCCCGGGCTTTGGAATGCAAAGATCCAGAAGAATATGCTGTGGCCGGTCTTTTACATGATATTGGCAAGGTTGTGGCAGTGGTGCAACTGCCTGAAAGTCGGGCCGCCATTGATGCTCTGGTCAAGGACAAGGACCTGGCTTATCGTCAGGCAGAAAATGAAGTCTTGGGTTTTGCCCATGACCGTATCAATATGTGGCTGAGCAATCATTGGAATTTACCGGCTAATTTAAAAGAAGGGCTTGCCTATCATCATCGGCCCATGTCTGCGACCTTGTACCCCAAAATTGCTCAAGTTGTGCATGTGGGTAATTTTTTAACCCGTGTTTTTGAAGTGGGTAATGGAGGGGATGATCAGGTCAGCCCCCTTGATGAAGGGGTATTGGAGGCCCTGGACTTAAGCCCACAGCTTTTGCACAAGGTTATGGCTGAACTGGAACACGAGCTGGTGGATTTACTTTGAGGGAGTCTATGGCCAAGGAGAGCAAGCATTTTTTTCTGGTTACAGCTGATCCGGTCCTGGAAGGCAGTTTGCGCGCCTTGTGGCCAGAAACCGAGATTAAGTGGACCTCTTTTAGTCGGGGTACTTCAGCCCTGGAGTTTCTTTTTTCTGATCCTCCAGAGCTGTTGGTGGTTGACCAGAATTTACCCGATGTATCGGGATCAGAGCTGGTGCATTTAATCAAGGGGGAAAATGTCTATCGTCAACTGCCTGTGGTTTTATGTCTAGATAATGAAGCGCGTATTGCTGACTTGGATTTACGCACGCTGGAAATAGATGATTTTTTGATTAAGCCCGTGACAGCAGATTTGGCTCGTGGCCGTCTGATCCTGGCTTATCATCGGGCCACCCGGGAGCTGGATGCCAGTCCCTTGACCAAGTTGCCGGGTAACACCTCCATTATCCATAAAATTCAAGATTTGATTGATCGCCAAGAAGATTTTGCTCTGGTCTATATTGATTTGGACCATTTCAAGTCCTTTAATGACAAGTATGGTTTTTCCCGTGGGGATGAAGTGCTGCTCATGACCGCCAGAGTTATTGTCAATACCATCCGGGGATTCATGGGCGCCAATACTTTTGT
>JAAYGN010000044.1 GCA_012727715.1 Desulfovibrionales bacterium | reverse complement strand
GCCATATGGAACTGGATTATTGTACTTGGTGCGGTAAGTTTTCAGGAACTTCACGTACTTCTGCCCAGTCCCTGGAAACAAATCCCCTTACAATGGCTTGCCTACGTAGTGCACTGGAGCATATCTTTGGCTTTATTTCGAAGGTCGGTGAAATATGGGCACCTTTGAACAGCCGGAGCGTCCCCGTTTTTTTTCTGGTCCTGCCCTGCTCCTCACCCTTCTTGTTGTGCTCTTTGGCCTTTTTAGCATCAGGCTGTGGTATCTTCAAATTTACAAGAATGAATTTTATTTAAACCGAGCCCAGGACAATCGAACTCGCCAAAGTACCATGTTTTCTCCTCGTGGAATTATCCGCGATCGTGATGGGCTTTTATTGGCAGAAAATGCTCCTGCCTATGCTTTAGCTTTAGTGCGCGAGGATTGTCCTGATATTCCAGGGACCCTGGATCAAATCAGTATCTGGACCGAAACACCCAGAGAAGAGATACAAAAATCTTTTGAACTGGGCCGCCAAAGAGTCAAACCCTTTGATGAACAAGTCATTGTCTCCAATATCTCCTTTGATCTGGTCGCCATGCTTGAAGCCAAACATCATGATTGGCCAGGGCTGGCCATTGTGGTGCGCCCTAAACGCTTTTATACTTACGGCTCAACCTTGGCCCATATTCTGGGGTACGTGGCTAGAGCCAATGAAGAAGAACTCCTCAATGATCCCAGCCTGCAACTTGGAGATGATGTGGGCAAACAAGGCATTGAACTGGTGCTGGAACAAAAACTTCGTGGGTCAAAGGGCTTGGAGGAATTTGAAGTCGATGCTTCTGGACGAATCCTCTCTTCCAGAGTGCTTTCCCAGCCTGTCAAAGGGGATGATGTAAATCTCAGCATATCTCTCCCCCTTCAGGAGGCAGCAACCAAGATACTGGAAAACAAGGCTGCTGCCCTGGTGGTCATGGATGCTAAGACAGGACAAATTGTTGTGCAGGTCAGCCTGCCTACCTATGACCCCAATGACTTTGTAGTTGGCATCAGCCACAGCAAATGGAATGATCTTTTGGAAGATCCCCTCCATCCTTTGCAAAACCGTCCAGTGCAAAGCTCCTATCCGCCAGGATCTGTTTTTAAACTTGTGGTGGCTGGGCTCGCATTGGACAGTGGTATTATGACTCCAAGTTCCACTATTTTTTGCTCTGGACAATACACCTTGGGCAAAAGAAGTTTTCGATGTTGGAGACGTGGCGGCCATGGCACTGTGGCCTTAACCAAATCCCTGGTAGAATCCTGTGATGTGTATTACTATCAGGTTGGCGAAAAATTGGGGGTCAATGCCATTAGTAACTATGCGATCCAATGTGGTTTTGGAGCCAAAACCAATGTGGAGTTGCCTCATGAACGTTCAGGCAACATGCCTACACCAGAATGGAAACTCAAACGTTTTGGAGAGCGCTGGCAGGGAGGGGAAACTTTAAATTTTGCCATTGGCCAGGGATATACACTGGCAACCCCCCTTCAGGTAGCCAGATTTATTGCTGCTCTGGCCAACGGGGGGCTTTTACTGCGCCCGACCCTACTCCTGGAGAAAGCCGATGTTATCGGTGAATTACCCATGACCACAGGCACACGAAAATACATCCTTGATTCCATGGTTGCCACTGTGGAAAATGAACGAGGAACCGCCCGTATATTACGAAGACCCGGTCTTCGCATCGGCGGAAAAACAGGCACTTCCCAAGTGGTCAAACTCATGGATAAGTATGAAAAAAAAGCCACCAAGGAAATACCGTATAAATATCGGGACCATGCCTGGATGGCCAGTTTTGTTGAAAAAGATGACAACTGCTATGTTGTCGTCGCCATGATTGAACATGGGGGAGGAGGTGGAGCTGAGGCCGGACCAGTAGTGGGGGCCATGATTGATTTACTTTTTCCTGTAGAAGTCGGCCCCAAGCCCGAGGTATTATGATTGATAGAAGACTCTTTTTTCACATTAATTGGGGGCTATTGGTTCTGGTGGCCATGCTTTTTGTTGTGGGGGCAATAAATCTCTATTCAGCCAGCACCTTACGTGGTTCCGAAGGATTGGAGTTGGATGTCTATTTTAACAAACAACTCCTTTGGGGTGGAGCAAGCCTCTGTGCCATGACCTTGGTAGTCATTTTCGACTACCGTCACTTTCAAGCCATAGCCTGGCCATTATTTTTACTCTCCTTTGCCTTGCTTCTTGGAGTCGCCTTGGCCGGCAAGTCCATCTCTGGAGCAAAAAGGTGGCTGGACCTTGGTTTTTTTCACTTTCAACCAACAGAATTAGCTAAAATTGCTGTGCTCATCCTAACTGCCCGAATTCTATCTCGCATAGAAGGCAGGCTTGGTTGGATCAACCTGGGGAAAACTGTATTAATAGGGCTGATCCCAGCAATAATTATAATCAAGCAACCAGACTTGGGTTCAGCTCTAAACATTATGCTTATCTTGGGGGGTATGGTGCTTTTTAAAGGGCTAACACCAGCTGTGTTCCGTACACTTTTGGTATGTATCCCCATTACTTTACCCTTTGGCTGGTTTTTTTTACACGATTACCAAAAAAAGCGCATCCTCACCTTTCTTGATCCAGGTAATGACCCTTTGGGTGCTGGCTATCATATCATTCAATCACAAATCGCCATTGGCTCTGGTGGATTCTGGGGCAAAGGCTTTCTAGAAGGCACACAAAGCCAACTTCGTTTTCTTCCAGAAAAACATACAGACTTTGCTTTTGCTGTTTTGGGTGAAGAGTGGGGCTTTTTTGGTTCTATACTTCTTTTAGTTCTTTTTTGTTCCTTTTTATATCAAATTTATGTTGTCTCCTTAGAAGCCAAGGATGACTTTGGACGCTACCTTGTTGCTGGTGTTTTTTTCTATTTTTTCTGGCAAATCTTAATCAATATGGGCATGGTTCTTGGTATCATGCCCGTTGTAGGTATTCCCCTTCCTTTTATTAGTTACGGAGGAAGTGCATCAGTCATTAATTTTTGCATGATTGGTTTAGTCCTTAATATTGCCATGCGAAGATTTATGTTCAAAAAAAGCGGATAACTTTATTTAACAAAGCATATACAAAAGGGGCGTGGTTAACACCTTGTGCCTCCTGTGTAAAAAAATTCCCAAGGCAATAGACAACTCTTCCTGAAACAAATCTTTTATTGCGTGAAATTTCGAACAAAGCAGAGGGGCTACACCTCCAAAGCGTAATTCTTGCTCATGTGAATCAAAAAGCTTTGACACGAAAATCGGAATCGGATAAGGCTTCACTGACTTTGAACAAAAATTCACATACTCTTTAGGGGGCGGCATGATTGATCTTGATTACACGTTTTTTATCCAGCTTGTGAACTTTTTGATCACCCTGACGGTATTGAACTTGATTCTCTATCGTCCCATCCGAGGAATCATCAAAAAGCGCGCTGAGGTCATGAGTGAAAAACTAGGTTCTATTGAGGAATTTGCCGCCGAGGCAGAAGAAAAACTTACCAATTATCAGCAAGCCTTAAGTGGTGCGCGTTCCGAAGCCCAACAACTACGCATGTCCTTAAAAGAAGAAGGAATGTCCGAGGAAACAACTGTTCTGTCCAAGGCTGGGACTGAAGCTGCAGAGAAAATTTCAGTGGCAAGACAAGAAATTGATTCTCAAAAACAGACTGCTCTTACATCTTTGCACGGTGCGGTCGCTGGGTATGCAAAAGAAGTTGCTAACAAAGTTCTGGCAAAGGGCTAGTTTGCAACATTTTTTTATTTCACGGCAATACTTTCTCATATAAGGAGGGCGGAATTTTGAAAAAGCTCAAGACTGTCGGATTGGTGACGGCAGCGCTGGTGCTCTGCGCGGTTGCGGCATTCGCTTCCGATGGCGGAGAAGGTGGAGGCAGTGGCAAACTGCTTGATCTTCTATTTCGTTTTATCAATTTTGGCATTGTTCTTTTTTTGGTGTACAAGTTTGCCGGCAAACGCTTTGCAGACCTCTTATCCGGGCGCAGCAAGCAAATTGAAGCAGATTTGACTGATCTTGATGAACGCAAAGAAGACGCCCAAAAACGCCTAGCGGAAGTTGAAGAGAGCATTGCCAACCTGGAGGCTGAAAAAACTCAGATTCTTGCTGAGGCTAAAGCTCAAGGCGAAGCTCTACGCCAATCCATCGTTGAAAAGGCAGAAGCACAGGCGGCACAAATTTTGACTCAGGCTGAAATTGCTGCTGCTCAGGAAGCAAAGTTGGCCATTGACGCCATTCGTGAAGAACTGGCTGAAAAAATTATCACAGCTGCTGAAGAGCTTGTGAAAAAACAGCTCAAGAAAAAAGATCACGAAGACTTGGTCGCTGAATATCTTAAAAAGGTGGTGCTCAATTGACAGGAAACATTGTAGCAAGACGTTATGCCAGGGCTCTTTTTGCCGTTGCCCTCTCACAGTCCGAAAAGGATGCAAAGGCAAAATATGGAGAAGACCTGGCTAGGCTGGCTGAACTCCTGGAGAATGCGCCAGATCTCATTAAAATCTTCCGCAATCCTATTTTTAATGTGGAAGAAAAAAAGGGAGTAATCATTAAAGTTCTGGACAAAGTGGCTCCAAGCCCTGTGATTCGGAATTTCTGTCTGCTTCTTGCGGACAAAAACAGATTAGCTTTCCTTCCTGAGATCAACGCTGTCTATGGAGCACTTCTGGATTCAGCCCAGGGTGTACTACGCGGCAAACTGGTGACTGCGGTCAAATTGTCCGATGTGGTACAGAAAAATGTTGTTGAAAAACTGGAAAAAGAATCGGGTCAGAAAATAGTCCTTGATTATGAAGTGGATCAAGAGATTATTGGCGGGCTTATGCTTAAAATTGGAGACAAGGTTCTTGACGCCAGTATTCGGGCTCAACTGCAAATTTTGAAAGAAAATATCAAAAGGGGTGAGTAGAGGCTATGCAGATTAAAGCAGAAGAAATTAGCCAGATCATCGAAGGCCAAATCAAAAATTACGAAAAAAAGGTTGAGATGAGCGAAACTGGTGTGGTTCTGTCAGTAGGCGACGGTATTGCCCGCGTCTATGGTTGTGAAAACGCAATGGCCATGGAGCTTCTGGAATTTCCCGGATCCATCATGGGCATGGTGTTGAACCTTGAAGAAGATTCTGTTGGTGTCGCTCTCCTTGGTGAGACAGAGCACATCAAAGAAGGAGATATCGTCAAACGTACTGGAAGAATTTTTCAGGTTCCTGTTGGCGATGCCGTTATGGGACGAGTCATTGACCCATTGGGCAATCCTATTGATGGGCTTGGACCGATCCAGACAGATACTTATCGTAACGTTGAAATCAAAGCTCCTGGAATCATTGCCCGTAAGTCCGTTCATGAGCCCATGTACACGGGGTTAAAGGCTGTTGATGCCATGACTCCCATTGGTCGTGGACAACGTGAGCTGATTATTGGTGACCGCCAGGTTGGTAAAACAGCTGTTGGTGTTGATGCTATCTTGGCTCAAAAAAACAGCGACATTCACTGCTTCTATGTAGCTGTTGGGCAAAAGAAGGCCACCGTAGCCCAGGTTGTTGAAGCTTTGCGACAAAATGGTGCCCTGGAATACACTACAGTTATTTCCGCTACAGCATCTGAGCCGGCTCCGCTTCAATTTATTGCCGCCTATTGTGGATGCACCATGGCTGAATTTTATCGTGACAATGGAAAACATGCCCTCATCGTTTACGATGACCTGTCCAAGCAGGCAGTAGCCTATCGCCAGATGTCCTTGCTCCTGCGTCGTCCTCCTGGACGTGAAGCATTTCCTGGTGACGTTTTTTACTTGCACTCCCGTCTCCTAGAGCGTGCCTGTAAGGTGAATGACAGTCTGGGCGCAGGTTCTCTGACAGCTCTGCCTATCATTGAAACCCAGGCTGGTGACGTATCCGCATACATCCCCACTAACGTTATTTCTATTACTGATGGCCAGGTTTACCTGGAGCCTAACCTGTTCATGGCTGGTATTCGTCCTGCCATTAACGTTGGTTTGTCAGTATCTCGAGTTGGTGGTGCAGCACAGATCAAGGCCATGAAAAAGGTGGCTGGTACTCTTCGTCTGGACTTGGCTCAGTACCGTGAACTGGCTGCTTTTGCCCAGTTTGGCTCTGACCTGGATAAGGCCACCAAGACCAAATTGACACGCGGTGAACGTCTGGTTGAGTTGCTCAAACAACCGCAATATAAGCCCATGCCAGTGGATGAACAAGTTGCTGTTCTTTATGCTGGTACCCGTGGCTATCTAGACGATGTGGATGTGGCTGATGCCATTCGTTTTGGCGAAGAGTTAGTGGATTTCATGCGTAACCAAAAAACTGAAATCCTGGCTGAAATCATTCAGACACAGGACCTTGGTGCTGAAACTGAAAAGAAGCTGGCAGCAGCCATTGATGAGTTCAAAGCTGGTTTCAAAGCATAGAATCGCTTAAGGAGTCATAAATGGCATCACTAAGGGACATTCAAAACAAAATTGTTGGTGTGAAAAAAACCAAGCAGATTACCAAGGCGATGAACATGGTCGCTTCTGCAAAACTGCGTGGTGCTCAAAATCGCATTGAACGATTTCGTCCCTATGCTGATAAATTCCAAGATATTCTCATTGATCTGGCTTCAAGAGCTGATGCCAGTGCCCACCCCTTGTTGGAAAAACGTGAAGAAATCAACAATGTTGGTATTATTCTGGTAACATCAGACAAGGGCTTGTGCGGCAGTTTTAACGCGAATCTATGTAATCTCGCCAATAAACTAGCCAAGCAAAAACAATCAGAAGGCAAGAATGTCACATTTATCTGCATTGGAAAAAAAGGTCGGGATTTTATCCGTAAGACCAATTTTGAAATCGCAACACAATATGCAGAGCACATGAGTAACTTTGATTTCCAGTTAGCCAGTGAAGCTGGCAACCTGGTGATTGACGGATATCTCTCCGGCCAATTCGATGAAGTACATGTTGTTTATGGTCAATTTGTTAGCATCGCCAAACAAGAAGCCACTGCCTCTCAAATCCTTCCGGCTGAAACACCTGAAGTTGAGGCTCCAGTTGGTGCTGCAAGCGAATACATCTTTGAGCCTTCGGTGGAAGGACTTTTAGCCGAGCTTCTACCAAGATACGTCAAAGTCCAGGTGTATCGAGGATTACTTGATACATCGGCAAGCGAACACGCTGCACGTATGTCGGCTATGGATAATGCGACCAAAAACTGCGATGAAATGGTAGATAGCCTGACACTGGTTTATAACAAAGCTCGCCAGGCAAGCATCACCACACAACTAATGGACATTGTAGGCGGTGCCGAGGCACTGAAAGGATAAGGGGGCATAACGCATGAGTGCTGTTAATACCGGAAAAATCGTACAGGTCATTGGACCTGTTGTGGACTTGGAGTTTGCCGAAGGCAAATTACCCAAGATTTTTGACGCTGTTCTCATTACTAATCCAACCATCGATGACGAAGAAGACAACCTCGTTGTTGAGGTAGCCCAGCATCTAGGCAATAGTGTTGTACGCTGTATCGCCATGGATAGCACCGATGGTCTGGTTCGTGGGCAAATTGGAAAAGATACTGGAAAATCCATTATGGTGCCAGTTGGCAAACCATCTTTGGGACGTATCTTAAACGTTGTGGGCCGTCCTGTGGACGAAAAAGGTCCCATTGTTGCTGAAAAGTACTATCCCATTCACCGAGCTGCTCCTTCCTTTATGGAACAGTCCACCAAGGTTGAAGTCCTTGAAACCGGCGTTAAAGTTATTGACCTGCTCGTACCATTTCCCAAAGGTGGTAAAATGGGCATGTTCGGTGGTGCCGGTGTTGGTAAAACCGTTATCCTCATGGAAATGATCAACAACATTGCCAAAAACCATGGTGGTATTTCTGTATTTGCTGGCGTTGGTGAAAGAACCCGTGAAGGAAATGACTTGTATCATGAAATGATTGATGCTGGCGTTCTGGATAAAGCCTGCCTGGTCTACGGCCAGATGAACGAGCCTCCTGGAGCACGCTCACGTGTTGCTCTGACTGCACTGGCAGCTGCTGAATACTTTCGTGATGAAGAAAATCAGGACGTACTCCTTTTTGTTGATAACATCTTCCGCTTTACCCAGGCTGGTTCTGAAGTATCCGCACTCTTGGGTCGTATGCCTTCTGCTGTTGGTTATCAGCCAACTCTGGGTACCGACCTGGGTGAGCTTCAGGAGCGTATTACTTCTACAACCAAGGGCTCCATTACCTCGGTACAGGCTGTTTACGTCCCTGCTGACGACTTGACTGACCCTGCTCCGGCAACCACTTTCTCGCACCTTGACGGTACTATTGTTCTTTCTCGTCAGATTGCAGAACTTGGTATCTATCCTGCGGTGGACCCATTGGACTCCACATCGCGCATTCTGGACCCCAATGTTATTGGCATGGACCACTATATGACTGCTCGTGCCGTACAAAGAATCCTGCAGAAATATAAAGACTTGCAGGACATCATTGCAATCTTGGGTATGGATGAATTGTCTGATGAAGATAAGATCACCGTTTCCCGTGCCCGTAAAATCCAGCGTTTTCTCTCTCAGCCCTTCTTTGTTGCCGCTCAGTTTACCGGTAAGGAAGGACGTTATGTCAAACTAGAAGATACGATTAAAGGCTTTAAAGAGATCATCGATGGCCAGCATGATTCCGTTCCGGAGTCTTGCTTCTATATGGTTGGCGGCCTTGATGAGGTTCTTGAAAACGCCAAGAAACAGTAATCCTGGAGCTGGGGTATTGATATGGCTAAAACATTGACACTTGAAATAGTAACGCCTGACAAAATGGTGCTCAAGGAAGAAGTCGACTATGTTGGCGCTCCGGGCATTAATGGAGAATTTGGCGTTCTGCCCAATCATATCCCGTTTCTCTCTGCACTTGGTATCGGGAGCCTGTACTACAAATTAAACGGCAAAAAGTACTTTGTCTTTGTTGCAGGCGGATTTGCCGAGGTATCACCCACAAAGGTGACTGTCCTTGCTGAGGTAGCGGAAAAAGCTGAAGACATTGATCTGGAACGAGCCCGACGTGCTCAGGACAGAGCAGAACAGCGTGCCACCCAGCAGCAGGAGAAACTGGACCATGCAGCCGCGCAAGCGGCTTTGGCCAGGGCATTACATCGCATGAAATGCCGTGCAAGTGCGGTCAGCGAAGGTACATGTCGCATGTGATTGGATTTACTGCGAACCTGCATTCGGGCTACTAGCTTAGCCTGGAAAACAACCATCATCCCCTGGCCTGAGTCAGGGGATGATTTTTTTGTATAGAACTTCTTATTTGCGCCAATAATTATTGGCTGCAGCCACTGTTTGGAAATTAATAGCCACCACTTGTGAAGCAGCGGTCAGGGAATCAGGGTTGTTGGCATAAATAGGACGAAGTTTGTGCAAAACTTCCGGATCCGGTTGCGTATACTTCACCCCCCGACGGCTTAAAGTAATAGCCAATTCAAAACCTTGTTGAGGTGTGTCTGTAATCAACGTGGTCAACCATGTTTCATCCATTATCGGCCTCCTTGTATTTTTCATTCGTCATACCATATAACCAACCTACATCGCAACTAACACCCATCTGGCATATACAAGACAAACATGTTTTGACTTACGTCAAGGCTCTCACATAGAATAGTAAAAAATTTCATGAATATTCTGGAGGTCAGCTTGGATATACAGACAATTATTGAAGAAAACATTCCTTTTAACCGTTTCTTAGGCCTGAAAGTGCAAGAAATTCGACCGAGATATGCACGATTAGAACTACCCTTTCGCCCTGAATTTATCGGTGACCCACGCAGACCTGCTTTACATGGTGGTATTATTGCGACCTTGGTGGATACTTGTGCCGGAGCAGCAGTTTGGGCATCAGGATCACCCCGTGATCGAGTTGCAACCATAGACATGCGTGTTGATTACCTTCGCCCGGCTGATCCTGCAAACCTAGTGGCTATAGGTATAGTCAAACTTTTAGGTAATAGGGTAGGAAATGCCGTGGTTCAGGTATTTTCAGTCAACAATCTAGACGTGGTTATTGCCGAAGGACGCGGTGTCTTTAATATCCGTAAAGCTGGCGCCAAAGCACCTTGTGCTATTGATGATCAACATCATGAAGACATACCCCAGCAAGAATAAGCTAGAATTTATATCCTTGTCATCTTCTTATGCTGATATTATGCTTTAAACAAATAAGAAAAAGCAAACAACGTATTAGGAAAACAACACCTTATATCCTTGACCTAACGAGCGTAAGTCTTACGTTATTAGGTGATAAATTTAGATGTACGTTTTAAACCCTTGATAGATGTCTACATGCTTACCAGGAGGTAATCCCATGTCCACGTTCTCCAAAATTTTGTGCCCTGTAGATTTTTCTGAAAATAGTGTTGCTGTTGCTGAAGCAGCTCGAAAAATTGCCCTCCAGTTTAAGGCTGAGGTCTTTGTCGTCTATGTTGCACCATCTATGATCCAATATGAAATCTTTGATTTGCCTGCAGCTTCTCTTCCACAACTTGTTGGTGATATCGTGAGTGGAGCGGAAAAAAATATGACTGAATTTGTGGAAAAAAATTTCCCCGATGTAACAGTAACAGGTAAGGTTATCAGCGGAGATGCCGCCAATTCCATTGTGAATCTGGCCCAATCTGAAAAATGCGACTTAATTGTCATGGGCACTCATGGACGTCAGGGATTAAACCGACTACTCTTTGGCTCAGTCGCTGAAAAAGTTGTTAAAACTTCCCCCGTTCCTGTCATGACTATCAGACCCGAAGCATAACCACGACCCCATTCGGGGTCTTTCTCTTATGGTCTATTCTTCAATTTGCGCTACCATCCGACACCATTGGTTAGCCATTATAGCTTATCTTTTAACCATGATTGCCTTGGCCTTTGTTATTTGGCAAGGGGCTGAAAACATGGGCTATAATTGGCAATGGTTTCGTATACCCCGCTATCTCTTGCTGCCCGATGGACGTCCAGGCCCTCTTGTCCAAGGTGCAGCGATCACCTTGTGGATTTCAGCATTAAGTTTTGTGGGTGCAACTGTCTTGGCCCTGACTACAGCTCTGCTCAGGCTATCCAACTCCATTGTGGGGCAAATCCTGGCCCGAGCCTATCTGGAACTCATTCGCAATACTCCTTTATTGGTGCAAATATTTTTTATTTATTTTGTCATTGCACCTATGATTGATTTAGGACGAATGCCCGCAGCCATTTTATCTTTATCTCTTTTTGAAGGAGCCTATGCTTCAGAAATTATTCGAGCTGGAATTCTTGGTATCCCCAAGGGACAATGGGAAGGAGCCTTAAGCCTTGGGCTAAGCAAGGCAGCAGTGTACAGACAAGTTATCCTGCCCCAGGCCTTACGCAGAGTTTTACCGCCCCTGGTCAGCCAAGGAGTATCTTTGATCAAAGACTCGGCCCTGGTGTCCACCATTGCTATTTTTGATCTGACCATGCGCGGCCAAGCCATTGTTGCTGAAACATTTTTAAGCTTTGAAATCTGGTTTACTGTTGCCGCCATTTATTTGCTTTTGACTACCTCTTTATCACTTTTATCAACAAAATTGGACCAACAACATCAACAGCCTTGTAAGGAGACCATATGTCCAGACTAATTACCACTTTGCTGTTATCCATGATATTATCCCTTTGCACCGTACCCGCCATGGCCAAGACCAGTGAAAAAAGTACCTTGGATCAAATCCTTGAACGCGGAGTGCTTCGCGTGGGTTTTGACACTTTTGTGCCCTGGGCTATGAAAAACAAAGATGGAGAATATATTGGTTTTGAAATTGATGTGGCCCGTCGCTTGGCGCAGGACATGGAAGTGGATGTGGAATTCGTACCCACCAAGTGGTCAGGTATTATTCCCGCTCTGTTAACAAGTAAATTTGATATTATCATCGGCGGTATGGGCATACTTCCCAGCCGTAGTCTCAAAGTCAACTTTAGTAGCCCCTACGAATACACTGGCATGTCCATAGTTGCCAGCCAAACTCTGGCTCCAGGTCTTTCCAGCCTCAATGATTTTAACAAACCTGAATTTACCCTGGCCATGAAAACCGGTGCCACTTCTGTAACTGCAGCCAAAAAATACATGCCCCAAGCTACCTTGCGTATGTTTGATGATGAGGCACAGGCCCTGCAAGAAGTGCTCAATGGCCGGGCCCAGGCCATGATTGCCTCGGCTCCTTTCCCTGAACAACAGAGCCTGCGTCATAACGACAAACTTTACCTGCCCCTTGCAGGAGAAACCTTCACCAAAGAACCCATTGGTTTTGCCTTGCGCAAAGGTGACTGGGAATTTCTGGTTTTTTTAAACAGCTGGATTCTGGTGGCAGAGTCTGAAGGATGGCTGCAGGAACGTTTTGATTATTGGTTTAAAACTATGGACTGGGAGAACCAGATCAAGTGATCTTGCCGGGAACACACAGCCCAAAGAAAAGATTGAGCCTGGGCAAGGTGGATTTTATCCTTCTGGCCATTCTGGCCAGCCTTGGGCTTGGTCTATTTTGGCAGATAGATACCGGATCTCAGCCCAGAGAATGGCCCATTCTGGGACAATATCTTATTCGATCCGATGGTGGGCCAGGCCTCCTGGTACAAGGACTCTTCACCACCATTCGCCTGACCATCTGGGCTGGTCCTGTGGCTTTCATCCTTGGTCTCAGCGCAGGACTGGCTCGTACCAGCCGGTACCTTTACCTACGCCTGATGGGAGCCACTTATGTTGAACTTTGTCGTAATCTTCCACCCCTGGTCTTGATTTTCTTGTGCTATTATTTTTTGGCAGATCAAATCGCACCCAGTATTGGCCTCCAAAACACCTTGCGTACAGCTCCACACGAAATCAAAGTAGTAGTAGAATTTTTCATGGGCAAAGTAGAACAGATCGATGTTTTTATCACTGCGGCTGTTACCTTGGGACTCTATGAAGGAGCGTATGTCGCTGAAATTGTTCGTGGTGCAATCCAATCTGTGGACTCTGGCCAGTGGGAGGCCGGACGAGCTCTGGGCTTTCCCCGCCTAGCCCAATTGCGCTATATTATTTTTCCCCAGGCATTCCGCAATATGATTCCTGCTTTGGCTGGGCAGGGCATATCCACGATCAAGGACTCGGCCATTGTTTCCGTGGTTTCCATCCAGGAATTAACCTTTCAGGGAACCCAACTCATGGCCACCACCTACCTGGCCTTGGAAGTTTGGACCTGCGTGGCTCTTCTTTACTTTCTCTTGACGTTTAGCTGCTCCCTGGCAGCTGGCCGATTGGAAAAAAGATTACGCCAGCAATACTCCACCTAGAAAATCGCTCCCTCATTTCTGCCAGATTTTCTGTATTGGTATCTTGTCTTATCCAGGGGAGTACTGATTAAATCGAAACAAGTCATTGCCAACGAAGTGAAGCAATCCAGAATCATTGACTTATCAGTAAATTATAGATTAGCGAAGCACCACGTTGTGACCCTCTTAACAATGACAGAATTAATCAACGCTTCCCTAGACCTCCTGCCCTTACCCAAGTGAGGAAATTTAAGAGGGGATACGTATTCCCTAGCCAAAATTCTGCTTTAGAGCGGATGCATAAACAACAAAGACCATGTTCTTCCTAGTTTTGACAATCATTCCATGATCAATTAATTATATACGTTTTCCGTATGTACTCTCAATTCTTTCCGGCTTGAGCACACTACAATAAAATTGTCGCTACAAGCCATATTTTCCATACCTTAAGGACCACTTATTTCTTATGCATAAAATTCAAAAGATTAAAGGTTTCACGGACCTCTTTAGTCCTGAAAGCACAGTCTATACGTATATGGAAAACCTGGCTCGCACAGTTTTTGGAACGTATGGTTGCCAGGAAGTTCGCACTCCCATTTTAGAAAAAACAGAACTCTTTGCTCGCTCCATTGGCGAAGAAACAGATGTGGTCCAAAAAGAAATGTACACCTTTTGCGACCGCAAGAATCGTTCTTTGACCATGCGTCCCGAAGCCACAGCTGGCGTTTTGCGAGCTTTTATTGAATCAGGCTTGTACACCCGGGACACAGTAAGCAAACTTTTTACCTATGGTCCCATGTTTCGCTATGAACGCCCTCAAAAAGGTCGCATGCGCCAGTTCTATCAGCTTAATGTGGAAGTATTGGGCACTGAAGCACCCCAGGCTGATGCTGAAGTGATCCTCATGCTCTGGGCCTTTCTATCCAAATTGGAGCTGGGCAATTTAACTCTGGAACTCAATTCATTGGGTTGTCCTGCTTGTCGTCCGACCTTTCATAAACACCTGCGAGAATTTCTGAACACCATCAACCAAGAAGAACTTTGTGAAGATTGTCTCCGGCGCACAACTACCAATCCCTTACGAGTCCTGGATTGCAAGGTACCCACGTGCAAAAATCTTGTGGCCAATGCCCCAAGCATTACTGATTCTTTGTGTGCCCATTGTGCCGACCATTTTGTTCAAGTACGAGAAATTTTAGATTTGGCCCATCTGCCCTATCACCTTAATGATCGTTTGGTCCGCGGCCTGGACTATTACCAGCGTACCACTTTTGAAGTTGTCTCGGGTGACATTGGTGCCCAAACAGCTGTGGCTGGTGGCGGACGCTATGATGGACTTATTCAGCAATTGGGAGGACCGAATCTGCCTGGTATTGGTTTTGCCTGTGGCATGGACCGTCTGGCTCTTTTGTACGCCCAAAACCATGCTCCCAGTCATGATTTTTATATGTTTGCTCTGGACAACAGTGCACTTAACACTGCCCTGCTGTTGGCCCAACGTTTGCGCAATCGAGGATTTGTAGGGGAGGTGTCCTTTGAGACCAAAAGTATTAAATCCCAAATGCGCCAGGCCAATAAGCTGGGAGTAAAGACCTGCCTTATCCTTGGTGAAGATGAAATGAACAAGGGGCAAATCGTGGTCAAAGACATGGCTACAGGTGTTCAAAAAGCTATTGGGCAAGAAGACTTGGAACAGGCTCTGGGTTTTAGAAAATCCTGAACTCTTTACAGGGACAAAAACAAGTTTACTCTACTTGTTAATAAGGAAAATTTTTATGGATGACCGGAATATAGAACAGCAATTAGATAGCCTGGAAGGATGGCAAAGAACGCACACCTGTGCAGCCCTTGGGCCTAATAACCTGGACCAGGAAGTCTGCCTCATGGGTTGGGTGCAATATCGGCGCGATCACGGGGGGCTTATCTTTATTGATCTTAGAGACCGGCATGGCTTGACCCAGGTCGTCTTTTCTCCGGAAGTCGCACCCAAGGCCCATGAACATGCCCATATTTTGCGCACAGAATTTGTGTTAGCCATCAAGGGTGTGGTCCGGCATCGACCCGAGGACATGGTCAATTCCAAGCTCGCAACTGGGGCTATTGAAGTCTATGTCACGGAGTTTAAATTGCTCAACACCTCTAAAACTCCTCCTTTTCCCATTGAGGATCGTATTGAAGTTTCAGAAAACCTGCGTCTTAAATATCGTTTTCTTGACTTACGCCGCAAAGCCCTGGCTGATAACCTGATCCTCCGCAACCGCATTGCCCAGTCTGTACGACGTTACCTGGATG
This sequence comes from Desulfovibrionales bacterium, assembly GCA_012727715.1. Taxonomy (GTDB): domain Bacteria; phylum Desulfobacterota; class Desulfovibrionia; order Desulfovibrionales; family Desulfomicrobiaceae; genus Desulfomicrobium. The sequence goes on along the minus strand of JAAYGN010000044.1, from coordinate 5,607 downwards.
ATCTAAATTTTTTGGAAATAGAAACTCCGGTATTAACCAAATCCACTCCTGAAGGAGCGCGGGATTTTCTGGTACCCAGCCGGGTTAACCCAGGACAATTTTATGCCCTGCCCCAATCCCCGCAACTTTTCAAACAGCTGCTCATGTGCGGCGGGCTGGATCGTTATTATCAAATTGTTAAATGCTTTCGTGACGAAGATCTGCGTGCTGATCGCCAGCCTGAGTTTACCCAAATTGATATTGAAATGTCCTTTGTTGACGAAAGCCAGGTCATAACCATGGCTGAAGGCATGATGGCTCGGGTCATGCACGACGCTTTGGGACATGAGCTGGCCTTGCCTTTACCGCGCATGACCTATGCTCAGGCCATGGACAAATATGGTGTGGACAAACCTGATGTTCGTTTTGATCTCCATCTGCAGGAAGTAACAGATATTGTGCGCGGCTCCCAGTTCAAGCTTTTTGCAACAGCTGCCCTGGTTAAAGCCCTGCCTGTACCCGGTGGAGCGGAGCTTTCCAGAAAAGAAATCGATGACTTTACAGATTTTGTTAAAATCTATGGTGCCCAAGGATTGGCCTGGATCAAAATCAAGGAAGATGGCTGGCAATCGCCCATTGCCAAATTCTTAAGTGATGAAGAACGTGCCGGGTTGGCCGGGGCTCTTCATCTTCAACCTGGAGACATTGTTTTTTTTCAGGCCGGAGCTCCGGACATGGTCAATAGTGCCCTGGGCAATCTACGACTTAAGCTTGCCGAACGCTTTGATCTTATCCCTGAAAAAGAATTTGCTTCCTTATGGATTACGGACTTTCCACTTTTGGAATGGGACCCCGAGGCCAAACGCCATGTGGCCAAACATCATCCCTTTACTGCACCTCAAGACCTCGAGATCTTAACTACCAATCCATCCCAGGCTGTTGCCAGAGCTTATGACCTGGTTATTAATGGTACAGAAGTAGGTGGTGGTTCCATTCGTATCCATAATGCCAGTGTCCAACAGCAGATGTTTGACGCTCTGGGTATCGGAGAAGATGAGGCTACGGCCAAGTTTGGCTTTTTACTGGAGGCTCTGGCCTTTGGTGCTCCACCCCATGGAGGCATTGCCTTTGGGCTGGATCGCCTGGTTATGCTTTTGTCTGCCTCCAAATCTATTCGCGATGTCATTGCTTTTCCTAAAACCCAAAAAGCAGCCTGTTTGATGACCGAAGCACCATCTTCTGTGGACACAGGCCAATTGCGTGAACTGGGCTTACGCCTGCGAGAAAAGCCCAAAGAGTAGTTACCATGCATAGAAAAATTCGGACCTATCCAGACCCGGTCTTAGCCCAAATAGCCCAGCCGATAACGGAAATTACTGATGAAATCCGCATCTTGGCTGAAGATATGCTTGAGACCATGTATGCTGATAACGGTATAGGTCTTGCCGCTCCCCAGGTAGGTGAAAGTCTGCGTATAATTACGGTAGATTTAAGTGGACCTGATAAACGCGAAGATCCTCATGTGTTCATCAATCCAGAGCTGCATGACCTTAAAGGAGAAGTGGAATCCGAGGAAGGTTGTTTGTCCGTGCCGGGCTACCGAACCAATGTAAAACGAGCAGAATGCCTTAAGCTTTGCGCCCTGGATCTGGACGGTAAACCCATAGAAATGCATTGTGACCAACTTATGGCCATTTGCCTGCAACATGAAGTCGACCACTTGGATGGCATACTTTTTATCGATAAAATCAGTAAATTAAAACGCACCTTATACGAGCGTAAAGTCAAAAAATGGCTGAAGCAGAAAAAAGACGACGAAAAATAGTGTTCATGGGCACCCCGGACTTTGCTGCTGCCTCCCTTAGCCATCTTTTGGACTGGGATGGCTGTCAGGTAGTCGGCGTTTATTGTCAGCCCGACCGCCCCTGTGGTCGGGGACAAATTTGCAAGGCCCCTCCAGTAAAAGTTCTGGCCTTAAAGCATGGGTTACCCATTTTTCAACCCAGCAATTTCAAAAACCAGGAAGATATCGCCACCTTGGCCTCCTTGGAACCAGACTTGCTGGTGGTTGCTGCGTATGGCCTTATCTTGCCCCAAGATGTCCTGGATATCCCAAACCTTGGAGCCATAAACGTTCATGCATCCTTGCTACCCGAGTATCGTGGAGCTGCACCCATCCAACGTGCCATCATGGACGGTCTCCCGGTAACAGGGATCACCATTATGGCTATGGAAGCTGGCCTGGATACTGGCGATATCTTGCTGCAAAGAAGCTTGGCCATAGACATAAATGATACAGCCCAGAGCTTGCATGATGAGCTCGCGGAAATGGGTGGTCGCCTTGTGGTAGAAGCCTTGCAAAAAATGGAGCAAGGCCGTCTGGTGCGTATCCCTCAAGATCACCACCGGGCCACGTATGCCAAAAAATTATCCAAGGAAGAGGGACGCATTGATTGGAACCAGCCAGCCTGGACTGTTCATAACCAGATCCGCGGTCTTTTCCCCTGGCCTGGCTCCTGGTTTGACTGGCATGGATTGGGTAAAAAGGGACTACGCCTAACCATTCATCCTGGCACCATTGGTGAGCCTGTACCGGAAAACACGGCTCCAGGACACATTGCCGGCGTAGTTGAACATACCTTGCTCATTGCCTGCCAAGATCGCTACTATCAGGTGCCTGTGTTGAAACCGGCTGGTAGTAAGGCTTTAAGTGGACGGGAGTTTTATTGTGGCTATTTGAGTCGATGTGCTGGAGACTACCTGCTCCAAGATCCTGTTTGCCCTGGAGACTGATAAAAAAATGACCAAAACCCCCATTGCGGATCAGAAATATGCTCCCCTGGAAAAAGAAATTCGGGACAGTTTCCAAACCCGCAAGCGAGTTTTTATCGGTCTCATCACAGGCTCTTCCATCCTTATCTGTTGTTTCTTGGTTCTTTTATGGGTCATTCCCTTTGTGGGCCTGACCACCATTCATCCTACGGCTCCCTGGATACTGGGCCTTTTTACTATTGCTCTTGTTTTGATTATTGGCTGGGCTGCCCTGGCTCTGGTCTTAAATATTCTCCTGGGTCGTTCAGTGCTGATGGCCAAGCGGATTCGGGGTCTGACCATCAAACTTTTTCTCCCCCTCATGACCCTCTTGGGGCGTCTCATTGGTATTTCCAAACAAACGGTCCAGGCCTCTTTTATCAAGGTCAATAATGAATTGGTCAAAGGGGAAGGCCATCGCTATCCACCCCACAAGATTCTTTTACTTATGCCTCATTGTATTCAAAATAGTCGCTGCCAATATCGACTGACCTATGACATAGACAATTGTAAGCGTTGCGGCCTGTGCTCCCTGGCCGGACTGTTGGATCTTCGTGATAAATATGGTATCAACTTGGCCATTGCCACTGGTGGGACCATTGCCCGGCGCATTGTGGTTCAACATCGCCCCAAGTTGATTATTGCTGTGGCCTGTGAGCGTGATCTGGCCAGTGGTATTCAGGATACCTATCCTATTCCTGTGTACGGCATTCTCAATTCCCGTCCCTTTGGCCCTTGCCTGGATACAACCCTGTCCTTGAAGCAGGTAGAATGGGCCATTGGAGAATTCAGCACATGAGCATTCCGCCAGCTCGTAGTATGACCCTGGATATACTTCGATATTGCCTGGACCAACATCAAGATATCCAGGCAGCTGTGAATAGAGTTTTACAAAAAGCAGCACCAGGACCTGACCAAGGCCTGGCCACAGAACTTGCTTACGGCTACTTGCGCTATAAGGGCCGTATTGATTTCCTTCTGGGCCAACTCCTAAGCAAGCCCGCCCAAACATCTCCCATCATTAAACGTATCCTGGGTGTCGCCATTTATGAACTGCTTTTTTTACGTCGCATTCCAGAATATGCGACCCTTAATTGGGCAGTAAACCTTGTTAAACAATGCACCAGCCAGACCATGGGCAAAGTGGCCAATGGCGTACTGCGCAATGTGCTACGTCTGGGCCAAACGGTGCATTATCCAGACTATTATAAAGCTAAAGCCGTTGACTACCCAACCTATCTTGCGGCCTGGTATGCTTGCCCTTTGTGGCTGGTTCAGCTCTGGCTTCAAGACTACGGCAAAGAGTCCACCCAGGCTTTCCTTCAAAGTACATTACAAACGCCACCCACAGGGGTCCGAATCAACAATACTCATCTTGAGGCCGCGAAACTCCACGACAAACTCAGATCATTAGCCACGCGGTCTTGGGAATGGGGAATGGCCCTCAAAGAATGGCCAGAGTATTTGCACCTGGCTGTGGCTCAAGGACACCTGACCCGTCAAAGACTGGCTGCCCAAGAAATTATGCTGGAATTAAAGGCTGCTGACTGGCCGAGCCCTGTATATGATGCCTGTGCTGGACGAGGCGGCAAGACATTTTTCTTGGCGGAAATGGGTAAAGAAGTCTGGGCCAGTGATACCAATACCTTTCGCGTGCAACAATGTAGGCAAGAATCAAAACGACTGGGACTGCCTGTTCCTCTCTTTCAGGCTTCTGGAATCAAGTCCTACCCCGTGCATAAAGAACCACGTACCATCCTTTTGGATGTGCCCTGCTCCGGGCTGGGGGTACTTTCCAGGCGACCGGATATCAAATGGAAACGCACCCTGGCCGACTGTGAACAACTGGTCGCATTACAAAGGAATATTTTAGATCAGGCCGCCCAAGAACTGGCTCCGGGCGGACTTTTAGTTTATTTGACCTGTACTTTGACCAGGCAGGAAAATGAACTGCAAGTGAAAAGATTCATACACAGACATCCAGAATTTTCCTGTATCCGACAAACCCAAAGCAGCCCTGATACTGCCCTGCACGAATATTTTTATGGGGCTGTACTCCACCACACCGGTAGGCCGAAGCAAAATCAAAACTGTTCAGCAGAGCAGTAGCCTAATTTCTTCTGCGCTTAATATGCAATGGCAATGACCTGACAATATTTCTGGCTGCTGCGGTCTGTTGTCGACCTGAGGTGGTTGGGGCATGCCGCACAAAAGCCCGGCAAGATCGTGAAGCCACTGCTCAAGGCGGCCTGCAGGCACACCTAGGCGCACCTCCATTTCTGATGGCACATGAATTTCCAGCAGAAATTTTTTCAGCAAAACAGGATTGAAGTCGGCGCTCAGCTCATAATAGCCTCTACACATTGGAAGCCTCCATATTGTTTGTGATCGTCCCTCTTGCGTAGAAACATACTCTTCCTGCACGAGGAGAGTATGATAGCCAGGTAATTATATGTATCAAAATGTAACTTGTGCTAATGCAGCAAAGGATGCTGCAATCATTCACCTGCATCGACATGCAGATAGAGCATGACCCACAGCAAATGTATCAATATGTAACTGGCCCTATTTTGGAAAAAAAGTCCTTGCTAAGGCTTTAATGGTCATATCCCCCAAAAGGGGGGAGTCATGTGCAGGGCGATTTTGACAAGGAAAAAGTATGAGTATCCCGAAAGATTTTGTTCAGCTTGGTATGGGCTTGGAATCCGACAGCTCTGCTGACACGATGAAAATACACGCTTTGCTGGTCGATGATGATGTCCGGCTCCAGGCGGACGCAAAGGACTTTCTTGAACCCTACGGGTGCCTGGTAAGTGC
>JAAYGN010000043.1 GCA_012727715.1 Desulfovibrionales bacterium | reverse complement strand
TGATACAGCTATTGCCGAGCATTCCAAGCATTGGAAAATCAATCGTATTGCCAAGGTGGAATTGACCATTCTTCGCCTCTGTTTGTATGAAATGCTCTATTGTTCAGATATTCCAGTGCGCGTGGCCATGAATGAAGCCATTGAGCTGGCCAAGAATTTTGGAGACAATAATTCCAAAAAATTTGTCAATGGCATCTTGGACGCTGTGGCTAAAAAGACAAAGATTGAGCAGCAAAAGGGCACACCAGTGTGATTATTATTTGAGGAAAGCATGAAACATTATGACTTTAAGGCCATAGAGGAAAAATGGCAGCGATTTTGGGATAGTGAAGGGTGTTTTCGTTCAGCACTAGTGACTGAAAAGAAAAAATATTATGTTTTGGAAATGTTCCCCTATCCCTCTGGCCGTATCCATATGGGCCATGTACGCAATTATTCCATTGGTGACGTTGTGGCCCGCTACAAGCGTATGCAGGGGTTTAATGTTTTCCATCCCATGGGCTGGGATGCCTTTGGAATGCCCGCAGAAAATGCAGCCATTCAGCATAAGATTCATCCCGCAAAATGGACGTATGAAAATATCGCCAATATGCGCACCCAACTCAAAAGACTTGGGTATTCTTATGACTGGGAGCGAGAAATTGCTACTTGTCATCCAAAATACTACCGTTTTGAACAGAAGTTTTTTCTTGATTTTTTCAAAACTGGCCTGGCTTATCGCAAAAAAGCACCCGTGAACTGGTGTCCGAGCTGTCATACAGTTTTAGCCAATGAACAAGTTGAGGAAGGACTGTGCTGGCGATGTGATTCTGAAGTCCAGCACAAAGAACTTTCACAATGGTTTTTACGCATTACGGACTATGCAGAAGAGCTCCTTGCTGATCTGGAAACCTTGTCAGGTGGATGGCCAGAACGGGTTTTGGCCATGCAGCGAAATTGGATCGGAAAAAGCACAGGTGCCGAGGTCTCTTTTAGCGTCCAAGATATGGATGCACAGATTTCGGTTTTTACCACTCGACCAGATACTCTTTTTGGGGCTACTTTTATGAGTTTGGCTCCTGAACATCCCCTTGTAGAAAAACTTATTGCTGGATCCAGCCAGGAAAAGGAGGTGCGGGCCTTTGTGGAACGCATTGCCAAAATGGAGCGCATTGTGCGCACAGCCGAGGATTTGGAAAAGGAAGGGGTGTTTACAGGAAGGTATTGCCTCAATCCCATGAATGGTCGCCAGATGCCCATTTATGTGGCAAATTTTGTGCTCATGGACTATGGTACAGGAGCAGTAATGGCCGTGCCCGCCCATGATCAGCGTGATTTTGATTTTGCCACAAAATATGGTCTTCCAAAAGTTCAGGTCATTGCCCCCAAAGATCCGGACATGGTTCTGGATGAGCAGACGGCCTATGTGGATGCTGGTTTTATGGTCAATTCTGGTGAGTATGATGGTCTGGACTCAGAGGCAGCGAAAGCAGTGATTGTGCAGTCCTTGGCGGAACGTGGCCTGGGCAAGGCAACCATTAACTACCGCTTGCGCGACTGGAACATCTCTCGTCAACGCTATTGGGGTGCACCGATCCCCATTATTTATTGTGACCATTGTGGCATTGTTCCTGTGCCGGAAAAGGATTTGCCAGTGGAACTGCCCTTGGATGTCCAGGTCAACCCGGATGGTCGTTCTCCTTTGCCAGATTGCAAGACCTTTGTAGAGGTTATTTGTCCCTCCTGTGGCCAGCCCGCTCGCCGTGAAACAGATACCATGGATACCTTTGTGGAATCATCCTGGTATTTTGCCCGGTATTTGGCGGCCCGCAATGAAGACCACCCTTTTACTCCAGAAGATGCTGCGTATTGGATGCCAGTGGACCAATATATTGGGGGCATTGAACACGCCATTTTGCATTTGCTGTATTCAAGATTTTTTACCAAGGTTTTACGCGATCAGGGCTATCTTGCTCACGGAGAACCCTTTGCCAACTTGTTAACCCAGGGCATGGTTTTGCTCCATGGCTCCAAAATGTCCAAGTCCAAAGGCAATGTGGTGGATCCTGATGCTATGGTAGCAAAATATGGAGCAGATACGGTCCGTTTATTTTGTTTGTTTGCTTCGCCGCCAGAAAAGGATTTAGAATGGAATGATCAAGGTATTGAGGGTGCCAGTCGCTTTTTACATCGACTATGGCGTTTGGTGGAAAGTCTTAAAGAAAGCCTTACGGCAGTGGCCCCTTGTTCTCCCATTGCAGGTGTATTGAGTGATGCTGAGGCAGAGTTACGACGTAAAGAACATGATGTCGTGCGTCGTGTAGAGCGTGATATTGAGAATAAATTTCAATTCAATACAGCTATTGCCTCGATGATGGAGCTTATTAACACCTTGTATGCAGTGAAGGATGAACTGCAAAAAAGTCCACATGGCCCAACATTATTGTCTTCAGCATTATCTTCTGTTCTGGTTATTTTATCACCCATAGCACCTCATATTTGTGAAGAGTTATGGGCAACCATGGGACATAGTCAAAGCCTTGTGCATGAGTTGTGGCCAGTGTACGATCCTGAAGCATTGAAAACCAATGAAATAACAGTTGTTATTCAGGTTAATGGCAAGTTGCGTAGCCATATTAGTGTTGCTGCTGATGCCAGTTCTGAAACAGTACAAGATCTGGCTTTGCGTGATAAAAACATTGTACGATACATTGAGGGCAAAAATATTGTCAAAGTTATCGTTGTCCCGGGAAAATTGGTCAATGTGGTGGTTAAATAGACTTTTTTACATACTTTGCAGTGCGCTGGTGCTGTCTGCTTGTGGGTATCAATATTCAGGACTTGCGCCCATTAATTTACCTGAAGACAGTACCAAAATTTTTTTGAACAAAGTTACCGATCCCACTACAGAAACATGGATTGAGCCCATGTTGCGCAGCAGTATTCGTGATGAATTTACACGTCGGGGCAAGGTTACTTGGGTGGGTCGGGATGAAGCCCAGGCAACCATGAATATTGTTGTGCACTCATACAGTACTTCGGATTCTCTTAAAGGCCGCCATGATGTGACCCTCAAGTCTGAGGCGAGAATTCAGTTGGAGGTGAGCATTTATAATGCGCTTACCCATTCTTTGATCTGGACTTCAGGAACAGTGGTCGCTTCAGAATCTTATCGAGGATCTGGTGGCACGCGCACCAGTGAGGGTATTATTCAGGAAACTTCGGCCAAGCGAGAAGCAACTCGGTCGGCCATTGACCTGGCAGCACGCATAGTGGCTGACAGATTGTCCCAGAAGTTTTGATATGTCCAAAGAGGGATTTTCTTTTTTGATTTGTCCGGATCCGGAACTCATTAAAGATCGTCTGGCCGAGTTGCTTGTGCCCAGGGGATTTAGCCTGCGTATTTTTTGGGGTGATGAGGATGTGGATGTGCATTATTGGCAAATCCTCACTGTTCCCAATATGATGGGACCACCCAACGCCGTGGTATTGCGCCGAGCTCAGGATCAAAGTGGAGATTTTTGGCAAAAAATTGAATCCTTACTCAGCATGGACCGGCCTTCTATTTGGCCGGTTTTTTGTCTGGAAGGAGCATGGAAAGCTGGCAAGGCAACGCCACCCAAGGCCATTACCCAAGGAAAGTACTGGGAGGTCGCCCAAAAAAAAGGCTGGATTTGGGAACACCCGGGCCTTACCTACAATACCCTTGGCCAGGAAGTGGACAAGTTTGCAGCCACCCATCACTTGACCTTTGCTCCTCAGGTCAGAAGAATACTGATAGAATCTTTGCCGTTATCTGTCATTGCTCTGCGCAACGAGTTGGACAAGATTCTCCTTTTGCTTGGGGAAAGCAAGGTTGTCGAATCCAACCACCTGGTTTGCTTGGACAAGCAGCAGGACTTTGATGTCTTTGCCTTTTTACGCACCTGTCAAACTCAGCATGGAGGAAAGGACGTCTGGAACTCGATGCTCAATGATTTGGAAATGGCCAGTGGTGATATGCTTTTTCCCATTTCCGCGCTCTTGGTGCGTGAGGCCCGGATATTGTGGTTGCTGGCTCAAGGGCAGGATAACCAGGTACAGCTCTATCCCAGGTTAAAGGCTGAGAAAAAACAATTAGCGCAAAAATTAGGCCCCAGGCGCATCAGTCAGATTTGGGATTTTGCCCTGCAAGCAGATGCAGATGTCAAGTCAGGACGCCTGCGTCCTGTTCAAGCTTTGGAACGCTTGGTCCGTGATGCACAACGCTTATGGTAAAAGAACAATCTCCTCATTATCTTGGACACAGACAACGATTGCGGGAGCGTATTGCTACAGCTCCCAGAAGCTTGGCGGACCATGAATTGCTAGAATTACTCCTGACCTACGCAATACCCCGCAAAGATACCAAGGCCATTGCCAAGGAAATGCTTTTGCGCTTTGGATCGGTGGGGGGCTGTCTTGGAGCTGCACCTGAACGGCTGGCAGAAATTCCAGGATTGGGGCAGGCCACGGTCTCTTTTTGGCGTACTCTCCAGGAATGCATGGCTCGCAAGGCTCATGCTCCTTTACAGGAGCGAGTGAAGTTTTCTTCACCAGACCAGGTTCGGGAGCTGGTCTGTTCTCGTTTGGGGCATTTGACCAAAGAAGAATTTTGGCTCTTATTGGTAGATAATCAAAATCGTTTGGTTCTTTTTGAGCCTATTATGCGCGGTACAGTAGATCAGACTGCTGCTTACCCTCGTGAAATTATTGAAGTCGCTCTTCGTCACCATGCCAGTGGCATAATTTTGGTGCACAATCACCCTGGAGGCAATCCTCAGCCGTCCCATCAGGATAAAGTATTAACTGAGTCCCTATCGCATTTATGTGCAGAGCTGGGCCTGCGTCTTTTAGACCATCTCATTGTTGTGGGCAGTGATTTTTCCAGTTTTAGAGCCCTGGGATTGATATAAGAGACAGTTTTACCGTGATTTTATCTTTTTTGCCCTTGCATCCCCTGAAATACGTCTTATAACTGGTCTGCATTTATTTTTTACCCAATAATTTTATGAATTTTCCACCATGAGGAGTATTCCATGGGCGATAGCAAGATGCCAATATCTGAAAATGAGAATATAGAAGAAGTTTCTGAACAGGCAGAAGCTGAAACCAACCTATCTCAAAATGAAATCCCTACGACTATGCCCGTGCTGGCTGTACGGGATATTGTTGTGTTTAATTATATGATTTTGCCTTTGTTCGTTGGTCGAGAAAAAAGTATTCAGACCGTGGACGCAGCATTGAACAGCAATCGCTATGTTCTCATTTGTACCCAGAAAGATGAAAGTGTTGAAGATCCTGGTCCAGAAGATCTGTATGAAATTGGCACAGTCGCCATGATCATGCGGATGTTGAAGATGCCTGATGGGCGCCTTAAAGTTCTTGTACAGGGCTTGAGTCGGGCACGAATTACAGAATTTGTCCAGACAGAGCCCTATGACAAGGTCCATCTGGAAATCATCGATGAGCAGGTTGTAGAGCATGCTGGTCCTCAGGAAGAAGCCTTGCTGCGTTCTGTTAAGGAACAAAGTGAGAAAATCTTGACCTTGCGCGGTATTGATACTGGCGAGATCATGAGTGTCCTTGATTCCGTGAATGAGCATGGCCGCCTGGCCGACCTCGTTGCTTCGAATTTACGCATGAAAACTTCTGAAGCCCAACGTATTCTGGAGTGCCAAGATCCTTTGGAGCGATTGACACTGGTGAATGCGCAGCTGGTCAAGGAAGTTGAAGTCGCTTCCATGCAGGCCAAAATTCAGTCCATGGCCAAAGAAGGTATGGACAAAGCGCAAAGGGAATATTTTTTGCGGGAACAACTCAAGGCCATTCGTAAGGAATTAGGTGATAAGGGGGGAGAAAACGAAGAGTTTGAGGAGTTGCGGCGCTCCCTGCAATCCCTGGGACTGCCTAAAAAGGTTAAGAAGGAAGCAGAAAAACAATTATCTCGCCTGGAAGCCATGCATCCCGAAAGTTCTGAGTCCACTATTTTGCGTACCTATCTGGACTGGATTATTGATCTGCCCTGGAAGAAATCTTCCAGGGACCGTTTGGATATTAAAGAAGCTGGTCGGATTTTGAATGAGGATCACTATAATCTGGAAAAGGTGAAGGAGCGTATTCTTGAATATTTAAGCGTGCGCAAACTCAATCCCAGTATGAAAGGTCCGATTTTGTGTTTTGTGGGTCCTCCTGGTGTGGGCAAGACATCTCTGGGAAAATCCATTGCCCGGGCCTTGGGTCGCAAGTTTGTACGCATGTCTTTAGGTGGGATGCGTGATGAAGCAGAGATTCGAGGCCATCGACGTACCTATATTGGGGCTATGCCAGGTCGAATCATTCAGGCCATGAAAGATGCTGCGACAGTCAATCCCGTGATCATGCTTGATGAGATAGACAAGCTTGGCAGTGACTTTCGGGGTGATCCGTCTTCAGCTCTGCTGGAGGTTTTGGATCCGGAACAAAATAATTCTTTTTCCGACCATTACATGAATGTGCCCTATGATTTGTCCAAGGTTATGTTCATCTGCACTGCCAACATGCTGGATACCATTCCTTCGGCCTTGCTGGATCGTATGGAGGTGATCCGCATTCCTGGTTATACAGAGCAGGAAAAAATAGCCATTGCCAGACGTTATCTTTTGACCAGGCAAATCAAGGAAAATGGGCTGGACGAGGATATTTTGTCCATGTCTGATGCTGTGCTGGCAGAGATTATCCGAAACTATACTCGTGAAGCAGGACTGCGTAATCTGGAGCGCGAAATTGGTGCTGTGTGCCGGAAATATGCTCGCAAAGTAGCTGAAGGAAGCAAGGGCCCCTTTCGTCTGACCAGTTCTGCGTTGATCAAACTTTTGGGACAACCCAAATTTATAGATGAGGAGAGAGAAAAGACCATGCCAGCTGGTGTGGCTTTGGGTTTGGCTTGGACTCCTTACGGTGGAGAGATTTTACATATTGAGTGCAGCTTGTTGCCAGGTAAGGGCAAACTTATCCTGACTGGAAAACTGGGTGAGGTCATGAAGGAAAGCGCTCAGGCAGCGTTGAGTTATGCACGAAGCAAAACAAAAACATTGCAGATTGCAGAGGATTTTTTTGATACCCACGATATTCACATTCACGTACCAGCAGGCGCAACCCCCAAGGATGGTCCTTCTGCAGGGGTGACTTTGGTTACAGCCTTGCTGTCGGCCTTGACGGATCATCCTGTAGCATCAGATGTGGCCATGACTGGAGAAATTACTCTGCGTGGACGGGTTATGCCTGTAGGCGGGATTAAGGAAAAAATCTTGGCAGCTGTGAGCCAGGGAGTCAAAAAAGTATTGATTCCGGCCCGTAATGCGCATGATTTGGATGAAATCCCCAAGGAATTGCGTAAACGCATCAAGGTAAAGACCGTGGAAACCATGGACGAGATCTGGCCTGAAGTACGAATAGATGTCGCCTAAGTTCACCAACCCATGAAACCAGAAGGGCCTCTGTAGTTATGCTGCAGGGGCCCTTATTTTTTTAAAGGAGTTTTATGGGATGATACATTCCTGAATTTCTTTGAATACATCGGCCAGGGTAATGACCCCGATAATACGACCTCCTTCCTCGACCACGGCCCGACCTCGACGATAATCCAGAAAAACTTCCAGCACTCTGGCCAGAAGATCATTGGGCTTTACAATAGGCACGTCGGGTTGCAGGCAATCTTTAACCTTGACTTGAGCACAATTACGGCAGGCCTGTTCAAAGGCATCATCCCAGTTGACCTGAGGGCTGATCAAATCAGAACCTTTGAGCATGCATGGCCCCATGCTTTGGATCAAACTCCACATGGACAGTAGGCCGGCAAAGCGATCATTTTCAGTAAAAACCAGAGCAAAGGTCATGTCTGGCTGTTTTTTTTGAATGGCACTTAAGGCTGCAATGGCTTCTGTCAGGCTGGATTCAGTCCGAACAACAGCATATTCTTCCCGCATAATATCCCAGGCACGTTTACGTAATAGCATAGATTTCTCCTAAAATGAGTAATGAAAATATTGTAGCAGTTAATCAAAGTCTGCCAGAAGAGCTCCAATATGCAACTCTTCAGTTAAAGCCTCATTTTGATACTTGGTGCGAATGCGCCACAAAGCATGTTGCAGTTGTGCATTGGCGATACCATTGGAAAGAGCTGTATAGGCTTCCAAAAATGCTGCCAATTGGTCACAAATTTTGAGCATTCGACCGTCTTTGGGAAAATAGTGATTGTGGTTGTATTGTCCTTGTAATTGTTCCCAGCTGACAATCCGGGCTTGACCAGCCTGAATAATGGTGGAGGTAAATTCCGAACCCACGTCAGTACCAAGAAAGTATTTTAAGTGGTCCACCAGGATGGCATGTTGTTGGGGATGAAAAATGGAAAAAAGTCGCTTGTCCAGCTCTTTTTCTTCGTACTCTCGAATAAGATCGCCAATACCTTGTACGGAGCGTTTCACTGGAGAAATAATATCACGAGTCAAAAGTTCCGGGATGTCGTGAAACAGGCCAGCACAGAAATTGTTGTGTCGGCGTACAGAACAGGCACCCACAGCAAGACTGAAAAAATAGGCCAAGCAGGCCACAATAAACATGTGTCCTAATACTGAGGTTTCAGGAATACGTGGAGTTTGGGACCATCGTTTTTGAAATCTGAGCTGTCCACACATGGTGGCAAATTTTCCAAGACCCTTGCTGGTATTATGCAGTAAAGCATCTACGCCTTGTAAATCTAAATGTTTTTCCAGTCCTAGCTGAAAGTTTGTCTCAATATCTTTCATTTCTTCATCCCAGGGATTGAGGTCTCGGATCAGATGAAATTCCCAGCGACTGGCAAAAAGATGGGCTGCATCCAAGATGCGCGAGGTAAGGTTGTGTTCGCCCCCAATTTGTTTTTTAAAATAAATACACATGTCCTCCCAAAACTTTTTGCCCAAGGGTTGGACGCGGGGTTGCAGTTCGTCGAGTACCCAGTCGGTAAGTTGTTGATAATGAGCTGGATTGGATTTTATTTGGTAAAAAATTGGGGGTTTGATATCAGTAATAACCAGACGGTAGAGGTAGTCGAAGATACCATGGCGAACAATTTCCTCGCCTAATTGAGCTCGCTCAAGATCATCTTGAGGGGCATTGAGCTCATATAAGAGCCAGGCCACAATCATTTTGTGGGCCTGTTTATCAACTTCCACCAGCTCCATGGGCCGCATCTTGTCATTCCAGCGCTTCATGAAGCTTCCTGAAAAAACTAATTGTAGTAAACCTTTGCGAATATTGGCCACGAAAGTTCTCCTTTGGGTCATGCCGGATAGGGATCCCTTGATTTCCCCTTATGTAGGGAAAAAGACTTTACAAGCAGGGCAAGGATAGGTAGGGAAGTCGTTCCTTATCCCACATGTTTTGTTTCGTTACGTTGTAGCGGTTACGGTGAGTAAGCACAACTATTCGTGCATATCGCACCAATTTTTAAGATAAAATACTCACAACGACAAGGGTTTATCAGGCAGGAGCCATCAAATGAAAACATACAGCCCCAAAGCAAGCGAGCTGAGCCGAAAATGGTATCTGGTGGATGCCAAGGACAAGGTTTTGGGTCGCTTGGCAACAGAAATAGCAACCCGACTTCGGGGGAAACACAAGCCAGAATTTGCACCGCACATGGATAACGGTGACTTTATCATTGTTATTAACGCGGATAAGATCAAAGTTACTGGCCAAAAACTCAGTCAAAAAATGTATTATCAGTACTCTGGATATGTCGGAGGCCTTAAAGAAACTACGTTGCAGGACATGCTGATTAAAAAGCCAGAGCAGGTTATTTTCAAGGCTGTCCGCGGCATGCTTCCCAAAAGTGCCTTGGGTTACCAGCTTATTAGTAAGTTGAAAGTATATACTGGCACAGAGCATCCTCATCAGGCCCAACAACCTGAAGTACTGGATATATAAGGGACGGAAAAGATTATGAGTCAAGATTTTTTCTATGGGACAGGCAAGCGGAAAACTTCTGTTTCCCGAACCAGATTGTATAAAGGCACTGGCACCATTATGGTCAATGGCCGTGAGTTTGCGGACTATTTTCCACGAGCTACATTGCAGATGATTATTCACCAACCCCTTAAACTGACCAAGACTCTGGATAAGTTTAATATTGCTTGCCGAGTTACCGGGGGAGGCCTTTCTGGCCAGGCTCAGGCTGTGCGTCATGGCATTAGCCGTGCTTTGCTTGAATTTGATCCAGAAATGCGCGGAGTACTCAAAAGAGCTGGTTTCTTAACCCGTGATTCTCGAGTTAAGGAAAGAAAGAAGTACGGCCAGCGCGGCGCTCGTGCTCGCTTTCAGTTCTCCAAGCGTTAATATTTGTTGGTATTACTTTGATTTATTGAGCAGGGGTGTGTCCACATCCCTGCTTTTTTTGGTTCTCCATAAAAATGTGCGGGATACAGGGATAGTTTTTCTCTGTCATTCAGGTTGAGTGTAACGAAGGGAGGAATTTGAATCGAGGGATCCCTCCACTCCACAAATACCGAAACAGCTTCTATGCAAGCTGACTTCTATGCAAAAGCGTTTTTCTAGAGGAAATAACAGGCAGGCAATCTGGTAAACACGTATCTTTTAAAAAATCTTGGCTGCAATCCAGCTGCCAGAAACAAAGACGCCAATAGTGGCTCCAAGATTAGCAAAAATAACGACCAAGAGGATACGGCTGACAGGATTGAGCCAAAACCCTTTTACAGTCATAACGCTGGTGGGGAGTTCTTCCAGATCAGACACAGTGGGTTTTTTTATCCAGGCTTGGACCAAGCCAGCCACCCAGCCCACAGCAATAAGGGGATGGAGAGTGGTCAGGGGAGCAGCGACAAAGCTGGATAAAATGGTCAAGGGATGTCCCAGGGCCAGGGCAGCACCAAGGGCTGCACCAATGCCAGTGACTACAATCCAGATGGACACAGCATCAAGGGAGGTACTCATGCCGCCTTGAAAAAAACCAATGACCAGTAAAAGCACGAAAATACCTGGCAGACCCCATTTCCAAAAGCTGCCCCATTTGGAAGGTGGAGGAAGTTCTTCTAAAGGACCAAGATCCACTTCGTGTCCCAGATGCGCCTGCATGCCAGCCACATGTCCGGCACCAACAATGGCCACAATATTTGTACCTGGTGCCAGGCGGACTTTTTGGGCTAAATAGATATCGCGTTCATCAATGAGGCGTTCTTTGATCTCGGGATATTTTTCTGCAAAAGCTCCCATCATGGAGGCCAATTGGTCCCGCTGCTTCATTTCCTCAATGAGATCTTGATCCACCTCTTCATCAACAAAAATACTGGCCAAAAGCTGGCTTAAGAGCTGTACTTTTTTCCAAAAGCCAAGATAGCTCCAAATGCGTTTGAGTGTGATTTGTACATCACGATCTGCTAAGACCAGGTGAGCACCATATTGGTTGGCTAAATGTACTCCTTCCAGCATTTCTGCTCCAGGTTGAACACCGAGCTTGTCCCCAATTTTTCTATAAAAAGCCTGAAGGATCAATTGCAGAAGTAAAAAAACAGCCTTACCCTCTTTAATGACCCTGTAAATATTCATTTTTTTCCAGTTGTCCCGCTGCATCATGGCCTGGTGTCTGGCGGGACACAATTCAACACAAATGGAGTCAGGTTGAACAATTTCCACAGTACGCCGGACATCTTCAACACTTTCCTTGGATACATGGGCAGTGCCCACTAAAAAAAACCGTCGCTGGCCATCTTCCACAATGGTGACGCTGGCTGGCAAATTTTCAAAATTCACATTAACCTCACTAATTCTGGCTTAGATCATTGCCCAATTAAAAAAAAGTTTGATAGCTTCCCCCCTAGAGGATTGCAAGCGTGAGTCCAGAAGGGAGATTCTTTTTTCTCTTGTCAAATATGCTTCTGTAGCGCATGCGAACGAGCGGTACCTTTAACGGAGTTTTTATGGTTGACACGACCTTTGATCAGCGCATGCAAAGCGCACCCTACGCAACTATTTGGGGTCTGACCTGGCCCCAAGTACTCATGATGCTGTTTCATTTTTTGATTGGGTTTGTGGATGTCTGGGTTGCTGGCCGTATTAGCCGGGAAGCTCAGGCCTGCATGGGGGTCATGAGCCAAGCCATGTTCTTTTTTATGGTTGTGGCTGTGGCCCTGGCCAATGGCAGCGTTGCAGCCATCAGCCAAAGTTCTGGAGCAGGTCTGACCTTACGTATCAAACGTTTCATGGGCTTAAGTGTTGCTTTGGGTCTTATAACCAGTCTGATCATTTTTATACTGGGGCTTTGGTATGATGAAAAATTTTTGCAGCTGTTGCAGATGCCAGCTGAAGTTATGCCCATTGCCCGTTATCTGCTACGAGTGAGTCTGTATATTTTGCCTGCCTATTATTTGTTCACCATTAGCAACGCCTTTTTTCGAGCTCAGAAATATGTAAGCTATCCTCTCTATTCCATGATTTTGGTTACAGCCGTTAACACCATTGGGGACCTTGGCTTTGGACTGGGTCTGTGGGGTCTGCCCAATTTTGGCTATAAGGGTATTGCCTGGGCCACTTTTGGTTCAGTGCTCTGTGGCACCATTTATAATATTGTCATGCTCATTCGCTGTGATTTGCTCACCCCCCAGAGCATAGCACCCTGGCGCTGGATCCGTTTGGCTTTGCCCTATTTGATCAAAGTGGCTGGCCCAGCAGGGCTGATGCAATTGGTCTGGCACTCGGCCTATATGGTTTTGTATGCCATTACTGCCAGCCTGCCTTTGGATAGTGTTGTTGCCTTGGCGGGTATGAGTGCGGGCATCCGTATAGAAGCCCTTCTTTTTTTACCAGGCCTGGCCTTTAATTTTACAGCCTCCATTTTAGTGGGACATTATTTGGGACAAGGTAACACCCAAGGAGCCAAACGGGTAGGCTACCAAATCATGGTTATCGGTGTTGTGGTCATCACCATTATTACCGGTCTCTTATGGCTGGTTATTGAGCCTGCCACTGCTTTTATTGCCCCGGACCTTGCGGTGCAGAGTGAAGCCATTCGTTATTTAGCCTGGAACATGGCAGCCACTCCGCCTCTTTTGGCAGCCATGATTTTGGGTGGTGCGTTTGTTGGTGCTGGCGCGACCATGTACCAAGCGTTTATTTTTGGGTCCGCCGCTTGGTTGGTACGCATTCCTTTGGCTTATATTCTTGGACACTTGGTGTTGCAAAGTGCCCAGGGAGTGTGGATGGGTATGTTTTTTTCCGTACTTTTTCAGTGCTCAGTGATGTTATATGTGTATCACTATAAAAACTGGTATAAATTTACCCTGAGAAAACACCGTATCCAACCTTAAGGTTGGATACGGATGTATTTTTTTGATCTGCGATCAGGATTTACACAGCACTTCTGCGAGTCAACCCCAAGAGCTGCACCATTTTTTCCGCAGCCTTGAGGGTAAAGGCATCCTCAGTAAGGCTGTTTTTGTCTTCCTGGTTCAGGGCCAAAACTGGTTGGTTCACCAGGGACCGGTCAGATGTTATCTGGTATTCTTGAGGAAAATTATTTTGAAAATAAAGATCCTGAAAGCCAGAAAACTTCAGTGCATGGGCTGTGGCATCAAGAATGGCCAGCACATCAGGTGCAATCAATTCCTGTTCCTTGGCTTTACGCAGGCCAGCCAAACATTCACCGCCCTGAGTGCAGGCAATATGACCATGTTTGTTGGCTACCAGCATGGACTCGATAATTTGCTGCTCACTGACCTGGACCACGTGAAAGGCGTTGGTTCCGCCCAGGGCGAGGTATTGGTCCACAAGATGGGTGACCCTGGGGAATGACACAGGATTGCCAATCATGGCGGCCTGAGCCACAGAGGGACGTACTTTAACCGGTGTATATGTGCGGTTGTGGGGTTCTTGGGCGTAATACTGAAAGACTGGATCCGCATGGGCAGACTGGACTCCAAAAATTTGGGGCAAGGTTTCAATAATACCCAAATGATAGAGTTTTAAAAATCCACTCATTATCGCCGTGATGTTGCCAGCATTGCCAATGGGCACAAAAACGGCCTTTTTGGTCATATCCCAGTCATACCATTGGGCTACTTCAAAAGCGTAACTTTCCTGGCCTAAAATGCGCCAGGC
>JAAYGN010000042.1 GCA_012727715.1 Desulfovibrionales bacterium | reverse complement strand
TCTCCATTACAACCAAGGAAGAAATCATCCAGGCAGGAAAGCGTTTGGTACAGGAACGAAACCTTGGAGCCTTGGTCATTACTTTAGGCGCTGAGGGCATGGCCATATTTTTGCCGGGCACAGGTGTTTATCACTTATCGACCACAGCGCAAAAAGTGTTTGATGTCACAGGAGCTGGGGATACTGTTATTGCTGTTATCGGGTTAGGGATAGCCTCAGGACTTGATTTGCTTACTTCGAGTATTTTGGCCAATTGTTCGGCCGGGTTGGTGGTAGGGCAAGTGGGAGCTGTGGGGATCTCTCAGGAAGAACTTACTGCTGCCTTGGGTGTATGGTCAGCAGTACAGTATGAACAATGGGATACAATGTAGCTCTCCCTGGGCAAAAAAGACTAAGGCAGATATGCTTTGGCAATAAGATACAGGTCTTGTAAAGGCATACCTGCTTTGATGGCTGTGACCATATCTGCAGACAAATCCATCTTTTTCTCCAAAGCTTCGAGGATCTCTTTTTTGGTTAAATTAAGTCTGAATTTGACAAAATCATAGTCAAAACCATCACAGATAAGGGAAAGCCCGTCCTTAAAATAATTTGAGGCAATGTAGTCTTGGTAGTCAAGCAAGGATTTAGGCCCATTGCGTCTGGCCAACATGCAATAAAAAATAAGATTAATGATCAGGGCTTCAGTTTTTAGCTTGTGATCAATATTTAAAAATTTCGCCTTGTTCAGATCTTTATTCTCCAAATTTTTGAGTATAAGTTGGGCGACCTCAAAAACTTGTTTTTCAAAAATTGGAGCTATGTGGAACTTAGATAAAAAACGGATCATGACTTTTTGAGGATTTTCACGGGATACAATACCCAAAAGTCCAATAGCCATGAGGATGTATTTGCGAGAAAGTTCGGTCAGGACATTTTGTTTGCGTACTTGCGCAAGGGCAGCACATTTATCGGAAGTAAAGGAAGAGGAAGCTAACTCCAAAAGATAGCGAATATGCAGTTCGCGTGTGTGTTGGGCTTCGTTGCGCAAAAAAGAGTCATTCTTTTTTTTACTCTCCAGGGTTTTTTTTACAGACAGCCAGTATGCAGCTACGCCTTCCAGAGGCATTTCCAACAAGTCCAGATCCTGGGGCAGGGCTTGTGGACTGGTACTTGTGCCAACTAACAGTTCAAAAAGGTGGTCATTAATATTAGCTGGTTGATTCATGGGTGTTACTCAAAGCAAAATTCCAGGGTAAATTGCCCAGCATCACTGGTGAAAGGGATGGCTATGGCCAGGGAGGAAGTCATGTGGACAATAGTATGGTTATCCCCCATGACCACCGAAGGTGTAGAACCTTGCAATTTTATACCCATTTCAGCCAGACCAACCCGAGCCTGACCTGAAATCATATTTGCGATTTCACCTACAGCATCCTGAACATCGTAAAGGATATCTTCAATGGCATCCCCAAGGATTTGCCTGACTAAATGGATGGCTGTCTGGCGGTCAAAGGAAATAGAAAAGGTACCATTTTTCTCGCCAGTAATACCAATAACAGCCGATACATCGCCACGGGCCAGCCTATCCTTTTTAATATATGGTGTGCCGGCAGTAACATCAAAATTAGCCATAGCCATGAGAACTTCTCTGGTTGCTTTGATAAATGGTTTGGCGTGCATTGGATCCATTGAATTCTCCTTATGATGGCACTGTTTAGACGACATGTATTTGTTAGGAATATCTAGGGAACAGGTCAACCTTTGGCCTGTGGGCAAGGTATTTGCTCACATCACTAATACATGTAAAAGGGCCCGTCTGCATCCTCAAAGCCATCCAGGAGATCAGGGTTGATACGCAAGGCAATTTCAAGAGCCTTGATGCGAAATTCCCAATCATCAAACGCTTTTTGAGTAACGACGTGTTCTGATTGAATATGATCAATAGTAATATGAATATCTTTACTTGGGTATGTTTTCATCTTGTTCACTCATACTGGGAAAGAAAGTAGTCAAAAGTTTATGGACAACAGCATCTTGCCGAGAACAATGTTAAAAAAATATGGGCACGCATGGGTTCTGTCAACAGCGCCTTTGGCATAATTTTATTACTTGGCGCGGTCTGATAGGATTGTGTGCTGTTAACGTTGAATTATGAGTCCAAGTACAAAATTTTCTCTGAAAATAAAGGTCAGCATAGAGGAACAGGCGTGTGACCTGGTGGCCCGACAATCTGGTTTGTCTAAAAAACGGGTCAAGGATTGTATGCACAAGGGTGGAGTGTGGATCAAGGGCGTGGGCCGCAAGGCAACGCGGTTGCGCCGAGCCACAACTATGGCTTTGGCTGGTCAAACCATAGAAATTTTTTATGATGAGAGACTTTTGGGTCTTATTCCAGAACAGCCTGTACTTGTAGCACAGAATATGTGGTATTCCATCTGGAGCAAGCCAACAGGAATTTTATCTCAGGGCACGAGATATGCCGATCATTGTGCTTTGCCCCGCTTAACTCAGGGGGTCTTAAAGAAGAAAAAAGAACTGCATCCTGTACACCGCCTGGACCGGGAAGCCAGGGGGATAGTGCTTATGGCTCATACTGGGTTTGCTGCTGGTCAGTTGGGGCGTTTGTTTACTGAACAAAAAATCAGCCGGGAATATCAGGTGATCATACGCGGGATACCGCCCTGGGAAAAGTGTCTTGTGGAGCAGCCACTGGACGGTAAGGCAGCGTTATCCTTGTTTCAAGTTCTACACAAAGACGAAAATGCTGGGATTACTTTTTTGGATGTATGTATCAAAAGTGGGCGCACGCATCAGATCCGCAGGCATTTGGCCGGGCTTGGATATCCTGTGCTGGGAGACTATCGCTATGGGCAAGAACCAAAGGCTGGGAAAACGTTACAACTTTTGGCCAAATCACTGAGCTTTGTCTGTCCTTGGACCAAGATGCACAAGCAATGGGTCCTGCCGGACTTGTTGTTTCCTGTGCACGCTGAGCAAAAGGAAAATCTTCCGAGATTTTAAGGTTCCACAGGCAGTCCAGCCTCGGCCCAAGCTGTAAATCCTCCATCAAGGATATACAATTCTTTGAATCGTAGTTTTTTCATGGCTCGCAGGGCCAGGGGGCTTTGGCGACCATGATGGCAATAGAGTAAAATAGTGGCTTCACGGTTCAGTTGGGAGACTTGGCGCACAAAATTGGTCGCATAATAGTTGATCAGGCGGGCACCAGGAATATGACCTTGTTCATAAAGCTCTGGAGCACGGACGTCCAAAAGTATAAATTGAGGATCGCCAGCATGGGCTTGGATCATTTCTTGCGCTTCTTGCACAGACAATGAAGTTGTATGGGCTTGGGCTGGGCTGAATAAAAAAACAAAGAAAAGACTAATCAAAAAAATAAGAAAACGAGTTTTTGGCAATGCATCATCCTTGAGTTACAACTATTGGGCACTGCGGAGGGTATAGCAAGGAGTCTGTAGACTAAGCAATGGTCAGAATCACAGAAAAAGCTTTGACCATGGCGCAGATTTCATCTCCAATATTCAAGGCTAATTTGGTCGCAGATTCGTCAGTGATCAAAGATGTAATTTTAGTACCGTCATCAAGGTCAACAACTACTTCAGCCATAATCTGATCCGAGTTCAGAGCTGATATTTGTCCACAAAATAGATTTCTGGCGCTGGTTTTAAGGGTTGATTCTTTTTTGACCAGTACGACCCAAGGTGCTTTGATCGTGGCCATGACCGTCATACCCATGGCCAGGCCGAGATTGGTAAAACTTTCCTTGGTAATGACCGAGACAACTTTCAGGCCTGTGGCTGTGGTTATTTCCACTTCGCTTAAAATGCCACTGGCACGAATGGTGCTGACCTGACCAATAAACATGTTGCGGGCTGAAGTTTTCATTTTTTTTTCTTCATAGACATAGTGGGTCATAATACGCAGGGTATCAGCATGGGAAAAACTGATATAGGGACACGAGGAGCCCTGGTATCCGAGCATGGCATCCACAATGACCACAGGTACGCCAGCGCGTAAAAGTTCCACAGCACGAGAATGACGTAAGACCCTGGGATTAAGGAGTTCTCTGGGGATACCTGTATCTTGTTCTTGCTGGGAAAAAATACGGCGCACATAGCCTTGATCCAAATGAAAAACCTGACCGCGTAGCTCCAGGCTCATGGGTGTATCAAAAAAAAGGCGCAAACTATCCACCAATGCTGTGGGCAAAGGAATCTGCCGCGATGCATCTCCAGCAATGTGCACGAGGCCTTGGTCCAGGTCAAAGTCAGTACGGTCATCAAGCTCTATGACTTCGCCCAGACGCATTCCTGTATAACGCAGCAGTAAGAAAAGAAGCCAAATTCGGGTGCGCGATTGTTTAGAACGTCCATCTTTGGCTGCCAGTAACCAAGTATGAAAAGATTGTTGCAGGGTATGAAGTTGGGCAGGAGTAAGATATTTGATGGATTCAGGAACCTGAAAAAGTCGCGCTGCTTTGGGGGCCTTGTATGTTGGCCGGTTATTCAGACCGCGTCTGGCGATTTCTTGTTGGGCATAAGCTGTCAATTGCAGCAAAGTCTTGGAATCAAGCTTGCGTAGAGCGCTTGGGCTCAGTCCTGGGGGCAAGGTATGCATGTTCATATTCTCCTTTGTCTATACGAAGCGCTACGTATCGCCATGTTGGTCACGATTTGCCAGATACTCGTGACAATATTGCCAAAGCCTGCTCACAGGGTCAGAGAAAAAGGCATTATTACCTATAACCAGGAGATTTCCTATGTATGTAAAAATGCGTCATGCTTTGTTTTTCCTCATTGTGCTTTTGGGAACCACTCCAGTTTGGGCCGGGGATTTGTTTGTTTCTGCTGCGGCCAGTCTGACCAATGCTTTTGAAGAAATAAAAAAAGACTTTGAAAGCACCTATCCGGATATAAATGTGGTTTTTAACTTTGCGGCCTCAGGACCTCTTTTAAGCCAAATACAGCAGGGCGCACCAGTGGATGTTTTTGCTTCTGCTGACCAGGTGACCATGGACAAGGCCGGAGAACTGATGGCTTCTTCCAGTAGAAAAAATTTTGCCGGCAACGCCCTGGTACTTATTGTTCCAGCAGATAATGCTCTTAAGCCCAGTTCCCCGGAAGAGCTCCTTCAAGATGATGTCCAGCTTGTAGCCATAGGAAATCCCGAGTCCGTACCCGTGGGTCGCTATACCAAAGGAGCCCTGGAAGCTGCAAATATATATGAGCCGTTGTCTGCAAAATTTGTCATGGCCGAAAGTGTGCGGCAGGCTCTGGACTATGTGGCTAGAGGTGAAGTGCAGGCCGGGTTTGTGTATGCCACGGACGCAGCCTTAAAGAAGGACCAGGTTCAAGTCACGGCTGAAATTACTGGGCACACCCCTATTACCTATCCCATAGCAATGGTGGCGGCATCCCAACACAAGGATGAGGCTCAAGTCTTTATTGATTTTGTACTGGGGGACAAGGGCCAGGCTATTTTGAGCGAGTACGGGTTCAAAAAACCGTAATCAGAAATCTAATGGTTTATAAATTGAAGAGTCCAGAGCTGGTTATTCCAGTCTTGGGCCCTTCAATTTTTGGTATTGAGGCAGAATTAAAAGATAAGCTGACAATTATTTCAAAAGCTGGTAGTTGACAGCGACATTGGATCACTTATTTTGTACAAAGTGTTTATCCTTTAAATCTTATGGATAATTTTATCCGATACCCAAAAAGGAGGCTGTATGATCTTTGTGCTCCCGGATCTTCCTTATGCTAAGGATGCGTTAAGCCCGTATATCAGCGCCAAGACGTTTGATTTTCACCACGGTAAACATCATCAATTGTATATAGACAATACCAATAAGCTCATTGCTGGTACTGAACTTGATGGCAAAACCCTGCGTGAAATTATTGTGGCTACAGCTGGCGATACTTCGCGAGTAGGTATTTTCAACAATGCAGCCCAGACCTGGAACCATTCCTTTTATTGGCAATGTATGAAACCAGGTGGAGGCGGTGTGCCCACCGGACCCATTGCCGAACAAATTACTCAGGCTTTTGGCTCATATGAAAACTTTGCCAAAGCTTTCAAAGAGGCTGGCCTGACTCAATTTGGTAGTGGCTGGGCCTGGCTGGTACTCAAAGAGGGTAAGCTGGAGATTATGAAGACCCCCAATGGAGATACTCCCATGGCTCATGGTGCCACAGCCCTATTGACAGTGGATGTATGGGAGCATGCGTATTATCTTGATTATCAAAATCGTCGCGCAGATTATTTGCAGGATTTTTTGGACAAGCTTATCAATTGGGACTTTGTCAATCAACAATTACAGAAATAACCAATAAAAAAGGCGGCCTAAGGCCGCCTTTTTTATTGCATAGTGCTTCAGCTTAGCTTGCTACTACGGGCTTGGTCACAGCACCGGAACGTATGCAGCTTGTGCAAACCTTGACTCTCTTGACTTCACCACTTTGCAGTTGGGCACGAACAGTTTGCAAGTTGGGCATAAATCGACGTTTGGTCTTGTTGTTGGCATGGCTGACATGGTTGCCGACCTGGGGCCCCTTGCCGCAAATTTCACAAAATTTTGCCATAATATCCTCCAGAGTAATGCTAAAAATATCTTCGCTGTCATGGTCTGGCAGCACTTGAGTCCATTCTGCCGACCATGAACACAATTTGTCGCCAGAAGAATTTGAATACATATAGGCAGTTTGTAGGGAAAGCAAGTAAAAATCCTTGACAAAGATGTAAAGCCCCATATACGACTTCCATGTCGAGGTGCTCCATGATAGCTGAACACTGGATTGACGTCACGAATCTCCCGGCGCATGGTCGGGAATTTTTTTTTGAAGATGATACTTTTTGGCAAGCAGTCTGGGCGGAATTTAATGCAGATTATGTCATATCCGGCCCTTTTGCAGCCAAGGTGACCATTTGTCCTCAGCCTGAGGGAATTTTACTACGGGGTGTTTTGCAAGGAACTATTTTAGCTACTTGCCATCGTTGTGCTGAAGCAGCCAAATTGGATATTCTGCAAGACTTTGATACATTTGAAGCCTATGAAGATGTGGATACCCTTGAAGGAGAAGAAGTCTATTTACGGAGTACAGATAGAGGATGGACGTTGAATATTGGAGCATTACTCAGGGAGGAGCTTCTTCTGGCCCTGCCTGAAAAAATCCTTTGCGCCAGTAACTGTTTGGGGCTATGCCCCCTTTGCGGAAAAAATAGAAATGAGGAATCCTGTCAATGCAGCTCCTCGGATAGTCAGTCTCCCCTGGCCAGAGCCTTGCGGGGCATTACCATTAAAAACAATTAGAACATAATGTAATGATAGAGGTGTTATTATGCCATTGCCCAAGAAGAAAACATCCAAATCCAAAAGAAATATGCGTCGATCCCATGACCATATTCCTGTACCCAATGTGATTTACTGCGAATGCGGAGCAGCTAATTTGCCCCATAGTATTTGTCCTGAATGCGGAAAATACAGGGGTCGTGAGTACGCCAAGACAGCTGATGCCTAAAGAAATTTGTCTCGCAGTGGATGCCATGGGGGGGGACTTTGGTCCGGAGGTAAACGTGCCGGGCTCTTTGGCTGCCGCTCGTGAGACTGGGGCTAGAATTATTCTGGTCGGGGATGAGGCATCCATAGCAGCAGAGCTTGCCAAGCATGACCATGGTGATGTGCACCTGGAAATTGTTCATGCTACACAAGTTGCTGGCATGGCAGAAAAACCCTCGGATGTATTGCGCCGTAAGAAAGACAGCTCCATTCAAGTCGCTTTTCGGCTGGTCCGGGATGGTCAGGCCCATGGGGTGGTTACTGCTGGTAATTCCGGGGCTGCATTGGCTTGCGGCATGTTTATCCTGGGGCGTGTTACTGGCGTAGATCGACCGGCCCTGGCCTCTATCTTGCCTACCCTGAAAAAACCTGTTGTACTCATTGATGTGGGGGCCAATGCAGATTGCAATCCTTACAATCTGGTACAATTTGGGTTAATGGCTGAAGTTTTGGCCAGGTATGTTCTGGATATTACCAATCCAAAAGTGGGTATTTTAAGTATTGGTGAGGAAGAGGGCAAAGGAAATGCCCTGACCAAGGAAGCATACGCTTTACTTAAAAATTCTTCTTTGAATTTTATTGGTAATGTGGAAGGCCGAGATGTGTATACTGGGGATACTGATGTTATTGTCTGTGATGGATTTGTGGGTAATGTGGCCCTCAAACTCAGTGAGGGCTTGGGCACAGCTTTGGCAACCATGCTCAAAACAGAGTTGAACAAGTCCGTTTGGTCTCGTTTGGGAACCCTGATTTCTTGGGCTGCATTCAAGCGTTTTGGAAAGAAAATTGATTATGCTGAATACGGTGGGGCACCTATTTTAGGACTCAATGGTATTGCCATTGTCTGTCATGGCGCTTCCAGTGCCCGGGCCATTACCACTGCTTTGAATCAGGCTGCGGTTTTTGTACAAAAAAGAGCTAACGAGCAATTGGTTCAAGGGTTGCGTGCCAACACAGAATTGGATCTTTTTTCTCGGTCTGGCCAATCTTGTGCCTTGAAACAACGCACGCGCACAGCAATGTAACTCCCCAACCTCAGATTATCACAATAACAAGGAATGTCTTCATGTCATCAACATGCACCATTGTTGGTTTGGGTGCTCATTTGCCCCGTACCATTATTACTAATGCCGACATGGAACGTATGGTTGACACTTCTGATGAGTGGATACGGACGCGCACAGGCATCAATACCAGACATTTTTCTCAAGACAACGAGCCTTGTTCAGTTCTTGCCCATCAAGCTGCGCTCAAGGCTCTAGAGCATGCTGGGCTCTCAGCTCAAGATTTGACGCATATCTTTGTGGGCACCTTTTCTGGAGACTATAATCTTCCTACCACTGCCTGCATACTCCAAGATATGTTGGGCCTTAAGGGGTTGCCAGCCTTTGATCTGGCTGCGGCATGCTCTGGTTTTTTGTATTGTCTGGAGACGGCCAGGGCTTATATCGCCTTACATCCCGAGGCGTGTATCCTGGTGGTGGGCAGCGAGGTAACGACCTCCCGTTTGAATCTTGAGGATAGAACCACGTGCGTGCTTTTTGGCGACGGGGCCGGAGCAGCCATTGTTACTGGCCAGCCTCGGTTGGGTGGAATACGGATTGTTGATGTTATGCTTAAAGCCGATGGTTCAGTAGGCAATCTTCTCACGGTACACGGCGGGGGCAGTGCCTGTAAACCGGTGCTGGGTGCTCCCATTGGTCCAGAATATTTTGTGCAGATGAACGGTCGCGATGTTTTTAAGCATGCTGTGCGGTTCATGAGTGATATTTCCATAAGTCTGCTTCAGCGTAACAATCTTGTGCCCCATGATATCGATCTTTTTATCCCTCATCAGGCCAATATTCGCATCATTGAGGCTATTGCTAAAAAATTGGGTGTGAACATGGATCAGGTTTACGTTAATGTCGATCGGATTGGGAATACGTCTGCTGCCTCCATCCCTATTGCCTTGACCGAAGCAGTGCAAAGTGGTCGTATTGAATCAGGCATGAAGGTGCTTTTGACTGCTTTTGGTGGCGGTTTTACCTGGGCTTCGGCTTTGTTGCAATTTTAAACGTGATTAAGTAAACACTCATTTTTTACCTTCTTTGCATGATTTTGAGGATATTATGAGTGAATTGATCAAAACAGCGCTTATCACTGGTGGAACCCGAGGGATTGGAAGAGCAATTGTGAAAAAAATTGCTGCTCTGGGCTATCAGGTATATTTTACCTATGTCAGCCGACCAGAGCTAGCCCAAGAGGTGTGTGCAGAAGTTGCGGCTGCTGGAGGTCTGGCACAGGGCTTTTCTCTTGATGTCAGTGATTGGGACGCGGTCGCGCAATTTTTTAGTGAGCAGATCAAAGGCAAAGTGTCCTTGGAGCTGCTGGTCAATAATGCTGGTATCACCAAGGATGGCCTGGTGATCCGCATGAAACGTGAGCACTGGGAGCAGGTTTTAAATGTTAATCTCACCGGTGCTTTTATCTGTTTACAACAAGCAGCAAGCATCATGATGAAGCAACGCCGAGGGCGTATTGTCAATATTGCTTCAGTGGTTGGGCAAATGGGCAATGCTGGGCAAGCTAATTATTGCGCCTCCAAGGCCGGTCTTATTGGTCTGACCAAGGCTGCTGCCCTGGAGTTGGCTCCCCGTTCCATTACCGTAAATGCCATTGCTCCAGGCTTTATTGAGACAGATATGACAGAAAATCTTCCCCAGGAAGTGCGGAACAAATATTTGGAACGCATCCCCTTGGGCAGCCTGGGCACAGCAGAGCATATTGCTGATACTGTAGCCTTTTTGGCATCGGATCAGGCTGACTATCTCACTGGTCAGGTGCTGGGAATTAATGGCGGCATGTATATGTAGCCTTGTTCCAGATACATAACGAGATACATACGAATATACTTTGGAGGAAAGCAATGTCTATTGAAGAAAAAGTTAAAGAATTAGTGGTGGATCAATTGGGCGTGTCTGCTGATGAAGTGAAGCCAGAATCTTCTTTTGTGGAGTCTTTGGGTGCTGATTCCCTGGACCTGACCGAATTGATCATGGCCATGGAAGAGGAATTTGATATTGAGATTGATGACGAGGATGCCCAGAAAATCGCCACAGTGCAAGATGCGATCAATTACATCAAGTCCAAGGCCTAGGCTTTCTATAGAGTTGTCATGGTACCTTAGATGATCTGAGGTACCTTTTTTCATGGATAACCGGATATGAAATTTCCGGTTTGCATATTTTCGAGATGAGCATGATTGGAAAACGTGTTGTTGTTACAGGACTTTCAGCTTTGACCCCCATTGGCAATACCTTGGAAGAAAGCTGGGGCAATCTGACGGCTGGTGTTAGTGGCATAGCTCCTACCACTCTTTTTGATGCTTCAGCCTTTGAGAGCAGAATTGCTGGTGAGTTGAAGAATTTTGATGCCACTGCTTATGTGGGGATCAAAGATGCCAAACGTATGGATCGGTTTGTGCAAATTGCTGTAGCTGCGGGACAGCAGCTTATGGCAGATTGTGGGTTGGTCATGACGGAAAACCTGGCCCCTGAAGTAGGTGTTTTACTGGGCTGTGGTTTGGGAGGACTGTCCACCATTGAAGATTTTCACAGTAAATTGATGCAGGCTGGTCCCAGACGCATTTCCCCCTTTTATATACCCATGCTCATTGCCAATATGGCTGCAGGTCAAATTTCTATACATACGGGTGCCAAAGGACCTAACTTGGTAACCACCTCTGCTTGTGCTTCAGGCACTCATGCCATTGGTTATGCTTTTTCAGACATCAAGTTGGGACGGATTACCGCATGTATTACCGGCGGAGTGGAATCCACCATTACCCCCATGGGTGTGTCGGGTTTTAACGCCATGAAGGCATTGTCCACCTGTAACGATGAGCCCCAAAAGGCCAGTCGTCCTTTTGATGGTGATCGTGCTGGTTTTGTCATTGGTGAGGGTGCAGGGTTGCTCATGCTGGAAGAATTGGAGCATGCCAAGGCTCGGGGAGCTAAAATCTATGCTGAGATTGTGGGTTATGGTGCTTCTGGTGATGCGTACCATATTGTTGCTCCCCAAGAGTCTGGTACAGGTATGGCTCAGGCCATGTTTCATGCTTTGCGGGATGCGGAAATTACCCCTGAAACCATCAGTTTTATTAATGCCCATGGTACTTCCACCAAACTTAATGACAAAACAGAAACACTGGCTCTGAAAACTGTATTCAGAGATCATGCGTACAAAATACCTATAACTGCCAATAAAAGTATGATTGGGCATCTTTTGGGAGCTGCTGGGGGAGTTGAAGCTGTATTTACAGCCATGAGCTTACATACAGGTATTGTGCCACCAACCATTAACCAGGACACCCCCGATCCTGATTGTGATCTGGACTATACCCCAGGAAGTAGTCGGGAAATGCCGTTGGAATATGGTATTAGCAATTCTTTTGGCTTTGGCGGCACCAATGCTTCTGTGATTTTACGTTGCTTCAAATAAAAAGATACTGAACCATGAAATGGCAAAATTCATACGCAGGATTGCATGCGTATATCCCTCAATTTGGTCACTGCTCAAAGTAGCACAGATACTGGAGAAATTCTTATGGACGAACTTACCCGTCAAGATCCCCAAATAGCCAAGGCTATCCAGCTCGAAACCAATAGACAAATCACCAAGTTAGAACTCATTGCTTCGGAAAACTTTACTTCTCGGGCCGTGCGTATTGCTTTGGGCAGTATCATGACCCACAAATATGCCGAAGGATATCCAGGCAAGCGTTATTATGGTGGTTGCGAATATGTGGACATTGCTGAAATCTTGGCCATTGATCGAGCCAAAGAGCTCTTTGGTGCCGAGTATGCTAATGTTCAACCCCATTCCGGTTCCCAAGCCAATATGGGTGCTTTTTTTGCCGCTTTGGAGCCTGGTGATACTATTTTAGGTATGAATTTGGCTCATGGTGGTCATTTGACCCATGGGAGTCCAGTCAACTTTTCTGGTCGGCTCTATAAAGTATTTTTTTATGGTGTGGAAAAAGATACCGGGCAAATAAACTACGATCAGGTGGAAGCTCTGGCCCAAGAACATCACCCCAAAATGATTATTGCCGGTGCCAGTGCTTATTCTCGTGTGCTTGATTTTGAGCGTTTTCGTGCCATTGCCGACAGTGTTGGTGCCAAGTTGTTGGTGGATATGGCCCATATTGCAGGCCTTGTAGCTGCTGGATTGCACCCCAGCCCCATTGCCTACGCTCATTATACCACCACAACCACGCATAAAACTTTGCGCGGTCCTCGTGGTGGTATGATTTTAAGTTCTGAAGAATTTGGTAAGACACTGAATTCCCAGATCTTCCCCGGTATTCAGGGTGGTCCACTCATGCATGTTATTGCGGCCAAGGCTGTGGCTTTGGCCGAAGCTCTCAAGCCAGAATTTAAGGTGTACCAGGAGCAGGTCCTGGAAAATGCCAAGGCCTTGGCCGCAGAGCTTATGGCTGCTGGGTACAATTTGGTATCAGGGGGCACGGATAATCACTTGGTACTCATGGATCTGACAGCTCACGATATTACGGGCAAGGACGCAGAAATTGCATTGGATAAAGCTGGAATTACGGTCAATAAAAATACCGTGCCCTTTGAAACCAGGTCACCTTTTGTCACCTCAGGCATACGCTTGGGTACACCAGCCCTGACCACACGAGGTATGAAGACTGGCGATATGCGCAAGGTTGCCCAGTGGATTGTGGCTGTATTACAAAATTTGGACAATGAGACTCGTCTCTACGAAATAAGCCGTGAAGTAGAAAAGTTTGCTGGGCAATTTCCACTTTTTGCCTGGTAGACAAAGTTTTTTTTTCCAGCCATGCCAACCACAGGGTCTTTGCAAAGGCTCTGTGGTTGCTTTGTTTTAAGAGAAAAAATTATGGATAATCGTATTCCCTGGCCAGAATATTTTATGCGCATTGCCTACATGGTGGCAGAGCGCTCAACCTGCTTGCGACGTAAGGTTGGAGCTGTGGCAGTGAAAGACAAACGCATTTTAGCTACAGGCTATAATGGTGCTCCCGCAGGCTTGACCCATTGTCTGGAGCTTGGTTGTCTGCGTGAAAAATTGGGTATTCCTTCAGGTCAACGTCATGAGTTGTGCCGGGCTTTGCATGCCGAGCAGAATGTGATCATTCAGGCGGCTATTCATGGGGTGAGCATTGAAGGAGCAGAGATTTTTAGTACAACTCAACCCTGTATTCTATGCGCCAAAATGCTTATCAATTGTCGAATCAAGGCCATTTATTTTGCCGAAGGGTATCCAGATGACATGTCCCGGGACATGCTGGATGAAGCAGGTATTCCCTACATGCGCCTGGAGTGCATGAATGCAAAGTAAAGAA
Organism: Desulfovibrionales bacterium; assembly: GCA_012727715.1. Taxonomy (GTDB): domain Bacteria; phylum Desulfobacterota; class Desulfovibrionia; order Desulfovibrionales; family Desulfomicrobiaceae; genus Desulfomicrobium. Next base: position 3,716 of record JAAYGN010000042.1, on the reverse strand, counting down.
CACGTTATGCGTCGAGCCATTGAACTGGCAAGACAAGGTTTGGGGCGTACTGCTCCCAATCCTTGTGTGGGTGCGGTTTTGGTTCGCAACAAAACTATTGTGGCCGAGGGGTGGCATAGGGCTTTTGGTCAGGCCCACGCTGAAATTGAAGCCCTGGCTGATGCACGGCGCAAGGGGATTCATCTCCAGGAATGCTCTTTGTATGTCACCTTGGAGCCCTGCAACCATGAGGGAAAGACTCCGCCGTGCTCCAGAGCTATTGTGGATGCTGGTATCCCGGAAGTGATCATTGGGTGCGCTGATCCCAATCCTGTGGCTGCCGGGGGCATAGAGTTTTTGCGTTGCCATGGTGTGACCGTTACTGTTGGTATTCTGGAGCAGGAGTGCCGCGATCTTGTGGCTGACTTTCTGGTGTGGACCCAGAAAAAACGGCCTTTTGTCATGGTCAAGTTGGCAACTACGTTGGATGGCAAGATTGCCACTCGTACTGGCCATTCTGCCTGGATTTCCAATGAGATCTCTCGACAGAAGGTCCATGCAATGCGGGCCTGGTCCAATGGCATTATGGTCGGTAGTGGTACCTTTCGGCAAGACAACCCAAGCCTTACGTGCAGGTTGGAAAATTTTACTGGGCCACAGCCTATAGCTCTTATTGTGACCACACATCTGCCTGAAGCTCCAGAAAAATACACGTTACTTGCTTCCCGTCCCAGGGAAACGATTTTTTTGACAACAATGGCTGAGAGCATATCCTTGCGGGCTGAGGGCCTTAAGGAGCTGGGAGTCCAGGTCTGGGGGCTGCCTTCAGGGAAGCATGGACTGGACTTGGAACAGGGCTTATGCCGCTTATTTCAGGAGTGCCATTGCTATTATGTTCTGGCTGAAGGAGGAGGGCGGCTGAGCTCTTCGTTGTATCAGCAAGGCCTCCTTGATGAATTACATATGTTCCAGGCCATGAAAATTTTAGGAGATGAACAGGGCAAGGCAGTTTTTAGCGGTCGGGAAGTGCTGTTCATGGATGATGCCTGGCCATTTCGTCTTCTGGATCACCAGTTTTTGGACACGGATCTGTATCTGCGTTTGCGACCGTAAGGGGGAGGGATGTTTACAGGGATAATTGCTGGTACTGGTCAAGTGGCCAGGGTAGAGGGGCAGGGTCGTGAAACCCGTCTGACCATTCGCCCTGACTTTGTCTTGGCAGACTATGTTGTAGGTGAATCCATAGCTGTAAACGGTGTTTGTCTCACTGTGGAAACCTTTGGTTCTGGATGGTTCACAGCCTATGCCTCTGCTGAAACCATGTCGGTGACCAACCTTGGGCAGTTACGGGTGTCAGGTGCAGTAAATTTGGAGCGGGCCCTGGCTTTAGGTGATCGACTGGGAGGGCACATGGTCTCAGGCCATGTGGATTGCCTGGCCGAGGTTAGCGCCATTAGCCAGGCAGGCCAGTCTCGAATTTTTCGTCTGACCTTTCCCGGGGTTTTTGCCCATCAGGTAATACCCAAAGGGTCTGTGGCCCTGGATGGGATTAGCTTGACAGTCAATGATTGCGGTCAGGACTATTTGGAAGTAAACATTATCCCGGCTACACAACAGGCGACTACAATTTCTTTCTGGTCCCCAGGAAGAATAGTAAATATGGAAACAGATATTATAGGTAAATATGTGAGCAGGTTGTTGGGTCCCTGGTCAGAGACTCCGGCTAGGTCCTCAGCTATTACTCCGGAATTTTTAAAAATACATGGCTTTTAAATATGGCAGAGGCCATGATTTCAGACACGAGGAGACTATGCATAAATGTACAGCCCAAGAGGCTATCCAAGAAATAAAAGATGGTCGAATGATCATTTTGGTGGATGATGAAGATCGGGAAAATGAAGGAGATTTAACCATTGCGGCAGAAAAAATTACCCCAGAAGCCATAAATTTTATGGCTAAATATGGACGCGGGTTGATTTGTTTGCCTTTGGAGCCAGCATTGGTGGACAAGCTGGAATTACCCCTGATGGCTCAACGTAACACTTCCAAATTTGGCACCAATTTTACTGTCTCTATTGAGGCCAAGCATGGTATAACCACTGGGATTTCAGCTCATGATCGGGCGTTGACGGTACAAACAGCTGTGGCTGATGAAACCACTCCTGAGGATTTGGCCACACCTGGTCATATTTTCCCTCTGCGTGCCAGGCCTGGTGGAGTGCTGGTTCGAGCCGGACAAACGGAAGGTTCCGTGGACTTGGCCCGTTTGGCTGGGCTTAAAGGTGCTGCAGTTATTTGCGAAATTATGAATGACGATGGGACCATGGCGCGCATGCCGGAGCTACAAAAGTTTGCAGCTGAGCACGATATGAAAATTGCCACCATTGCTGATCTCATTGCTTATCGTTCCCTCAAGGATTCTTTGGTGCGGCGTGTGGCTGAAGCGCGTATGCCCACCTGTTTTGGTGAGTTTACTATTTTTGCCTATGAAAACGACATTGACCATCACACCCATATTGCTCTGGTTAAGGGTGAAATTTCAGAAGATAGTCCTGTATTGGTGCGCGTGCATAGCGAGTGTCTAACCGGTGATGTTTTTGGATCCATGCGCTGTGATTGTGGCAGTCAATTGCAACGAGCCATGCAGATGATCAATGAGGAAGGGGCAGGCGTGGTCTTGTATATGCGTCAAGAAGGGCGGGGAATTGGGCTGGGTAATAAAATTAAGGCCTACCATCTCCAAGATGAAGGCCGTGATACAGTGGAAGCCAATGTTGAATTGGGTTTTGCCCCGGACTTAAGAGATTATGGGCTTGGAGCACAAATCTTGGTGGATCTTGGGGTCAAGCATATGCGACTCATGACCAATAATCCCAAAAAAATTATTGGCCTGGAAGGCTATGGTCTCCGCGTTGATGAACGGGTACCCATTGAAATAGCTCCTTGTGCTGAAAATAAAGATTATTTGCAGACAAAATATAATAAACTTGGTCATTTGTTACATCTTGAAACAGAAAAGAAATAGATTTTTCAAGGAGAAGTCATGTTGCATGTCAAAACCATTGAAGGTCAGCTTCAGGCCCGAAATCTGAAATTTACTCTTATTGCCAGTCGATTCAATGATTTTATTGTGGATCGTCTTATTGGTGGTGCAGTGGATTATCTGGTCCGCCATGAAGCCAGGCGCGAAGATATTACGCTCATTCGTGTGCCCGGAGCATTTGAAATGCCCCTGGTTGCTCAAAAAGTGGCTCGTAGTGGACAGGCTGATGCGATCATTTGCGTGGGTGCGGTTATTCGTGGAGCTACGCCACATTTTGACTATGTGTGCAGTGAAGCAACGAAAGGCATCGCACATGTCAGCCTGGAAACCGGTGTGCCCATTGGTTTTGGCCTGTTGACAACAGATACTTTGGAGCAATCCATCGAGCGTGCTGGAAGTAAGGCTGGGAACAAGGGAGTTGAAGCCGCTGCTGCTGCCTTAGAAACCTTACGTGTTCTCCAGCAACTTTAAGGACAGATTTTGTGTCTCAGAATCGTCGGCATCAACGCCGTTTCGCCTTTCAGGTTATTTATTCATTAAATTTTGAATTGGATACGTCTGTGCAGTCCTTGATGCGCTCTTTTGAAAATTTTTGGATTGAAGAACGATTTGATTTGCCTCCATTTGAGTCCTACGCTTGGGTGTTGGTACAGGGTGTTTTTGATACGCGAGATACTATTGATACAGCTATTGC
>JAAYGN010000041.1 GCA_012727715.1 Desulfovibrionales bacterium | reverse complement strand
TTGCAACGGGGCAGTTAATAGGTGAAGGCTTTGATGCTCAAAATCTGACTGCTCTTTTTTTAGTGACCCCCATCAAGTTTGAGGGACGTTTGACACAATATTTAGGCCGGGTACTACGTCCGGCTCCCGGAAAAGTTCAACCATTGGTTTATGATTTTGCGGACAATGAGGTCGGTGTGCTGGAGGCTGCCTGTCAGTCCAGGGCTATGGTGTATAATAAATTTGCATAGTCAAAGACATGCCAGGACAAAGTGTGCAAGCCTGTTTGGAGTATAATAATGCGAGATAAAAAAGTGTTTGTAGATATAATTCGTGGTTATTTTACTGCTCAAGAAGTGGAACTTCCGGCTTTTGATCGTACTGGACTGGTGATTCTGCAAGAAATAGCCAAGCCTGATCCAGATATGCATATCATAGAAAAGCAGATTTTACGTGATCCAGCCTTGACCAGTCAGCTGCTTAAAATTGCCAATTCTCCCTATTATCGTGGACTACAGGAAGTAACCACTGTGCGTAATGCCATTGTGCGTCTGGGATTATCCGAAGTGACCCAGATGGTAACGTTGCTTAGTCAAAAGAAATCTTTTGCCAGTGAAGATTCTTTAACCAGAGATTATATGGATCAACTCTGGGTACATTCTGTGGCCTGTGCCATGGGAGGCAAGTGGCTGGCTAAAATAATAGCTCCCGGCAAGGTTAACGAAGTGTTCTTTGCTGGGCTGTTACATGATATGGGCAAGGCTTTTTTTCTGCATGCTATTCATATCTTGAAAAAAAATGAACAACTTGCTGTAGATATCCCCCAATCCTATTTGGAGGAAATGATGAACACCTTGCATGCACCTTTGGGAGTGAAGCTGCTCACCTTATGGAATTTGCCAACAATATATTGTGACGTAGCCGGTAAGCACCACAATGATTTTACGGAAGATCAGGATGTTATTTTGACCATGGTTTCCCTGGTGAACAAGACACTTAATAAATGCGGCATAGGCATACGACATGTTCCAGATCTTGATCTTGTCCAAACAGCTGAGGCCAAGGCTTTGGCTCTTGACCCATCTCACCTTAAAGAGCTGGAACAGGTCGTGCAAAACAGTCTGAATTTTATTAAAGATAATACCTAAGTCGAGGCTACCAACCTCCGCCTCCACCGCCTCCGCCTCCACCACCAGAGGACCCTCCACCACCAGAACCTGAAGAAGATCCGGGAGCTGTAGAAGCTGAAGCAATGCTACCAGCCATGCTGGAGGAAAGTGCACCGGCAAAACTTCCGGGATGAGTGCTATGAAAATTGCTCCCTGAGTACCAGGTTGGTTCATACCCAGCCTGTTCTAATGCAGAGGCAAATCTGCTTCCCCACTTGTTTTCTACACCCAGGGCAATGGCATAAGGGAGAAGCTTTTCAAAAAGCTGGGGAGTCTCATCAGGGGGGTGTAAAAAGTTTAAACGGTCTTTTTCTGTTGCTCCGAGATACATACGAAAACCCTCAATTTCATCCATGGCTCTTCGTCCTATGAGGGTCGGAGCTTTAAGCAGGTGGGAAAACGCAACATGCAAGAGCGCCAGAGAGAATATTAAAAATGCGCTTAAAGGACTTGCTTCAAAGTAGAGAGCATAGAAGGCCACTATCTCACCAATAAGAAAGGGGATGATCATGGTGAGGGAAAAAAATGCAGCCTTTATCTTGTTTAAACAACCAGGTTGTTGCCAAGTGTAGAATATGTGGCGCAGGAGTACAGAGCCAGCAAAAGTCCATCCTATGATCCAGGCACACAGACCAATTATAATCATGAAGCTGGGTGCAAACCAAGCTGCACCCAAAATTGCGAGCAGGGATATGCCTAAAGCTGGAGCCATCCAACCGGCATTGGTCTTAAAATATGCTCCCCGTAACTCTGTATCCAGCTTGTATTTCATGGAATTTTTGGCCAGTTCCCAAATATTGTGATTTGCCTGTTTCAGGGCAATGGGGCTTTCAACTTTGCTGAGGATCTGCCAAATGGCTTTTTCTCCTGCAGAAAGGGTGGAAGGGGCTGTATCTTGAAGGGATATGGACTTTTGGAATCTGGCTTCTTCAATACGCAGGGCTCCTTGTACCGCCATGTTGATAATGCCAGCAGTAAAGGCAATGTTGTCAAAACGCATGATAGACAACATGCGGACCATGGCCGGAGAAAAGCCTTGGGGTGGGTTATAGAGGGGGACTACAACTCCCTTGGCTGGATCACGACCAACTCGAAACCAGGCAAAGAGATAATAGAAAAAGACCAGGGCAAGACCTGCGGCTAACATGATATCCATGCCGTAGGAATGTAAGATACGTTGGGTCTGGCTTGGTTCGGTCACAAAGCCTTTGGGCCAAGACACGGCAATGGTCAGTCCTTCCAAGGGCGCATAGGGGCGTGAGGATTCTAGTTCAACAATGGATGAGCCACCTGGAAAGTTTCGTTTGTCCGTGCTACCCATGGGGCCTTCGTAGGCCACTACATTGAGGGCCGTGGCTTGGTTGGGTAAGAGCACCGCACAACTGACTTTGTCTATGGGTAGCCGCCAGCCATTACCATTTACATTCCAGTACAGCTCATCATAATCGGAGAAAAATCCCAGTTGCTGCGTTGTTCTATAGGTTATACTGTAGGCATATTTACCTGGAGACAGGAAGACATCTTTATCTCCCATGTAGATAGCCACACCATTGGACATAGATTCCGTGCGATAGGGTTCTGGTTGTCCATCACGTAAAATTTCCACAATGGAAAAATCGACACGTACTCTTTTTCCCGATGCATCAACATAGTCCGTGGGAAATTCACGAACAATACCACGCTTGATCTGATCACCAGTGGCCCACACTGTGATTATTTCTGTGACCAGCAAGGAGGCATCTTGATTAATGCTTATTGTGGCAGAAAAATCCACTATACGTTCTGTTTGAGCCCAGGAGAAAGGAGACAGGAAAAAAATAAAGAGGAGCAGAGCAAAGAGGGAGTGGCAAAACCCTTGACAGGAAAAATGGCGTTCTTTCATTGGCATTACTCCATGGGGTGTACAATCAAACAGTGATGTTTTGGTGCATCTTGATGTGAAATCAATGTTTTTTGTAAAAATATCTGTGACTTTTGTATATTATCGAACTTAAAATTATTTTACAAGGTTAATACAAAGTGCCTGATGTTTTTAACCTTGGCACTGATTTGTGAAATTTTTGGACTACAAAATTGAGTAGTTGGGTTGAAGAACGGGAAAAGACCGCAGTTCACTTTGAGTCGCAAGCGTGTCCTTTTTGCAGTCTCTGCGAGCAGCAAAGTGATAAGCCATGTTTTAGGGCCCTCCGGCAATCTTATTACCCTGGGGGCAGAGGCCCACAAAAGATCAGATTATTTCTTCTTTGTCCTTAACCAGGTAAATGGCTGGTAATGAAAGAATGGTGGTGGCAAATTTGATCAGGGCATTACTGAAGAAGATGGACCACACCACGCTTGAGGCAAACAGTCCACCAAAGGCAATCCAGCAAAAAATCAAACTATCCAAGGGAATACTTACCAGGTTACTGACCAGTACCCTGGACCATTGATGGTTACGCGTGACCTTGTTTTTCCAAAAACTATACACTTCTGTATCCGTAAGTTCGGCGATTACTTCGGCAATGATGGAAGCCAAGACCAGCCGCCATAAGGGAGCCAGGACCTGTCCAAATTCTGGTTGGGGACCCACAGCCAGGTCTGGTGGCAGAATTGAGACCAGCCAGAAATATCCAGCCATGAGCAAATTAAAACCAGCGGCCACAATAATGAGCATCTGGGCGCCTTTTTTACCCATGGACTTGTGCACCATGTCCCTTAAGGTAAAGGTCAGGGGATAGATAAAGGTGCCGGCATCAATGGACATACCCCCCAGCATGACAATGCGCAGGGATCCCACGTCAGAAAAGATTTGTAGAGCAATGTAGGAGGCAACAAGAATAATAATGGTATGCATGGGGAGATATGATCAATAAAAAAGTAAGATATTTTAAAAGTTTTGTTGTTTTGGCCCAGTAAAAGGGAGAGGAAAATTTGAAATCCTTTGACTGCCTTCAAGACAAGAGAAGAATATCAGGCTTGGGATGATTGGGCAGTACTTTTTTTGTAATAATCAGCCATAATCACCAGGAAACTGAAATCAAATTCGTCCTTCTTCGACTCCATGACAAGCGACCATGGTTCCATTGGATGCAGTCAGCAGTGTCGGCATTTCCTGTTGGCACCTTTTATTGGTGTAGGGACAACGGGTATGAAAAACACAGCCAGAAGGCAGGTTAATGGGGGTGGGCACCTCTCCTTTAAGACGGATATGATCAAAATTGGTGATTCCAAGTTTGGGGATAGCTGACAATAGAGCCCTGGAGTATGGATGCAGTGGTTCCTGGTAGAGTTGTTCTTTGTTGGCCAGTTCACACAAGGTGCCCAGGTACATGACTGCAACCCTGGTACTGATATGTTCTACCACAGAAAGATCATGAGTAATAAACATGTAGGTCAGTCCAAAGCGTTCTTGGCAGTCCATGATCAGATTTAAAATTTGGGCTTGAATGGAGACATCCAAGGCAGAAATGGGTTCATCAGCCACAATGAACATGGGATCAACCATAAGGGCCCGGGCAATGCTGATACGTTGGCGTTGTCCGCCGGAAAATTCATGGGGAAAACGTCCCGCCCAGGCTGGATCCACTCCCACCTGAAGCATAACCTCTGAGACCTTGTCCCGTACTTCAGGAGTTTTAAGCTCTGGAAAATGAAAGCGGACTGGTTCTTCCAAGATTTGGCGTACAGTCATGCGTGGGTTCAGGGATGCATAGGGATCTTGAAAAACCATCTGCATCTGGCGTCGGAAGGGAAGCCAGGCATCAGATGATAAATTATCCACACGCGTGTCTTGAAAATAAATCTCACCACTGGTGGGTGGATAGAGTCCTAAAATAGTGCGACCCAAGGTGGATTTGCCACAACCTGACTCACCCACAATGGATAAAATCTCGCCTTGAAAAATATCGAGGCTCACGGAATTAATGGCCTTGACCGTGGTGCTACGCAAACAGGGTCGGCCCTGAGTAAAACTGATGCGATCTAAAAAACCACCAGAGATATCAAAGTGTTTAACAACATTATGCAGGCGTACCAGAAGCTTGTTCATAGTGGTCATGCCTTTTCCTTGCTTGTGCCATAAAGATGACAAGCTACCTGAGTCAGGCCTGGCTCTAACGTACATAAGACCGGAGTATGGTCACGACACATAGGCATTGCTTGATCACAGCGGGGATGAAAGGCACATCCTGGGGGAATGCTGGTCAAGTTGGGCATCATCCCCGGAATTTGATACAAGCGACGTCCAGTATTTTCTGCCTGGGGCAGGGCCTTGATCAGTCCCTGGGTGTAGGGGTGTTTGGGGGAAGTAATGATATTCTTGGTTGGTCCTTGTTCGACAATACGACCTGCATACATGACTGCAATTTTTTCCGTGACCTGAGAAACTACGCCTAAATCATGAGTAATAAGAATAAGTCCCATTCGTTCATTTTTACACAGTTCAAGGAGCAGAGCCATGACTTCAGCCTGAATGGTGACATCCAGGGCAGTAGTAGGCTCATCAGCAATGATGAGGCTGGGATTGGTTAACAGGGAAATGGCAATAACTACTCGTTGGCGCATACCCCCTGAAAGTTCATGAGGGTATTGGCCCAGGCGTTTGCCAGGGGAAGAAATATAAACTTTAGCCAGTTTTTCTAGTGCAATTTCCCGAGCATGGGCTGTGGAGACCTTGCTGTGGGCCAGGATGGTTTCCACCATTTGCGTACCAATGGTCAGGACAGGATTTAGGGTCATCATGGGATCTTGGAAAATCATGCTAATGCGATTGCCCCGAATATCGCGCATGTGCTCCAAAGGATAGGAGCTTATTTCCTCACCTTCAAAAAGAACCCGACCTGAAGCAATAAAGCCCGGTTTACTGATTAAATTGATAATGGAAAAACCAGCAACAGATTTGCCTGCTCCAGATTCACCCACCAGTCCCATGCGTTCGCCAGGTGCCAGGGTAAAATTGATACCATTTAAGGCGGTCAGATCTCCAAAACGCAGTCGAAACTTGACCACCAGATCTTGAACCTGAAGAAGAGGATGCTGTGCCACTATTCTAGCCCTTGTATAACTTGGGGTTAAGTACGTCCTGGACAAAGTCGCCCAGGAGATTGATGACCAAAATTAACAAGACCAGCAAAAAGCCCGGGAAGAGAGTGATCCACCAAGACCCGCTAAAAATATAATCAAAACCGGAATTAATGAGGGATCCCAAAGATGGTTTGGTAATGGGCATACCAAGACCCAAAAACGACAGGGCTGCTTCACTTAAAATGGCGTGGGCAACTTGCACTGTGGATAACACTAAAATGGGTGAAAGGGTATTGGGCAGGATATGCCGCCACATAATACGTCGAGATGGAAGGCCAATGACTCGCGCGGCTTCCACATATTCTTTCTTTTTTTCTGCCAAAACCGAAGCCCGAACCGTGCGCGCATATTGAGGCCATTCGGCAATACCAATAACCAGGACCAGGAAAGGAATGGCCAGACGTTCAAAAGCAGCAACACCAAAGAGTGCCTGAAAAATAGCAGATAAAAATATGGCCACCATCAGGGTGGAAAAAGAAAGCTGCACATCAGCCATGCGCATGAGAAAACTGTCAATTTTTCCCCCTCTGTAGCCTGATATGAGCCCCAGGATAATACCAATAATAGCTTGAAGCATGGTGGCACCAATGCCAATGACCAGGGAGACACGCATGCCATAGAGCATGGTGCTTAACATATCCCGGCCCTGAGCATCAGTACCCAAAAGAAAAGAGGGATCTGCATCTTCCTGCCACACCGGGGGCAGCTCGGCATCCATGATATTGATGGTCGTGGTATCGTAAGGATTGTGAGGAGCAATAATGGGGGCACCAAAAGCAGAAAGAGCCAAAACACTTAGAATAATGAAACTGCCCATGGCCACCGGGTCACGCAAAAAGCTATATAGAGCATAGGAATTTTTAAATTTTTTCCACAAGCGCATTATTTTCTTCCTGTAACTCGAACCATGGGATTGACCAGTCCATAAATAATATCAACAACAGTATTCACCACGACAAAAATAATACCAACAAAGATCAGGTAAGCAACCAAAAGCGAAGTGTCAGCTCGTTCCACTGCTTCCAGAAATAAAAACCCCAAGCCGCCCCATTGAAAAACTGTCTCTGTCAAGATGGTAAAGGCAATGAGAGTCCCTATTTGTACGCCACCGACAGTAATGACAGGCAGTAACGTATTTTTAAAAGCATGCACCACCCAAATGCGCATGGGAGAAAGTCCCTTGGCCCAGGCAAACTTGACATATTCTGTTTGCAGGGCCTCCATCATTTCCGAACGAATCAGGCGTACAAAAAGAGGAAGCATGAGCGCGGTTAAGGCTGTGGCAGGTAAAATAAGGTGTTTGAGCCCATCTATAGTGAAAAGCCCTGACTCCCAGCCCCAAATGGTGACGGTTTCACCTCGGCCATAGGAAGGCAGCCAATTGAGTTGGATAGAAAAAATATAAATAAAAACAATGGCAATGAGAAAAATGGGGATGGATACGCCCAGGGTGCTCAGGCCCATAATGATCCTGGACAGGATACGTTTGGGATAAATGGCACTATACATGCCCATGGGAATGGATAACAGTACAATAAAGATGGAGCATACAAAAACCAGTTCCAGAGTAGCTGGGGCTTTTTTTAAAATAACTTCCAAAGCAGGTTTTTTGTAAAAAAAAGACTGGCCAAGATTACCCTCCAGCACTGCGCCTTTTAAAAAACGAAAATATTGGGTGAAAAAAGGATCATTCAGGCCAAGCTTGTCTCGAATAGCTTCACGTTCTGCCACAGAAACAGAAATACCTGTTATTTCGCGTACCGGGTCACCCACATTTTGCTTTAAGGCAAAACCTAAAAAGCTGATGATGAGCATAACAATAATGGCCTGGATTACGCGACGAACAATAAAGGCAAACATGAACTACTCGTAATGGATACTGTTTTCTTGGGGTTTAAGGATACGTATTTTAGGTTACAGGGGTTACTTTAACACTTCGCGCCTTGAATTTGGGGGCTATACAGCAACATTATGAGACAGATTTAGCCGATGTGGCAATCCGTCTTTTTCCCTGTGTTGTTTTGAATTATAAAAAAGAGCAGGCCTTTTTTTTAAAAGCCTGCCCTTGCTACACCTTTAGGGTGCTTTCATCAAGTTTAGACTATTCCATAACTAAATCACCAAGATAAGGAAAGTCCATGATATTGACGATGGGCTCAATATCAATACCTTTTTTGGCAGCCCAGGACAGATTTTGCCAGTGCAGAGGTACAAAAGCAGCATCATTATAGGCAATACGTTCCACTTCCTGGAGCATGGCAGTACGCTTGGTCCGGTCTGTTTCCACATTGGCCTGATTGATCAATTCATCCAGTTTGGGGTTACAATAGTTGCCACTATTGTACTGGCCCTTACCTGTTTCCTTGTCTGGGCACATGATGAGATATTCTGAAAAATTAGCTGAGTCTTCTGTGTCGGAATGCCAACCCACCATCTGAATGTCGGCCACTTGAGCGTCAAATTCATCCCAGTATTGTGCCTTGGGCATAGTCTTAAGGCTTACCTTGATGCCGATTTTGGACAGCATGGAGACCACGGCTTCGGCAATTTTGTCATCATTGACGTAGCGGTTGTTGGGAGCAATCATGGTTGCGTCAAAGCCTTTTTCAAAACCAGCTTCTTTCATCAGAGCTTGGGCCTTTTCCAAATTGTAGCGAGGAGCCAAGTCGGCCACATAGCCATCAAAGCCTTCCGGGCCTTGCTGCTGAGCAGGTGTGGCATCACCTTTCATGATTTTAGCAGCAATGCCCGCATTATCAATGGCAGCAATAATGGCCTGACGAACACGTAGGTCCGCAAATTCAGGTTTTCTTTTCTGGTTCATTTGTAAGGTAATAACACGGCTACCTGGCATGGTTTGCAGATTGATATCTTGATGTTTGGCCAAACGGTCCAGATCCTGCGGAGGAACCGGGGCAATAAAATCTACATCCCCAGATAAAAGAGCAGCAGTACGAGTGGCGTTTTCTTTGATGGGAGTCAGAATAATTTCCTTGATATTTCCTTTGCTGTCTTTGTCCCAATAGTCGGCAAAACGAGTGTAAACAATTTTAACTCCATGCTCACGGTGGGTAACCATATAGGGCCCAGTGCCGGATTCATTTTCATTGGCAAAGGAATATTCGGTTTTGACAATGGCATCCTTGGACTGTCCTTTGTCGTCAGTGCCAGTATAAAACTTGGCATCCATGGGGAAGATGTATGTGGCAATGTTTTCTACCAAGGGGTAGGGCTCGGTGGTGACAATATCAATGGTATAATCGTCAATGATTTTGGGGTTAGCAAAGGCAGTAAAAAGGCCTTTGAAATCTTCACTTTTTTTCAGCCGTTCCAGAGTCCAGGCCACATCGTTGGCTGTAAAAGGATTGCCAGAATGAAATTTGACATCAGGGCGTAAATAAAAACGTACGGTCAGCTCATCCAGGCGTTCCCATTTAGTGGCCAGCCTGGGTTCAAATTTCATGTCCTTGGTCCAGCGAATAAGGGGGTCAAAAACCAGATGGCTATACTGAAGCATACCACCTGAAAGTTGCACCAAAGGATCCATGGACTCAGGATCAGCATCCAAAGCCATTTTTAGAGTTTTGCCTTGCGCTGTTGTGGCCAAAAGGGCCAAGGTCAAGACCAAAAAGAGTAATTTCTTCACAACAAACCTCCTTAAATAAAACGCGGATATTGAGGCTCGCCAGGATAGTCCTGGCGGGCTTTGAAACAATGACTGTTAAAATTAGATGAATATAATGAGGGCAATACGCCTGTTCAGTGTGATCCTATAAATAAAATCTGATGAGAGTGAAAGCAGAAAATTGAGGGTTTATATCTCAATTTTTATACTTTCTTTGTTGGTTACTGGATGCACCACCCACAAACAACAAAGCACTTATGACCCAATGAATCAGGAGTTTTTTAGCACTGACATTGAGTTTAATTTGTAAAATCTGGTTTTTGGGGCTTGGTAGTGGAACGGGAGGAAGGAAAAGGGCGTCCACCACGCTGGTATTTGATGACCGCATTATTATGTTCGCGCAAGGTTCGGCTGAATTGGTGAGAACCATCACTTTTGGCTACAAAATAAAGAAATTCGTGTTCTTCAGGGTAGGCTGCTGCCATGAGGGCTGCTTGGCCAGGTGAGCAAATGGGCCCTGGAGGCAATCCGGGATGAATATAGGTATTATACGGATTGGTGGCATCTTGCAGGTGAGAACGCCGTAGGCGACCATCAAAGTTTTGGCCTAATCCATAAATTATAGTGGGGTCACATTGCAGGAGCATACCTATGGCCAGACGTTTGGCATACACACCTGCTACTTTGGATCGTTCTGTACCAATACCTGTTTCTTTTTCTACTAAAGTAGCCAGGATAACCAACTGGTGCAGGGTATCGGGGTCTTTTGCCTGGGGAAGATCTTTTGTTGTTGTATGAAATTGGTCTAAAATGGCCTGGAGTATGGGGTAGGGATTATATTCAGGAATACGGGGGAAAAAATAGGTTTCTGGAAACAAGTAGCCTTCAGCATTGGGAGCTGGGATCTTGTTTTTTGCTAAAAAATCCTGATCATGACAGGCATCCAAAAAAGCTTTGGCCGTAGTCAGGCCAGTGGCTTCTATAATTTGGGCAATTTCTAGCATGGTCAGGCCTTCAGCAAAGTGGAGACGGTGGAGGATGGGTTTGCCAAAGGCTAAGATATCTAAAATCTGGCGTGGACTCATGGAGGGGCTGAGCTCAAATTCTCCAGCCTGGAGGGGAATTTGTTGATAACGGCCCCAGAGCCGAAATCCCTCACCATAGCGTACCAATCCCTGTTCTTCCAAATGCGTGGCAATGGTGCGCAGGCTTTGGCCAGACTCCACAGTAAAAATAGTCGTGGCATTGGTCGTGGCATTCAGGGGAGTCTCCACAAAATGCCAGGCCATAAACCCAGATATTCCTGCCATCAGCACCAGAAGCACGAGGCTGGAGAAGGTGAGCTTTACTGGCCAGGACAGGGATTTTGTAGATAGCTTTCCAGGATGCATACAGCTGCCATTTGGTCTAAAATATCTTTGTGTTTGCGGGTGGAAACCCCAGCCTCATGCAGGCGTTGTCGGGCTTCTACCGAGGTTAGGGCTTCGTTGATCAAAACAATGGGGACACTTGTTCGCCGGGCAAGACTTTGCTGAAAGTTAGCTACCTGTCGGGTAGTCAGGGTTGTTTCCCCTTGCAGGTCTTGGGGCCAGCCCAAAACAATAGTTTCAATATGTTCGGCAGTAATGATGTTCAAAAGCTCGTCAAACATCTTTTCCCGAGTGGTTTTATACAGCGTCTTGAAGGGAAAAGCCATTTTTCCTTGAGTAATGGCCAGGCCAATACGTTTTTGCCCGTAATCTATACCCAGAAGTTTCATGATATCAGGCTATGGTTTGTACTCCATTATGACTTTTGGCTGTGCTGAGATGCTTATAGAAATCCTTGCGCCAGTTTGTCCCATGTCTGAGGGCAGCCAAAAATTCTGTGGTGTGCAACACTTCACGTTGGACATCCATTTCCAGCAAAGACCGGCTAATACCTATTTTACAGGAAGGACAGCCCACCACAATGGGGCTATCCGGAGTATAAGCCGTGATATCCTGAGTGAGTTGCTCTTTTTTTCGAGCGCGCAAACGGTTGTAGATTTTAGGAGAAGTGAGGGCACCCAAACCTGATTCTCCACAGCAATGTGGAGAAATACCTATGTCAGCTTTAAGTAACAGCCCCAGCTCCCTAGCATAGACCTCTGCTGCTTTTAAAGGAGCTACGCCAGTCCATTCATGATGACAAGCTGCGTGATAGAGAAGACGATCAGGAGCATTTTCAAACGCTTGCCTGTTGTGCTGAATCAAAAACTGGACAACATCAAAGAATTCCACCTGTTTGGTCTCCAGGGACTTGAGGCGGTAGTCCTTAACCCCTTCCCGACAAGTGCCACAGGAGGTCAACACGGACTTAATAACAAAGCCTGTAGTTTCTGCTTGGCGAATAAGAGCTGACAATGCTTTTTGATTATTGGCTCCCAGGCGTTCAAATTGATCACTACAGCCCGAAGCAAGAAGGGGATACCCACAACACAGGTGGTCTGGGGGCAGGACCACACTTATTCCAGCATCCAAAAGCAGGCGTACTGTGGCCATGCCGATGGAGCGGTAAAAAAGACTGGCCCCACAGCCAGGAAAATAGAGCACGGCACGTTTATGCTTAATGCTCTCCAAGGTGAAGATATTCCCTTTATCCAGATGTAGAGATTGTTTCAGATTGCGAAACTGGGTGGATGGTCCTTTGCCGCGCAACAAAGGACTCTCTAAGCGTTCTCGCCAGGAAGCAGGCAAGAGTCCCACTGCCCGGTTGCCGATTTCTTGGCCAATGCCTGCCATTTTGGCTACCTTGGGGAGTGTTTTCTGAGGATCCTGACTTAAGAGGTTCAGGACTCTGTTCTTAAAGGGATGTCCACCAGCCCCCTTTTCTTCCAAATAGGCCCGCATCTGCAAAGTGACATCCTGGGTCCGAATCTTGACCGGGCAAATGGCGTAACATTTGCCACACGCAGTGCAATGTTCCAAAATTTTGTGCAACTCAGCCAAAAGTTGTGTTTCTGGCTCACCACTTTGGAGCTGGGAATAGTAAATAGCTTCCACCAAAGCACCCAAGGTGATATTTTTATTGCGAGGATGAAAAAGCAGTCCTTTCTGGGGGAGGTACATGGGGCAAACCTGCTTGCATTTGCCACAGCGGGTGCAGGTCTGAATATTTAAGAGCAGGTTGATAAGATTTTCTTTGCCCGGCAGAGCGGTTTTATTAATATCCTTAATGAGGCGATTAAAGGAAAAAGTATAGGGCACGACCACCAGATCGCGTTGAGTAAGTTTGCCAGGATTAAAGATGTTATTGGGATCTACCTGGCGTTTGTACGCCCGAAGGGCCGCAATTTTTGCTTCATCTAAAAAACCAATTTTGGTGATACCAATGCCGTGTTCCCCAGAGACCTGCCCATTGAGCTCCAGCACCCGATCGAAAAGCTTTTCTACAGCTTCTTCCACCAGGCTCAACATCCGTAAGTTGTTAGAATTCACTGGGAAATTGACGTGACAATTGCCATCACCTGCGTGCATATGGTTGGCAATAATGACCCGTGTATCTTCCATGTGGTACGTGAAAATATCTGTCAGTTCTTCCTGGAGCTTGGTATATTTTGCTTTGAGATGTTGAAAAAAGAAAAAAGTCTGGAGTTGTAATTCTTGCTCGGGCAAGTCTTTTTTACTGATTTTACCTTTGATGATGGAGGTGGCGACACCCATTTCCATGCGGATGAATTCATCCTCAACATCAATATCCGGTAAAAGTTGTACCTGCTGCAAGGCCTCACGGTAAGCAACAGCCAGGTAGTAGAGGTTGAGTTCCTCCAGAAAGTCCGCAAATTCAGGAATAACATCTGTCGGGATAACAATATCTTCATTGATTTTGAATCCACTGGTCCGCTTGGCAATGGCTGAAAGCTGATGACGATCATGCCAAAAAACTTCTGCCTCCTGGGCATCACGGGCCACAAAACTTTCCACATTGTCGTACTGGTCACAAATGTGCACCACACGTTGCACTGCTTGGTCCACAGCATCTTGGTCTTGGGAATCCATTTGCACAATGAGCACAGAAATGGGGATACCATCAAAGGTGGAAGATTTCCTGGTGTATTCAATGGCCTGGACATACTTGATGCCAAATTCTTCCAGGGCCGAGAGTTTGACCAAATCTCCATTGCTGCGAATTTCATCACGTAGGGCAATGATGTCTTTAATAACATGCATGGCGTTTTGCATGGAGTCACCATAAAACTCCAGGCACATGACCCGGCTATGGGCCAGCATGGGATGCAAGGTAAAGGTGGCTTCAGTAACAATGCCGTCCACACCTTCTTTTTGCACTCCAGGAAGACCACCCAAGAATTTGTTGGTGACATCTTTACCCAGCCCTGGCCCTCGAATTTCATCACCTTGAAGAGTAATGGTGTCACGTAACATGCCAAATTCATCTAGAATTTCAAAGCTGACGTTATCCTCAGGTAAAATCTTGTGCCAGGGATGGTGCACACGTTGGATATGGATGAGATCCCCTGTGGGCAGGACCATTTTATACGAGAGCAGGTTGTCCAAGGTGGTGCCATATTCAAAGGCAAAGGGACCACCAGCATTTTCCGAGATATTGCCCCCAATGGATGAGGCTGCTTTGGAAGCTGGGTCCACAGTAAAGAGCATGCCCTTTTGGGCGGCAGCATTTACTGCGGTCTGAGTAATAACTCCAGCTTGCAAGGTAATGGTCTGCTCCTCAGCATCAATGTCCAAAATTTCCTTTAATCGGCTTAGGCTCAAAATGACTGTGCGTGGCTTGGCCGGAACAGCTCCTCCTGTGAGCCCGGATCCGCCGCCACGCGGCACGATGGGAAAACCCATTTCATTGGCTAGACGGATGATGCCCTGAATTTGTTTGGTATTTTCTGGAAACACCACCAGGGCTGGGAGCTCCATGCGCAAATCAGTCGCATCTGTAGAACATTCAATGAGGTTATTGGCCGAAGAGACAATCTGATCTTTATTCAAAATAGCAGACAGGCGAGTGATGAGGTTGGTCTTAAATTTTTGGTCGGCCTCAAAACTTTGCCAAAAACGCTCCAAGCATCCTGACAGCTCACGATAGTATTGGGGAGACAAGGCTGTACGACCAGCCTGAAGTCTGGTGTTGACACTTTGGCGTACTGTTTTGGGAGATATAAAGGGATTGTAGCGGATGATGAAGAGTTCTTCCGCCAGCTCCAGGGCGAGTTGCTGAAGATATTCGGGCCAGGTTTGAAATTCTTCCAGAGGCAAACCTAAAACACGTTTAACCAGGCGTTCTGGGGCAAGTGAAATATGTGGTCCTTTTTGAGGCATGATGATTCCGTTCTATATGTTTTAAATGTATTGACCATCTCCTTGGCTAAAGAATCTGGGCTTTATGGCGAGAAGATGATAAAATTTGTTTGAAAAAGAGAGCGGAGGGACAACCCTCCGCGTCTTTGAAAGAATCAATGTAAACACTGGATCTCAAGTTGGCAAGTTATGGCTTAGATTGGTACACGCCAAAACGTCTTGGACCTGGTTATTAAATTAAAACTGGACAGCCTCACACTCCAGACTTCGAGCATAGATATGCCCTGGGTCTGTAAAGGTAGTCAGAAATTGCATATGTTGCTGTACCATGGTTAGAAATGGTGAACCATTAAGATTTTGAAATGCTCTCAAACTTCGTTGGCCGCTCATTAATTCTTGCATGAAGAGTTCCCTGGCACTGCGTTCACGTTGTAATTCTTTACTACGTATTGTGGTCAATCCAGCTAAGTTGGCCGCTACCTTTAGGGCATCGTCCAGGTCACCCAATCGGTCCACCAACTTACGTCGTTGTGCCTCCTGCCCAAGAAAAACTTGACCTTGGGCAGATTTTTCCACTTCAGAAACACTTAACCTGCGGCCCAGAGCAATGCGGTCAACAAAGGTGTGGTAGCCAAAATGAAGGAGATGCTGGAATGCTGACTCCATGGTAGGGGAGAGGGGACGCAAAGGATTTCCCAAATCAGACAATGTCGTGGTCCCCACGCCATCAGAGGTAATACCCAAAGCCCTGGCTGTATCCTCAAAAGTAGGAATAGCAGCAAAAATACCAATGGACCCGGTTAAGGTGGTAGGTGAAGCCACAATACGATTCGCACCTGAGGCCAACCAATAGGCACCTGAAGCAGCCACACTGCCCATGGAAATGACCACGGGTTTGCCGGCTTGTTGGGTACGCAAAATTTCTTGGTGAATTTCCTCAGATGCACTGGCACTACCTCCAGGGCTATCAATACGTAACACCACTGCAACCACAGAAGTGTCATCTCTGGCCTGTTGAAATAATTTGGCCATGGATTGACTGCCAATCATGTTTTCGGGCTGATGGTCAGGCATGATGGGGCCACGAGCTCGAATAATACCAATGGTTTCTTCTGTTGGGTTATAATGTTTGGGCTGGGTAGCAAGATAATCTTTAAAACTGACCTTATTCAGAGAGGTGGGGAGCTGACCTAGGTAGTCTGCAATCACGAGGGAGAACTCATTGCTGGTTTTGATGGCATCGACCAGCTTGTATTCCAGAGCCAGTTGGGCGGCATTACCACCCATGGTGCGTAAATTGGTATCAATGTTTTCCGTATACGAAGTTAGGCTGGCAGGGGAGATATTACGGTTCTGAGCAACTTGGTTCAAGTAAGTTTGCCAGAGAGTCGTTAGCCATGCCCGGCCTATGTTTCGAGTTGGCTCGGACATGGAGTCACGGGTAAAAGGTTCTACAGCAGACTTGTATTCCCCGACCCGAAAAATATGAAAATTGACTTTAGTCTTGTCCAAAAGCCCTTTAAAGTAGGTGGGATAAAGACCAAAACCTGTGAGGGCAATACCGCCCAAAGGGCTGACATAAGTGGCATTGGCATTGGAAGCCAGAAAGTATTGCCCCTGAGTAAAGGTCGTTGCATGGGCAAAAATGGGTTTGCCAGTATCTTTGAATTCACGAAGAACCTTACCAATATCCATGAGCTTGGTAGTGTCACAACCAAGAAGATCACGGGGATCAATGACCATGAGGGCAATTTTTGGATCATGGGCAGCGAGACGAACAGCATCTATAATATCTTGTACTTTGGTTTCTTCTGATCTTTTGCGTGTACCGCGATCCATCTTTTGAAAAAAGAGTTCAGTTGGACCTGGGGCAGTACACTCTTCCACCAAAATACCGCCAGGATCAAGAACAAGAATGGAATCTGGTTGAATTTTAGGTGTGCCATCCATAAAAATGGTGATACAAAAAAGAATTAATATAAATAAAAAGAGTATATTAACCAAGAGCTTTCTGGTCCAGGTCACCCCGGTCCAAAAGGCACTGAGCACTTTTCGAATAAATTTGAACAAGGCCATAATTACTGCTCCTTGTGGAGTTCTAAAAGTCGTTGTCCGTATGCTGCCTGCCCCAACGAGATACAGGCGTCATTGGGAGGAAGTTTCTTGTGGGTGAGCACCTTGAGTCCGAGGCCGGTCAAGCGAGTTTCAAGATGATGTGCCATGGTCATGTTATGCATGACTCCACCACTAAGGGCAATAGTTTCACAAGAGTGTTTTTGGGCTAAAGCAAGACCAAGTTGCACCAGACCGCTAATAAGGCCGAGATGAAATCTACGGCTAATTTTGGTAGGGCAAATATTCTTTTGCCATTGGTCATGCACTTGAGCAAAGAGGTGTAAGGTATCAAGCTCTAAATAATCATCATGTTCCAGGATGGGGCAATGGTACGATTTGCGTTCACTTTTATCCTGGATAGCTTCCAGTTTGATGGCGGCCTGCCCTTCATAAGAAATGGAAGAGCACAGGCCAAGCATGGCTGCGACAGCATCAAAAATTCGACCACAGCTCGAAGAGAGTGGTGTGTTCAAGTTTTTTACAAGCATTTGTCCAACCAGAGTGTCGGCATTTTTGTAGGTATCAAGCCAGGGCCAGACTTTGGCACTTGGTTCATGAATACCCAATGTATATAACGCTGCCCGGGCCAGTCGCCACGGCTCTCGGGTAGCCATATCTCCTCCGGGCAGAGGAAGATGAGAAAAGCGGGCCAGGCGTTGATGGGTCAAGGTGTTGCTATCGACGTACAGGGCCTCGCCACCCCAGATGGTTTCATCCGTACCCAACCCGGTGCCATCCAGAGCCAATCCAATGACTGGGCCTCGATACTGATTTTCAGCTAAAACAGCATGGATATGGGCAAAATGGTGTTGCAGGCTCCAACAAGGCAGACCGCTTGTTAGGGCATATTGGGTACTTAAAAAGTCTGGGTGAAGGTCATGAACAATGGCCTGGGGCGTAACCTGCAAAATATCTGTCAGATGATTGATGATTTCCTTAAAAAAGGTATAGGATTCCAGGTTTTCCAGATCACCAATATGCTGGGAAACAAAAGCCTGATTGTCTTTGGTCAGGCAAATAGTATTCTTTAACAGTGGACCCACACCCAGGACGCAAGGACCTTTTTGGGCCATATCAATGGGGGATGGGGTAAAACCACGGGCACGTCTAAGAAATAGGGGGGTATTGTCCAGGACGCGCACCACAGAGTCGTCACAGCGAATAAGTATATCGCGGTCATGGAGCAGAAAAAAATCAGCAATATGCTGTAAACGGCGCAAGGCTTCCCGGTTTCCCAGACTGATGGGTTCAGAGCTGATATTGCCAGAGGTCATAACCAGAGCTGGTGGTTCCTGATACCGTTGGGCCAAATCATGAAACAGCACATGGTGCAAAGGGGTGTAGGGGAGCATAAGTCCCAGATAGTTGGTGTCCGGAGAAATTCCTGGAGCAAGGCCATTTTGGGATCGAGTATGAGCCAGAACTATGGGACGCTGCCAGGACAGAAGAAGTTCTTCTTCTCCGGGACTGAGCTGGCAGAGGGTGCGGGCTGTTGCCACGTCACGCACCATGATGGCCAAGGGCTTGTCCTGTCGATTTTTTCGTTGACGCAAAAGACGTACAGCTTCTGGGTTTCTGGCATCACAACAAAGATGAAAGCCACCAAGACCTTTGAGAGCTAAAATTTTTCCTGTATGCAAAAGACGAGCAGTTTCTTGCATGGCACAGTCATTTTCTAAAACTTTTTGTCCCATATTGTCCGTGAGCCAGAGTTTGGGGCCACAAATGGGGCAAGCATTGGGTTGGGCATGAAAACGGCGATTCAAAGGATTGGTGTATTCGTGTTGGCATTCAGAGCACAGGGGAAAGCAGGACATGGAGGTGGTGGCACGATCATAAGGAATGGAGCGGGTGATGGTGTAACGCGGGCCACAATTGGTGCAATTGGTAAATACATATCGATGGCGTCTGTTCAGGGGATCACTCATATCTTTCAGGCAGTCGGGGCAAGTACCCACATCTGGGCTGATTAAGACATGATGACCATGCCCACTGGTACTTGGAAGAATACAAAAGTTTTTTTCCTTGGCCTGGATATGTAAGGGAATCTTGTTCCATTCCAAAATATGCGCTAGCGGAGGCAGGTTGTGGGTAAAGACCTTTTCAAAAGCCAACAAGGTGTTTTGGTGGCCCTGAATTTCTATCACCACTCCTTGGGGAGTATTGGCAATATGCCCGGTAATGCCAAAGTCCAGAGCTGTTTTGTAGACAAAGGGACGAAAGCCAACGCCTTGTACTCCACCAGTGATAATCCATTGATAACGTTTCATACTCCAACTTAACGAGGTTATTGCTTCTGATGTGGTTCTAGAGGATGGCATGTGGCTACCATGATGGGCATTGTCAAAGGGTCAAGACTTGGACACTACCGCAAGGAGTGATGAAGGTAAGACTTTTGGATGCAGGGACCAGTTAATGGGAACCTTCCAGATTTCTTGGAGTTACCTGGTTTGACAACGGACTAGGCTTTAAAAATTTTATCCAGGGCCTTGGAGATAATACGGATATGGGCCTTTTCTTGTTCAGCCAGTGCCAGATAGGTTTCTGCAGCACCAAGAGCTTCATCACGTTTGGCCAGACCGCGGTAAAGGTCATAGGAATAGTATTCAATTTCACACGCAAGTTCGAGGAGACGCAGTTTTCGATCCTGGGGATTGGAACCCAGCCGGGCTACCCACACGGAAATGGGGAGACCTCCTTCTATAACGCGTCCTTCAAGACGTTCAAAGAGGGTTTCAAAGCTCTCGGTCACCAGGGCAGTGGTGTGTTTTTTCCAATAAGCAAAGATGGTCCGAGCATGTTTTTCTTCCATGATGCCTATTTCTTCTGCCATGTCTCCCAGGAAAGATCCTTTGTATTCCCGGGCCAGATCACTATAGAAAATCCAGGCTCCCTTTTCCATATTCATGGCTCGGTACAAGGTTTGAGATAAGGGCATGTCCCGAGGAAAGAGCTCCAGGTGCGGAATATCTTTTAATTTTTGACCTTGCCAACCAGTGATGCCACCGACAAGGTTATAGGTAAATCCAGCTCTGGGAGTGGCATCTTCAATCAGTGTTCCAGCTACAGCAGATCTGCCGCCAGTGCGGCAATAGAGGACGAGATTGGTATCAGGGTCAATTTCGTGTAAACGAGATTCTATTTCAGGCAGGGGGATAAGATGAGCACCAGGAATATGGCTTTGGGCGTACTCTGTTGGTTGCCGCACATCCAACAGGAGAAAATTATCTTCTCGAGACTTGAGTAAAAACTCCTCCAGCTCGTCAGGATAAATATCAATAACATTTCTACCCATTCTTACCTCACATATACTGAGTGATCATCATCTTCCTACGGGAAAAAGAAATATAAAGCTAGAGGTGGGTTCCCAGGAATTTGTGGATTTGTCGAGTTGTAATGGCGTTGGACCGGCGACAAAGTCCACCCGGTCAGTACAGCATCTTGAGAAGTATAGGGCAGATAGAGAAAGATCTCTTGACCTTACTTGTTAATAATCACGTTTCCAGTTTACTCCTCCACCTTGGCGTGAGTCACCTCCTATTTCTGTTTCGACACTTATTTTGGGAGTCAACTGAATTTCTATCTTGGTTTTGTCCTGTCCAGAGACACTGCGTTGGGTGCGCACATAGTATTTGCCACCAACATAGCCACCCAGTCCCACATTGGTATTATCGTCATCGTCTTTACCTATTTCAATTTCCTGAAGTCCCAGAGTGGATTTGATGGAATTAAAAAAGTCCAAATCACCTCCAACTCCAGCCAAAGTGGCGGCAGCCTGGGCCAGACGTACAGCCTGAAAAGGGGAAATTTGCTGCAAAGAGCGACCAAATAAAATAAGAGATAAAAGTTCGTCTTGAGGCAGAACCGGCGTGGATGACAAGGTAACTTGAAAGTTTTTGCCTGGCCCATGTATTTGGACCAGGATTAGGGTATCCATGACCTGGACTTCTCCAACAATGTCCAAAAACGGATTGGGTGGGTTTTCTCCATCCAATAGGATATTGCCCTTGGTCAGAGTAAAGATGCGGTCCAGAAAATCAAATTTTCCACGTAACAGCTCCATTTGACCAGCAATAAGGGGATTGTTTTGAGTACCAGTGATCTTCAGATTGCCAGACCATTCCGAATCCAGACCACGGCCACGGACCAGGAGTCGGGCTGGAAATTTTATACCAATATCCAGCTTAATGTCAGGCAAGGCTGAAGCTGTATTTTTTGGGGTTTTAGCCGGGGCAGTATTTATTTCTTCTATGTCCAAGAGCACGAAATCAGCAGGCATGGTTGCAGGCAGACGCACCAGAGTTGGATCAAGGGTCAGCCTGCCCTGGATTTTCGATTGGGTTGTATTGTGAGCTAAAGATATTTTGCCATGGGCTGTGCTTTGGACCAGGTCTGAATCCACAAGACGCATATTTTGGATATCAAGATAGGTCTCAAGACTATTGGGATTTGCCGCTGCTGTAGCTTTGAGTTGTCCCTCATGCCCATCGTGGGCCTCCAAATGAAGGTCAATATTGGTTCCTTGGGCTGTGGCCTTCAGTTGCATTTCTTCCAGCCTGGTGCCTGTGCGAAAGTTTTCGTAGCGCCCATTATGAATGTGAGCTGATCCCAATATGGTTGGTGTTTCCAGGGTGCCACCAAAAGTGAGCTGCACTTCAGTTTTTCCAGCCATGATTTGATCATCCAGGTGTAAGAGATGAGGCAGCAAGTTTAAATCAGTATGGGCCAGAAGCTCTCCGGTGATGGGCGTGCTGGATGGGGGAGAAACAGGTGACAAAAGATGAATAAGCCAAGGACAAGCAAAGGTAGTTGAGATTAAAGGCTTATCCTGGTGCTCGAAAACTTTGGCCTGGGCTTCAAATTGTCCTGTCTGCACATGGGCTGAGGCATGGGCGTGGAGTGGGGGTAGGCCCGTTAACTCCCAACCTTGGAGCCTAATATTTTGCATTCTAAAATCAACGTCAATGGTCGGATTATCCTGGGCTCCCCTTATCTTGAGTTCTGAACTGAGCTCAGCTTTGGGCAGATCAGGGAAAAAATGGGCCAATTGTCCTGTGTTGGCTTGATTCAGGCTGGCTTCAATGTGGGCTTGGGTAGCATCTATTATTCCTGTTGAAGACAAGGTTGCCGGACCAAGGGTCAGATGCGTCTTGCTCCATTGGGTTTTGCCTGCACCCAGGGTAATGGTGATCGGAGTTTTGAGTTGCAGTTCTTGACTCAAAAAGGTGCCAGTTATTTTTTTGATGCTGATTTGTGTTTGCTCCTGGCTTAGGTCTACCAGGGCCTGGCTGGCTACAGAAGTTTGTGTTTCATCCTGGCGGGCGTCCAGGTCCAAAGTAAGCTTGTAATCCTTAGCCAGAGCCATGAGCTTTATGTCATCCAGAACCAGGGCCGATGGGCCGGCAAAACTTCCTTGAGCAGTCAGGGTCAGGTCCTGGAGAGGATCAAGGAGGTGTAATTCTGACTCCAGGGCCAGGTCTTGGACAGTAAAGTCAGCAATGTTCAAGTTTTTGCCTTGGCCCTTAAGGCTTGCGGCCTGAATGCCTTGACCATCAAAAATCTTGGCATCCATGGACAATGATCCGGACAAGGGCAAACTCACAATGTGGCCCAGGCTTGCCAGGTCGCTACTGGTAAATCGGGATTGACCGTTAAAAAGAAAATTATCCAAAGACAGGTTGCCTTCCAGGTCCAGCACAGCTTGGGGCAGAGTCGCCCGGGCCTTGGAAAGGGTCAGGGTGTTTTTTTGTATTTTGGCGGCCAGGTCCAGACTCAACGGTTCCTGATTTATGCTGGTCTGCATGGCCAACGCAGATTGCGGACTTGAGGGCAGATCCT
>JAAYGN010000040.1 GCA_012727715.1 Desulfovibrionales bacterium | reverse complement strand
TGCATAAAGATCTCTTTGCTCCTGGTTTTGCATGCCAAGCATTAGGACTATGCCAACTTAGCTCAGATGGTAGAGCAGCTGATTCGTAATCAGCAGGCCGCGAGTTCAATTCTCGCAGTTGGCTCCAGAAAACTCAAGGGTTTATACGGATGCAGTCTGTATAAACCCTCTTTTTTTGCTCTTTTCCAGGGTAGCAATAAAGGAGCAAAATGATTGTGGCAACCGGAAACCGTTGCGACCACGATCCCAGGCAAACCGCATCTTTCCTCTGCAAAGCCTGTACGCAAAAACAAAATCAGTTTGTCCCATATAAGTGCTATCAGACAGGCTTACAACAGGCTGTCAAATGAAAATCCTAAGCTTATCAAGACTTGAACCCCTGTCCAGTGATTAGGGAGCACCTCTGTTTACAAGAGCATTTTCCTGACTGGAAAACTGTTCTGGCGTACTTGAGAAAAAATACATCACATAACACACTAAGAGTATTGATAAAACTTCTAAAACAGTGAAATTAAAATAGATGTTTTTGAACCATTTTTTTAGTGGTACTAAGTTAAAGCAATGTCGGCAAAGCCAACTTAACGGTAAGTATAGGGGAAAAGTTTGTCCCGATATTTTGTAACCCGCTGCAAAGTATCCTGCCAGTCTTGGGCATCGTGCAAGGACTGAAAATGTCGGGCAGAGACCTTGTTTTCTTCAATGGGACGCATGGCTCTAAGCACATGATCAGATCGGTTTTTTTGAGAATCAAGTGCATGGAGGCGCGATAAAGGCAATAAAGCCATAACTTGAATGGTGGGTCCTGACTCAGGGCTGGAACAGAGGTCAAGAGAATGCTTAAAAAGTTCTTGAGCCTGTTTGAGATCAGGTGCCAGGAGTCCCAAATTATAGGTGATAAGCTGCCAAGGATGTTCCTGATCTCCGATTCTCCAAAGTATCCGAATTTCATTCCAAAGATGAGGATCCATATTGCGCCCCGAATCCACATATAGACGCAGCAAGGCGTGTAATTGGTAGGAATTCATTTTCCCCACGAGCCAGATGCTGGAGGACTTTAGTTTAAGTTCTTGCCCCAAAATATGTTCAGCCTGCTCAATATTTCCTGCTGAACACAGGGCAAAGACTTTATATAAATGATCTCGGTTGCGTTCTTCATGTGCAGCTCGGTCATTGCCGTGGAAGCAGGTAATGGCTTGATCCAAATATTTAATGGATTGGTCCAGGTATGCTGGTCCACAAAATCCATAATGTTGGCCCATGGTTCCGTAATATTGGCCTAAAATAAAATTAGCACATGGGCCAATACGATCACAACGACTGCGGTATTGCTCCTTTAAAAATTCAATAGTTTCTTGAACATCGCCTGTCTGCGGCTCAGAAAAATTGTAATAATTTTGCATGCCGCCAATAAGTTCCAAAATGCTGTCCAGCGCAAGCTCTTGATCGCCATCGGAAAGTGAACCAATCCTTTCTTTCAAGTCCTTAGCCATTTCTTTCCAATTATTGTATGCATCCAGATTTCCGCAATGATTTGCTTTCTTTCTTTGCAACATGCAAATTTCCCAAACCACTCGAACTGGAAGATCACAGCCTTTAACAGCCTCTATAGTAAGGCAATCGAGCACAGCTTTGCCCAAGTGAGGAGCTGATCCCTGAGTAGAATCAGTCCATCGATGCAAAAGACCAACTAAGGATTCTATTTGTGGATCATCGATCAAGGCCTGGGCAATACGCTCTTGATTGCGTAGCACCCAAGGAGTCATGGCTGCTGAAAAAGAACAAATTTTTTGAGCAATACTTTGCCCTTGCTGGAGTGCCTGCTCAGCTTGAGCAATAGTTAGCGCCTGCCCAAGTTGGTAGCAGACCACCACTTCCAAAGCTTGGCGTACATGAGTAACAGCTATGCACTCCACACCGTCAGCTGTAAAAGAAGTGTTTGTTTGGGGATGCAAAAATAAAGTTGTTCCATTTGGGGCTATATTCAACTTTTCCTGCATATTCTCCACTTCCAGTACTCGACCATCTTTATCCAAACAACCTGTGGCCAGCCATGAAGTGGTATGGCTGTTTTCTATCGCACTCATGGCACCCAAATAACAGGCCAATCCTAATGACTGACCCTGGACCAAAATACCTTTGGTGATCGGTGCCAGGTACAAAAAATTTATGGTTTGTCCAGCCTCAGTTTGAACCAATTTTTGGACCAGCTCCAGGGCCTCGCATGTTTCTTGATCCAAAATAGTTTCGTTCCACTCAGCACATCTGGATATTTTTGAGCCCAAACCAATTAAGCAAGGATCCAATCTGGCCTGAGTACCGGTGGTTACGGGAATGAAAACAAGACACCAGGTCATGGATTCGAGATCAGATAGTTCTTTATTGAGTATGGCGAAAGATGCTTGTCTTAGCCAAGACATGGCCCAGGATGGGGTGCTGGAGCGGTGGATCAGATGAGAAGCTAATAAAATAGCAGATAAGAAATCAGGATCAGAGGAGGATCTTAAAACGAGATGCAAGTATTTTTCATCAGGTCCCCAAATACGTGAATGTGGGAGCAGATGTCCAGCAGTCAATCCATTCAGACTTTCAAAATACAAGCAAGCCAGGTCAGGCTTATTGATTGGTTTCATGGCCGGAGATCACAGAAAGAAGAAGGATTTTTCCTCGATTAAAGTCTTCTGCGTTTTTATCCAAAAAAGTCACTTGAAAATAACCGTCTTCAAAATCCAATGTATGTATCTGGCCCTCATGCAAAATTGCGTCTAATGTTTGCCACCAGGCAAAAAGATGTCCATTGCGGGCCTTATCCGGCAAGACTCCCGTAACATTAATGCTGGTGCCATCTAAATTAGCTCTTTGAATTTCCACCAAAGATCCAGAGCAGGGGTAGTGTTCTTGCTCCAAAGTAACCATAATGAGCTGATTTTGTTCGGTGCTGGCGGCGGCCATAAGTTGATGTTGATCGGGCAACTTTGCTTGCGCCAACATGCTTAAACCATCATTAGCTTCAGGCAGAGTGATGGAGGCATCAAAGGCCAAAATTTTATTACGTACATCTTGAGGATCAGCCAAAGTCTTGCGGATTGCATTTTGATCATGGCGATACATGAGCCGCCCCATGGCTTCCATGGCCATGCGTGAGCCCACTTCCAGTTCTAGTTGGCGAAAAAACCAGATGGTGGACTGGTCTTCCACCATGGGAAAATCATTTTGGCTGTGGGTCAGGACCAATTCCACAACTTCTTGATTCACTTGTCCAAAACAAAGATGCAAATCAGCCTGATCCAAGGCATAGGTATTCCAGGTTTCAGCAAACCCCAGTTCAGAACCCAAGTCTACATCCCCGTCAGCAAATAATTCTGGTTGATCAAAAACTTGAGCCACGCGTAGGCCACGGACATCATCAAAAATTTCCAGGATTAAGACCAAAGGTGGATTGATATGCCGAAAATGATCATCCCAACCACCTTTATTGCCCGTCAAACTCCAGACCTGGCCAATTTCAATCCCTGGCTCATGGGGTTTAATCCATGATTCGGACAGAAGTTGTTCAAATTGTGACCATAGCTGAGGGTCAAGGGACTCATGGGTGGTTAGAGCACAGATGGGGCAAGTACGTTGATGTTGTTCCACTTGTGATTTTTCTGCAGGGTTATTAATAATATTTGATGGTGGACAAGTGCGTAAATGATACATGGAGCGCCAAGCTTCCTTAATGGGAGAAATGTTCATAATCATCCTCTTTTAAGAATAACGGGAACAATCTTCTTCTTTACACTCTTCAAGAAGAAAGCCCATAAATCGTTGAAATTTCTCTTCATTTAAGTCATCAGCTCCTAACCCCTCGTAAAGACTGGTAGCTTGAGCAATCAAAAGATACGCTTTGGGTAGACGGGCCTGTATCCCAGAGGGGCTGGCATAGCCTATGGCCTTTGCGACCTGCGCCAGACTCAACTCACAATACACGCGTAAACAGAGCATTAACAACAACTCTTGTTCTTGTAGTTGGCGAGCTAGATTTTGGGCTAATTTTTGCAAATCAGCATCGTTAAACCAAGTATTGGAGGCTAGACGTAAATTGTCCGCACTCATGAATTGATGAGCCTCTGCTCTCCAAGCCCCAACTTGTTCATAATCCTGTGCCGTGACAGCATCGCCAGGAAAAGGCTCTGAGGTTCGCAGGCTATAGTCATTACCATATATTTGTGACACATCAAAATTTTCGCGTATAAATTCACATAAAGTACGTAAAGAGATACAATAGTCTGCTCCCAATTGGCTAGCCAATTGCTCCCGAAAGGATTTGGCCAATAAAAGAATACCTTGAGTGGTTCGCAGGGCATTGGTGTCCAAGGAGGGAATAAGAGGAGCAAAACCTTCTCCTTGCAAGGAGGGATATGAATCAGTCCGTGGCGCATCGGGATCCGTGGATCCATACCAGGAAAAATTGTCTCCAGGCTGATAACCATAGCTGGAGTCAGCCTTGTGTAAAACTTGGCGGACACGCTGGTAAAGCAGATCTCGGTTGAGTTCCTTACAAAAATTGCGATACATGGATTGAAGTTTGCCTCGCAAACCTTCCCAGTCTTGCTCATGAATCAAGAGCTGTAATGTGGCAGATCCCTTGCCTGTTTGGCGCACCAAATGTTCCCAAAATGAAATCTGAGCTTCAGCTTCTGCTTCTTGGTCCGCTTTAAGACAATCTTCCAGAAATAAGCCTCCAGCTTTGCTACGCAGCCATTGAACAAGGATTGAGGTCATGGCCGCCCCTCCTTGATACATGACTGGGGAACTTTTCCCCTATACTCTGGTAAAGGGGAAATCATGGTGGTTATGGGTAGGGAAAAGGCAAAACGGTCCACCAGAAAACTATTTCTGTCCATACGCATATTGGTATCGGTAAGTTGACAGTCTTCGTGAATGTACCGGGAACTGCTTCCTTGGCTGGAGCAGGGACAAACACGAAAACCTTGGTTGGCTAACTCATCCAGAACAAAAAGGGGGTGGGTGCCTTGAGTAGATTGGGTTGCGGGAAAATATTGGGTTTTCTGCTTCCACCAAGTATTTTTAACGCCCATGAAGAACATGTTCTTCTTCCACAGCCAGACAGGAATCTTGGTCAAAGTTCCGCTTAAGGTAGTGTGAACCTCTTGTTTATACTTGGCCCAAATTGCAGATGTAAAATTTATTATCCGAGTCATGCTCCTGCCCTCCTTTGGAGTACATGGGAACACAATAAACAAAAAAGACAGAAAAACAAAGCTCATCCACGTCTATACACCAGAATATTTGTCGTTAAATATTTTTAAAGAGTCCAGATGCGTTAATTAGCTCAACCTTGACAGTATTTGTGAATCATGAACAAAAAACTCTAACTTAACTGCATAAGTTTATTTGTAACGACAAGCAAAAGGATAATGCCATGAGTATAAAGATGATTTCCTTTCTGGGGTCCAATAAATATACCCACGGGACATATGGACTGGGGGATAAGCAATGTGATACAAATTTTATTCAAATAGCATTGGCTGATATTTTACAGCCTGAGGAAGTATATGTGCTGGTTACTAAAGGGGAGATTGGATCACGAAGGCGCAATTGGGAAGGCATACAATGCGATCACGATGGAAAAATTGAGGAAATCACAGGTTTGAAAGAATGTTCCCAAGATTTAAGTCAGACAATATTTCACCCAGTAGATATCCCTGAGGGGAAAAATATTGATGAGATATGGGGAATATTTAATAAAATAAATGAATGTATTGAAGATGGTGATACTATTATTTTTGACGTCACCCATTCTTTTCGCTCTATCCCCATTATTGGCTTGACTTGTATTCAATATTTACGGGTGGTAAAAAATATAAAATTACAGGGAATTTATTACGGCGCCTGGGAAGCGCGTATAGACAACAACAACATAGCCCCCATTATCGAGTTGACTTCATTGGTAGATCTCATGGATTGGAGCCATGCAGTCCGTTCTTTTGATTCCACAGGTAATATTGTTGAACTCAAAAAACTGCTTGATGCTGAAACTCTGCCGCGACGTAAGGAAAGTAAGGGTCAAGATAAAGAAGCTGTTCTGCTATACAAGTTTGCTAATAATCTAGAAAATTTCATTAATTCTTTGGCTACCTGCCGGGGCGAAGATTTGTATGCAGGTGGATATCTGGAGCGAATATCTTCACAAATAGCTGAGTTGAAAAAAACAGACCTTCTGCCAGCCATTGAGCCTTTACTTGATATTTTGGCCCAAAAAATTGATCAATGCTTACTCTCCGGCTCTGATGAATACAAAATTGTGCGCAGAGGTTTTGAAGCCGCTAAGTGGTGTGCTGAGCATGGACAAATTCAACAGGCCTATACTATTTTGCGAGAAAATATTCTGACCTATGTTTGCTTGCTTAACGGTCAGCCTATTAACAATCGTGAATATCGAGAAAATATTTCTTGGGCTTTGCAAGAAAGGGCAAAATCTAAATCACAAAGTCAGGATAGTCCGTCAATTTCTTTAGATAATTTGCCAGTAGAAATTTTTTCTCTCTATGATAAATTGTCTCAAAGACGCAATGATCTAAATCATGCTGGAATTACTATTGATTCAGTCAAGTCTTCAACCCTAACAAAAGATATTGAAGATTTACTCCAAAAGGTATTGGATTGCTTAAAACTTTAGCTGCAAAAAAACATAAGGTGTTCAATAATACCCACTGGCAGCTAATTCAGGCTTTTTACCAATACCCACCAAATCAAATTGTGCCAAGCAGCCCTTGCACTGGCGGTATAGGCGGACATTATCTGTAGTATGATCAATAAGACGGTCAAGTTTGTCCATAAGGCGCAGTAATTGTCTTTCTGTTAGATCCGAGCATTCAAAAACTGACTTTTGCACTCGCAAACCATGACCTTCCAAAAGTTTGGAAACCTTGGCCCGAATACGATCCTCTGTCACATCATAACAAATAACATAGTACATCAGCGTACCTGCTCCCAGGGGAAAGGGTGATATTCCGGATTCTCATCCATAATCCAGGCATTAAAACGGCGTACCTGGCGCAATAGCAGTTCCCGGTAGCTTGTTCTGTCTTCTTGTACAGGATCCAAAACCCGAGTAGACATCCAGGCATCATAGGCCTTGAGCAAGGCCCGCATGGTGGCTGGCTTCATTTCCACTGGTCGTTTGTCCCGCAAATCCACTTCATCCACATAGCTGACCTGTTCTGTCTGGCGATAGACAAAGTCATCAGGAGTCATGACCTTGCGATTCAGGAGCCCCAAAACCAATCGGTCGCCCAAAAAAACTCGCCATTCCTCCACCAGATCACACGCCAAGGACGGACGACCATAACCTGT
>JAAYGN010000039.1 GCA_012727715.1 Desulfovibrionales bacterium | reverse complement strand
GTTTTTGGGTAGCAAGGTCTAAAGGCATGGATGTGGAGATATCTATGAGGGTACAGCCAAATTCCGGGTATTCATTCATAACCACCCTGGCTGCACCCCACAAGGCACTTTGGCTGGGAGACGGAGTGTAGTCTTGTGGCAGGCTTGATACCAGTGCTCCTCCCCGGGTCATGACCCAAAACCGGGGTGTCGTATCCTCCCTCTTTGCTTGTCGTACACAATGCAAAAACTCGTTGACAGGAGCACAAGCCGTCAAAGTTTCATCAGCTGCCCCACGCATAAAAATGACATGATCTGCCTGTAAATCTGAGGGTATCTCTTCATAGATACAAACATTCTGATTTCTACCTAAGAAAGCATGTTCTAGAGCCTTGGCCAAGGCCAAGGAATGGATGTCTGCCAGAAAAATCCAGGATTTTGTTTCCAGGGCATCCTGTACAACAATGTGCAAGTCGGGTTTTTTGGCCAAAAGCACATACGTGCCCAAACGCAGGTTATGTGCGCCAGGTTCTGGGATAATACTGCCCTGGACAAATCCTTTGTGTTCAAAAATCGCCATCCAGTCACTGGGTCCCAAAAGGGGAACCTGGCCATTGTGTTGCCACCAACAGGGATCAAGGCCCTGGGCCAAACATGCACTCCAATCCGGATAACGTTCAGCGCAAACAACCAGCCCCCCAGGTACCAGCCAGGAAAAAATCTGCTCCAAAGCACCATGGACATGCCCTGTCTGATGCAAAATATGGTCAACAAGAAGCACATCAAAACTCTCAACCAGGGATCGCGTATCGTTAACAACCCAATTGTGGACATCAAGTACCATACCAGAAACATTATCGAGGTGCTTGTACCGCAGTAGCTCCATTTCCAGGGTTTCCTGATCAGGACACGCCAGGACATAGGTAAAACTGTCCGCAGCTAGACAGGCAGTCAGGGTCTTGACCCTGTTTTTAGGGTACATGCAGAGTTCAAGAACACGTAGTCGCCGCTCTGGTGGCAATACTTTGGCCAATTGCCCAAGAAGAGCGGTGATGCTTATGTCTGTACCTTGATAGGCGGGATCAGACGTTGCCAAAGCCTTGGCAACTGGAGCCTCACTTCTGTTTTGACCTGTATCAGTCTCTTGCCGATCATGGGTAAGTATCTGACTCAGGCTTAGACCAGCTCTGCCTATGGCCAGAAGCTGACGCAATGCATTGGGATGTTCATGAAAAATATTTTGCCAAAGATGAAAAGGATCAGGCAAATCCACGCCTTGTGCTACGCAGAACACTCCATCTTGATCAACAATAAGGTGTTCTTGCTCCAAGATCTGGACCAGCCATGCTGCACAGGGATTATCATGGGCAAGCCATGAGTGTGGATGCTTTTTATCAAGAGTGGTCAAGGCTTGAAGGCCTAAAGAGAGGGCCAAAGCTTCCAAAAGAGGCAAGGTCTCCTGCATCCACACTATCCGCTCTTTTATCCATGGTTTTTGCTCCTCAAGAACCAGGGCTTTGAGCTTGCTGGTATCTGGAAAAGACACCACTGATTCCACCACAGGATGCGGCTTTAAAAATAACGTGGTCTGCCAGGCACATGAGGTGCTTTTGTCCCGATGCGCCCGAGGTACAGCCCTGAGCTGACAACGTGATGCCCTGGCGACCAAGTTTGAACTAGCATCCAGGAGTTCAGCATCAAAAGTTATGTACCGCTGGTTCTGGGCAAGAAGCTGGACACGAATACTTGCTATCCGGCCTTGAGAAAAAACACTGACTCTTCCTGTCTTGACCGGAAGATAGGCCGTAGCTTGTATTTCTTCATTCGTGGCATAAAGGGCTACCAGGCTATGAAAACAGGCATCGAGCAGCGCAGGAGGCAGGACATATCCTGTCATGGCCACATCTGGATTTAGTGTTGCAAGTAGGACATTGTCAGCAAAGGTAACCTCTTTAACACGGCGAAAGGCAGGCCCATAATCAAGTCCCAAATTTTGGGTTTGGTCATAGAGCGTGGAGGCATCAATGGTCCTTCCATCTTGCACTTTACTTATCCGTGGACCACTATTTGGGGCAATGGAGGTCAGGATTCGACCAGTGGCATGTATGGTCCAGGGTATATCTTTTAAACGAGGCCTGGAGGTTATGGTCAAAGAGCCGTCCTTGCTTTCCAGGTGCAAGCGCAGGGTTTGGGCCTGATCGTCAAAAATCAGGGGAGCAACAATATCCAGATACTCCAGGGAAAAAGAATCTGGCGCACACCACCATTGCCCGGCAGCCAAAGCCATTTCTACATAGGCTGCACCAGGAAAAACAATCACCCCATCTACCTTGTGATCCGCAAGCCAAGGCAGCACTTCTGGGTCCAAAACATTTTCAAAAGTCAAACCACCACCATCAAGAGGCCAGCCCAAAAGCGGATGAATACGCTTTTTTTCCCATGGCCCTTCAGTGGTTCTGGTTACCCAATAGCGTTCCTTTTGCCAGGGATAGGTGGGCAAAGGTACGCGCTTTCCCGGTACAGGGAAAAATGTCTGAATTTTGGTGTTATCCAACGCCATGTGTGCCCTAAGGATTGCTTCATTAAGAGCCAGGCAGGAATCATTGGTGCGTAATAACGTAGGCAATACCACGACTTGTTTTTGGGCTTCCTTGGCGCAATCTTTGATGTAGCGCTGTAAAATGGCGTGAGGGCTGATTTCTATAAAAATATTGCAGCCACGTTCCAGAAGTGTTTCCATGGCCATGGCAAATTGGACAGGATGGCGCACATTTTCCCACCAGTACAGGGCATTGAGCTCGTCACCTTTATACACTTTTCCCGTTACTGTAGAAATAAATTCGGCCTGGTCACAAGGCTTGGGGCAAAAATCCTTAAGTTTTTCCAGCAAAATATCTTTAATGCTGTCCATGGACATGGAATGAAAAGCATAGTCCAGGTCCAGTAACCGAAAGAATATGCGCTCAGATTCAAGTACTTCTTGGATACGTGTCAGATGCTCAAGGCTTCCTGAAAGAGTAACCTGCTCTGGAGCATTGATACCAGCAATTGCAACTGTATCAGTCAGTCCCAATGCGTGTAACAGCTTTTTGGCTTCAAACTCGGACAAAGAAACCGCAGCCATGCGCCCACAGCCAGCTGTTAAATGCTGGGCCTGACTTCGAACACAAATGAGATAAATGGCCTGATCTAATGTCAAAGCTCCCGATGCCCAGGCAGCAGCAATTTCTCCCACACTATGCCCCATCACGGCCCTGGGGCGTATCCCCTTGTCATATAATACCTGGGTCAGCCCAACTTGAATGGCAAAAATTAGAGGTTGGCTAACGGAAGTATCCTCTAAAAAAGATGCGTCATTATTTGCCAAGGCTTCAAGTACAGAAAATCCTGTGTGTGCAAGCATCCGGGAGTCAAGATCGTGTAAAACGCGAGAAAATAAAGGCGACTCTTGTACAAGTCCCTGGCCCATGGTCACCCACTGAGCACCATTACCCGCGTAAACAAAGGCAATATCTCCTGATTTGGATAACGCTTCTTGCTCAAACACTTCTTTAGATTCATGACCCAAAGCATAGGCG
Source organism: Desulfovibrionales bacterium (assembly GCA_012727715.1). Taxonomy (GTDB): domain Bacteria; phylum Desulfobacterota; class Desulfovibrionia; order Desulfovibrionales; family Desulfomicrobiaceae; genus Desulfomicrobium. The sequence goes on along the minus strand of JAAYGN010000039.1, from coordinate 4,606 downwards.
AATAAAGCCTTGGCTGTTTTTTCTGGAGATAGGTGCTGGACAGCCAAACGCAGATCCAAGTGATCACGATGCAAGGCAGCGCCGTAGGCTAGATCATAGTAATCCCCTGGTGTCTTGCTGGAAATAATCTCCCCATAACGTCCAGCCAGATCTCGCAAGGCCTGTGTGCTTTGCGCAGAAAGAAATAAAGGAGGAAGTATTGGCTCATCAGATGCAGTGACACCCAGGGCAGGCACAGTTCTATCTACACCAGATGGGAGATACTCCTGCACCAATACATGGGCATTGGCACCTCCAAACCCAAAAGAATTAACCCCGGCAATGAGTCCTTCATTATTTTTGGACGTCAAAGGAGTATAGTCAGGATAACAGTGTATATTTAACGCAGTGAAATCAATATGTTCATTGGGAATAAAATCAAAAGGAACAGGCGGTAATGCACGGTGTTTTAAAGATAAAATCGCCTTGACCAACCCAGCCATGCCTGACGCTGGCTCCAAATGCCCCAGATTACCCTTGACCGAGGTAATGGGTAAAACAGTGTCTCTTTTTTGACCATAAACAGCACCAATAGCTCCGGCCTCAATGGGATCGCCTACTGCTGTACCTGTACCGTGTGCCTCAACAAAATCTACCTTGGTAATCCCGCTTTGAGCCAGAACCTGCTCCATGAGTTCTATCTGCCCATCAACACTGGGAATGGTAATGCCTGTCTTGCGTCGGCCATCAACATTAACACCACTGGCCAAAATCACAGCCCTGATATTATCCTTGTCAGCCATTGCCTTGGCCAAGGGTTTAAGAACAAACACTGCTCCACCTTCAGAGCGCACATATCCCTGTCCTCTTGCATCAAAGGGCAAACACTGGCCATGTGTACCAAGCATGGAGGCTTTGCTAAAACCTACAAAGGAATAAGGATGCATCAAGATGTTGATGCCCCCCACTAAAGCTGTGGAGATCTCCCCTGAACGCAAAGCCTGACAGGCATAATGCAGAGCAACAAGGGACGATGAGCAGGCGGTATCAATGGCAATGGAGGGCCCATGCAAATCAAAGACATACGACAGCCTGTTGGCTGCAACACTTAAGGTGTTACCCGTCATGGAGTGAGCCGACATGGAAGCCAAGTCTTCTAGCCCATACAGACCATAATCAATACTGGAAATACCAACGTAAACCCCACAAGAGGTACCTGCCAAAGACTTGGACGGAGTACCGCCATTTTCCATGGCTTCGTAGGCCATTTCCAGCAAAAGCCGCTGCTGGGGGTCCAACCAATGAGCCTCTCTGGGCGATATGCCAAAAAATCCTGCATCAAAGAGATCAATGTCGGCAAGAATACCCGCAGAAAAACTAACACTGCGCCCAGGTTCTGCACGATTTTTATGAACCAAAGTGTCTGTGGCCCAACGATTGGAAGGAATCTCGGTAATACATTGCTTGCCATTTTTCAGGGCTTCCCAAAACAATGTTTCGTTGGTTATTCCCCCTGGAAAACGAAAGGCCAGGCCTACAATGGCAATTTTTGCAGAAGAAAAACTGTGCTTTTGAGTCAAAAAATATATCCTGAAAAAGTACAAAATTAAAGCAATATACCCAAAATATACAAGTATTGCTCAACCCAGTAATTTTTCAAAAAAACGTAATTTTGTCCAGTTGCCTACCTATTTGCCATTAAGCCACCCTCTGAAAATTCGGCCTGACTATCAATTTAAGGTCATAGTGACCAAGGCTATGGGTTTTCAAAAACCGCACAAGATAAAAATCTGTTTACTGCGTTACGCTATCCAAAACTCTGGCCATCAAGTTACTTAACCTGTTTCCACTGGTTTTGCCTTAAAGCACAAGTTTTTCGTGCAGCTTAGGCAGGCGCAAGTTGACGAAGCAAGATTTTTGACCAAAACATTTCTTTCTTGACAGCTTCCCTGTTGCCAAGAAAGACTTCCTGAATATTCACAGGGGAAGAATCATGACCTTTATCTCACGTCTCAGTCTCTTAATTTTTCTTTTTCTTGCCGCCCTCTTCTTGTCAGCAGAAATCTGGATGCAGGCCGTGCGGCATACCTCCTTTTGCACTACTTCATCCTGTGATGTCGTCGGCGAATACGTGCGTTTTGGCGAAGGCAACCTGATCAAAATGGGGGCCTATTTCTTCTGGATGCTGTGGGCCCTGGTTTTTTTTGGTGGGCGTTATCAAAAACCCTGGCTATGGGGCCTGGCCAGCTTGGGACTTTTTGGTGCCCTGGCCTTTGATGGTGCTTTGCTTGGCTTTCAATTCATTGGTCTGCGCGAACAATGCCTGATCTGTATCGCTGTGGGTGCAATTCTTTTTGGCATACTTTTTCTCTTTTCCTGGGTCCGGCGTTCTTTTTTAACCGCACTCTTGGGTATCGCCGTGTGGATGGGCGGCTTTACAGCCAATGCCATCTTGGACCTGGGTGTCATTCCTCCTGCAGATACAGACACGGCCTTTGTGCACTTTGGAAACAGTACCGGCCAAGGCCCACGTCATATTTTCTTCTTTAGCCTGCATTGTGATCACTGCGCCACAGTACTGGCCAACTTATCTATAAATACTGATGAGTTAGAAGGATCCTGGCATTTGGCCTGTGTGGATAACAAAGAAGACGACTTATATCGTCTGGCCCATATCCTGGATTCCAAGGAAACTGCGCAAAATCCCTTCTTGGAAACCCTGCGTATAGAAACCTTAAGTAAGGTTGATCCCATTCCCATTCCCCAAGAATTGCGCCAAGCAGTGCGTCAGGCCCGCGCCTACTTCAAAATGCGAAATTTTCTGGCCATTCCTATTTTAGTTGTCCAAGAGCGACCAGGCTGGGAAATGGTTTTACGTGGTGAAGGCAATATTACAGAATATTTACGGACACATGGATATTTAGAACGAGAACTCTTTTTGGGAAGAGCAGCTCCTATCCCGGAGAAGGAAAGTACTCAAAGCGGAAGGCAAGAAGCCATTGACAAGGAAGAGACCAATTGACCCCACGTCTCTTGAGATAGGAACTTTACAATGAGGGCTTGGTAATTCGGGGTCACTATAATCCTTACTCGGCCCCCTCTTGTACCTCCCCCGGTGTGAATTCCAAGTCAGGGCCGGCCCAAATATCTCGTCCTTTGGACCAGAGCTTTTGTTCTTCCCGGGTTTTATCCCAAGCCAAAGGGGGCATAAAGTCATGCTCTGATCCTGGCTCTACTTGAATGATACTTTCCCTTTGGCCCTGCTTGACCAGTATATCCACAGGCCCGCGATGTGTCCTGGCTTTGGGGGCAAAAGATACCAAACAAGCAGCAGCCTCGACCAAAATTTGATCGGTCCAAACCAGACCAGCAATATAAGGGGCCAAAGCCAAAGGGCCGGGAAAATCTTTGAGGGTAAACTGTAGGTCCTTGGGACCACTCAAAGCCAGCAAACGTTCATTGTCTTCATGCTGACGCCCCACTACCAGCCAATGTCCACTTGGTTCTTCGTCAAATCGACGCCAAAGCTGGCGCCCCACATTGGCCACCTCAAAAAGACGAGCCTCTGGGCATAAACGCAAAACTGGCCAGTAACGTCTGGCTGATTCTCGTTCTGCCAAACGACATCCACCAGACTGGGCCGGAATTTTAGTAATCCCTAAAGTTTTGGCCAAGGCGTATTGTTCCCGACGACCCCGACCATTAATGCGTAATAATCGAGATCGGTCCACAAGCCCTGATTCTTCCATGGGTGTTGGCGGTAAAAGACCAGCACTTAAGGGCCGCAACAGCACATCGCGCACCCCGGCTTGGTTACGAATAATGTTTAAAGCATCAGTACGCTGGGACATGGGACGCTGTCCCAAAACTTCTCCGGAAATAATAAATGAGGCCTTATACTTGGACAAAAGAGCTTTGGCCTGCCGCAACATCAACACCTTGCAATCCACGCAAGGGTTAAGCACCTGGCCAAAACCATAGGTCGGGAAATCAATCAAAAGCTGCACATATTCGTGACTAATATCAACACCCTCAATGGGTATTGCATATTCCAGTGTCCAGGTTTGGATCTGGTCTTGCTGACCAAAAAACGGAATAATAAAATGAAGACCCAGGACTTTGTGCCCCAAGCTTTGCATTAACTTGGCAGCCAAAATACTGTCCAGTCCACCAGAAAAAAGGGCTAACGCATCATAATTCATGGGGGCTGCTACTAACCAAGCCTGGTCTTGGAGGCAAGGAAAACAAACACGCAGGTACTACTGAACAAAGGCAAAAAAATGCCTTAAAAAACATAGGCCACAATCCCCGGCCAGAAAACACGAGCAATTACGCTTGTTCAGCTTCGGCAATTTGTGCCTCAAGGGCTGCAATTTGTGCTTCAAGGGCGTTTATCTTGCTGAGCACTGTTGAATCTGCCCCATTTTTTGCCTGGCTGGCAAGACTGGTCAACTGACTTTTCAGAGCCTCTATTTGTTTTTTTAAATTTTCAACAACATCAGAAGAACCAGACCCGCCACGCGCAGATGCACCCCCAGTACCGGAAGTTTTTTCCCCAACAGCCAAGCCAGAAGAATCTTCAGAGTTATCAGTGGTACTCTGATCAGTACGTACACCTGTATCAGAC
>JAAYGN010000038.1 GCA_012727715.1 Desulfovibrionales bacterium | reverse complement strand
GTCATACGGGAGACCAGTCATGAGATTATCAACACAGATTAAGCCCATCAGTTATCTCAAAACCCATGCCGCAGAAATTGTGCGTAATTTGGCCAAGGAGGGTGAAACCATGATTATCACCCAAAATGGTGAGGCCAAAGTAGTATTGCCGGACATTAAAAGCTTTGAGCAAACTCAGGAAACCATGGCTCTTTTAAAGATTCTGGCTCTTGGTTCGCGTCAGATTGAGGCCGGCCAGGTCCAACTTGCCAGTGATGTTATGCAGCATATTCGAGAGGGGAACAAAAAACGCTAATAGCATTCCAAGTATTTTTGACTGACGATGCATCCCGTGATCTTGCAGAACTATATGATTATATTCAGGCACACGACTTGCCTGAATATGCGGAGTACATTCTTGATCAAATCGAAAATACTTTTATGAGTCTGTCTGAAAATTCCCATTGAGGCGTTTATCCCAAAGAACTCTTAGCTATTGGGCTACGTGAGTACCGCAAATTTTTTTTCAAGCCCTATCGTATTATTTACCGAAGTATTAGATGATAATATCTATGTCATGGTTATAGCAGATGGCCGCCGTGATATGCAGACATTGTTGCAGCGAAGATTGCTGCAAGAGTAAACTATTGTTTGGGGGTGGTAGAGTAGCTTGGCTAATGTCGTGCCCACGACAAATGTCAACAACTTTATGACCACCAGCTTCATTCAAAATTCAAACAATCTGACTTGTTAAAAATCAAGAATGTTTCATTTTGGTCTCTGTAAGATATCCAGTGCTTAGTAAGCTCTCATTGTAGATAGTGCTAGTTTAAGAGAAGGTTACACTGCCTGCCATCTATTGTCGGGTGCAAATCGCTTTTTGCATTCGACTCATACATGGGAGAGGATGCGATTCAGGAAATCCCTGGTCCTGGGGTGATCGGGATGGTTGAAAAAATCGCTGGTATTCTTGGCCTCGACGATCTCACCGTGGTCCATGAATATGATTTCCTGGGCCACTTTCTTGGCAAAGCCCATTTCATGCGTAACCACAATCATGGTCATACCTTCCAAGGCCAAATCGATCATGACGTCCAGGACTTCGCCAATCATCTCCGGGTCCAAGGCCGATGTTGGTTCATCAAAGAGCATGATCTTGGGCTCCATAGCCAGGCTTCTGGCAATGGCCACGCGCTGCTGCTGCCCCCCTGACAATTGGGCTGGAAAGGAGTTGGCCTTGTCCATAATGCCTACGCGCTCCAACAGCTGCAGTGCCTTGCTTTCGGCTGTCTGTCTGGACAGGCATCGCACCTTTTGCGGGGCCAAAGTGATATTATCCAGCGCGGTCATATGGGGATAAAGATCAAAATGTTGAAAGACCATGCCAACATTCTTACGCAGCTTGTAGATATCTGTCTTGGGGTCACGCACGGACAGGCCGTCCACGATAATTTCACCCTTTTGAAACCTTTCCAGTCTGTTGATGCATCGCAAGAGGGAACTTTTTCCTGAACCACTTGGACCGCAGATCACTGTTGTCCGGCCCTTTTGAAAGCGGGTGCTGACATTTTTTAAGACCTGAAAATCATCCCCCAGCCACAGGCTGACATTCTTGATTTCTATCACGCTACACACCTTGATGCACTTTATTCTCGAAACGACGAACAAAAAGTGACATGGTTAAACATATCACCAGATAGACCAAAGCCGAAAAAAGATACAACTCGATGGATTTGACCTCTCTGCTGTCTACCAAGCTCGTTCTGCGCAAGAATTCCTGTAGCCCTATGACATAGGCCAGGGAGGTATCCTGAAACAAAACTATGGATTGAGTCATCAGGGAGGGGAGCATATTTTTCAAGGCTTGTGGTAAGACAATGTACCGCATGACCTGATGGTGTTTCATGCCCGTGGCATAGGCGGCCTGCATCTGGCCCTTGGAAATGGACTGGATACCTCCCCGGATGATCTCCGCGAAATAGGCGGTCTCAAAGGCAATGAACCCGATGATTGCGGAAATGAAAGCACTCATGGGCTTGCCAAACAAAATGGGTACAAAAAAGTAGAACCAAAAAATGACCAGAATTAAGGGTTGGCTCCGAAAAAAATGGATGTACAATGTTGCGGGGCAGGAGATGTATTTTCTTGAAGAAATGCGTGCCAACCCCAGCAGGACACCGAAAAATATCCCTCCTGCCAGGGATATGACCGCCAGCTGGAAGGTCACCACCAGTCCTCCCAGCAAAAAGTCTATGTTTCTTGAGATAACTGTCCAATCCATGATAGCCCTATCGTGCCTGATGGATCATGCCCGCGATCCTAGTCTTCTTTTCCACAAAAGCCATGAGTGCGATGATGCACAGGGTGATCACCAGATAGGAAAAACTCGCGGCAGTGGTCACCTCCAGACCTCTCCAGGTGAATGATTCGATGTACGCAGTTGTGCCGGTGATTTCTAAAACACCGATGGTCATGGTTAAGGCCGAATTTTTGAAGCAGCTCAGGAATTCCGTGGTCAACGGTGGAATGGACAATCGGAAGGCATAGGGCAGGACCACAAAACGATATGTTTTATATGGAGTCAGACCCGTGGAGTAGGCCGCCCTGTACTGGCCATGCGGAACGGACAAGAGGGTGGAGCGAAACACCTCTGAAACTCGGGCTGAGGTGTAAAATGCCAGTGCCAGAATACCCAGAAAAAATGGCAGGTTGCTAATATTATCGTACAGCCACAGTTCCATTGGTTTTGGAAACAATGACGGCATGGCAAAATACCAGAAAAAAACCTGCACCAAAAGTGGAATATTCCTGAACACCTCTACATACGTAGCTCCGAAAAATCGCAACGGCTTGCTTGATGAGACGCGAAAAACGCTGACCAATATTCCCAGGCAGAATGCCAGAATCCATGCACATGCCGAGAGTATCAGGGTTGTCTTGATCCCATTTAAAAAAAGGGGGCCATATGGCTGTTGCCATATGATGCCCCAATCAAAGTTATAGTCGATCATGACTGCTTGGTGAACATTAATCAGGAAAACTCAAGGCATTGATCATGGCTTTGTACTCGTTTGTCATGGGCAGTTCGATTTCGCCTTGCGGTCCGAACCATTTGTTGTAGGTCTCCTCAAATGTTCCGTCCTTGAACATCCCGACGAGTACCGCATTGACAAAGTCCCTCCAAGGGCTGTCGTTTTGCGGCAATATGAAGCCGTAAGGCTCATACGTCAGGTAGTCGGCCACGATTTTCCATTCCTCGGGGTTCTGTGCTTTGGCCCGCATTCCAGCCAACATGCTGGCATCGGTGAAATACGCGTGGATCTTCCCCTGCTGTAAGGCCAAAAATCCCCTGGTGTGATCCTCGAAGAGAACCATTTCACATGGAGGGTCAATCAGTTTTGTATCTATGACCTTTTGCAGTCCTTTGATATTCGCGGTCGATCCCTGCCCCACGCCAACTCTTTTGCCTGCAAGGTCTGGATAGTCACTGATAGGGCTTTCCTTGGGCACCAATAATCTGGTTCCAGTCAAGAAGTAGGGCAGAGAAAAATCCACCATATTTTCCCGTTCCAAGGTGATGGTCGTGGAGCCAATGCCGATATCCACGGTACGATTGACCACGAGTGGAATCCTGTTTTTGGGATTCATGGGGACCTTCACGTATTCGATTGGCTTGCCGAACTTCTGCTCCAGGGCTTTTGCGATTTGAGCCCCCAAATCCATGCCAAAGCCAACCCATTCTCCCTGTTCATTGATGTAGCCAAAGGGAACGGCCCCCTCTCTGTGCCCCATGGAAACCTTCCCCGATTTTTCAATCCGATCCAGTACCCCTTCGGCCATGACTGGGGGCAAGAAGAAAAACATGCTGAAAATAAAGAAGGTAACCACAAGAACACCAAGTCGCTGAGCATGATGACGGGATTTTCGCATAAACGAACCCTCCAATTAAAAGTTAATTTTCAGTCTTTACTAGGCACCACCAAGAAACCAGCACGAGAAATAAAAAAGGAATATGTATGGATTTACATGGAAGGATGTACATAATGAGAAAGAAACATGTCCAATAACTTATAACAATAGATAATTTGATAGTGAATTATGATTTTCTATATGACTTGGATTCAAGTTGAAAGCGTAACACTTTTTTAAGCGATAACTAGATCTACAAAGGTTTCAAATGGAGTCTGAAAACCTACGCATTTCCTTAGGTTGCCAGTTCAATCTTTTCATTGCTGCAATAACTTTGTCTTGGGTGATCTCGTCAAGATTTTTGCCTTTAGGAAAATACTGTCTAAACAGCCCGTTGGTATTTCATTCAAACCTCGTTCCCAGTAGGGGTAAGAATGAGCGTAAAAGCCTTGGCATGGAAAAACTCTATTTTTGGATGGTACTAACTTGGAGAGGTTTGCATGAGAATGCGAGATGTGTTGGCGAAACAACAATATTTAATCAGTGTCTACCTAAGCTTTCGCGGGCTGATTTACAGCGTTTAGTTGACGAGGGGGCTGATAAATTTACAAAAATGGTACTGCTTTATCGAGCGTATACGGACAAGCAATCTGATATTGCTATGAAGGGTGAGGGACTAACAGACGATGAACTTTGAGAAGTTGATGAATATATCAAGCTGTATAAGGAAAATAATTGTAAAGAACATTATGAAGTAAATCAGATTATCAGTAATAAAGGGGAGTGGGATAAATTTAAGAACATAC
>JAAYGN010000037.1 GCA_012727715.1 Desulfovibrionales bacterium | reverse complement strand
GTACAGACGCTGGCAGGGAGTAACGGCCGTTTCTACCGTACTCCTAAAGGCAAGGGACGCAATGCTGCGATGCATCCCCCTATAAATACCTGGCTCATTGGTCTTGAGCTGTTCTCTTTTTGCTATGCGGTCATGACCATGGGCTTTTGCCTGGCAGAAAAAAATTATTGGGTGCTTCTTTTTAGTACTTTGGCGGCCAGCGGCTTTGCCCTGACCTTATTTTTTTCCTTTTGTGATTACCGCTATAACCGCAAAACTGTCGCCCAACACGTCCTGATCACCGGCGCCACTGGTGCTCTTGGTAGTGCTTTGGCCCTTGGTTATGCAGGCCCTGGCCGACAACTCACCTTACAGGGGCGCAATAGTGAAGCTCTGGATGCCCTGGCCAAGGAATGTCGAACTCTGGGTGCCCAAGTCTGCACCAAGGTTTTGGATCTTCGCCAGATTCAGGACTTGCGTCAGTGGGTTGGAGATTGGTCAGCAGAGAATCTCCCTGATTTGATCATTTGTAATGCGGGCCAAAATACCAATATTGGTCCACAAGGGCAGGGGGAAGATTTTAGAGCAATGACAGCGCTGGTTGAGGTCAATGTGTTGGCCACCATGGCCCTTATTGATGGGTTTGTACCTGCACTGCGGGCCAGGGGACATGGCCAAATTGCCATAGTCAGTTCCTTGGCCGGGTATTTTGGTTTACCCATGACTCCTACTTATTCAGCTACCAAGGCCGCCTTACGCGTGTATGGGGACGCACTGAGAACCTGGCTTGGTCAAGAAAATATCAAAGTAAATGTGATTTTGCCGGGCTATATTGCTTCGCCCATGTGTCATGCCATGCCTGGGCCCAAGCCTTTTCTTTGGCAACCCCAACGTGCGGCCCAAGTTATTCAACAGGGTTTGCAAAAGAATAAGGCCCATATTTCTTTTCCTTTTCCGTTAAATCTTGGAGTTTGGGCCTTATCAGTACTGCCAGTCAGCTTGGCCAGACCCATTGCCAGGTTGTTTGGCTATGGCTCATAACTCTGAATTTTTCCTGGTTCTTTTAGCCGGGACCCTGGCCCTGGTCTGTACCCTGGCCCTGGAACGTCTCATCACGCCTCGTCCCAATTTTTTACGGCAGAGGGAAGCATTTTTGATCCATTTGGGTCTGGTCTTCCTGGTCTTTTGTGTGTTTTTACTGCTTACTGCCAGACCATGGTGTTCCTTTTGTGGGGTAGTGGCCTTGTATGTGACGTTGGTGTTGGTCAACAACACCAAGATGCATACCTTGCAAGAACCCTTTGTAGCTCAAGATTATGAGTACTTTTTGGACACCTTGCGTTTTCCTCGACTATTTTTACCATTTTTTGGGCTTAAAAATTTTTTTCAGGCTGCTTTGTTTTTTGTCATTGCTCTTGGAGGGCTTCTCCTCGAACCACCCTTGGAGGGTTTGCAACTCGGTGGATATTGGGGAGCACTGGTCATTTTCTTGATCATTGCCGGCATGAGTCTTGATTATGCCCTGCGCCATAGGCTACCGGTGACCTTTGATCCCAAAAAGGATATGGTGAGCTTTGGCCTTGTGCCAAGTATTTTCACCTATGCCCTGGCTACACGCACCCTTCCTCATGTGGAGGGTTCTGTTTTTACCAAAGCCCTGCACGCAAAAAAACAAGAGGTCCTGCCGCATCTCATAGCTGTGCAAAGTGAGTCTTTTTTTGATCCCCGGCCTTTATTTCCTAAAATAAATCCCCGTGTATTAAAAAATTTTGATCAGCTTTGTACTCAGTCTGTTCAGCACGGCAACTTGCTGGTGCCTGCATGGGGAGCCAATACAGTACGCACAGAATTTGCCTTTCTTTCGGGCCTGCCCCAAGAGGATTTAGGTGTACATCGTTTTAATCCTTACCGGATGCTTGGTAGAGGGTTTGTGGTTCCCTCGCTTCCACAGTTTTTACAAGAACTGGGCTATGCAACTCTTTGTATTCATCCCTATGCTGGTGAATACTATCAACGTAAAAGTATTTTTACATCTTGGGGTTTTGACCAGTTTATAGATATTGAAAATTTTGTTGGTGCTCAGCGTTTTGGACCATATGTTGCCGACTTTGAAGTTGGTCAGTCTATAATGAGTGAGCTTAAACAGGCACAAAGACCTGTGTTTATTTTTGCCATTACCATGGAAAATCATGGCCCCTTGCATTTGGAGCAGGTCAGTAGAGAAGAGGAGCAAAGTTTTTATCACAGTCCTCCATCTTCTGATTTGAAAGAGCTGACTGTATATTTGCGCCATTTGCGCAATGCAGATCAGATGCTGGCAGGTCTACAGGAATATTTACAGTCTATCTCAACGCCAGCGAGTCTTTGTTGGTTTGGTGATCATGTGCCCATTATGCCCAAGGTCTATGCCCAGGCTCAAGGAGATATTGGAGCCACCAACTATGTACTCTGGAATAATGATAGCCTTGGGAAGAGGTTAGCTTTTTTTGAAGAGACACCGCTCAAATCCTGTGCGGCACATGTTTTGGCTTCTGACTGGATGCAGAAGGCAGGTGTCCAATATTAAAAAATGGCAAATTAATTTAGTAAGATATTTAAAAAATAAGTAGAGTTAGGGGGTCAATGCGCAATTAAAATTTTGCCTGGGCGTGGATCAAGAAACATATTTCTGTAGTCTCCTCATTTGTAGTCTTTATTCCCTCTTAATAGGTAAGGGGAGGCAGTCAAAAATTTTTAAGAAACACATGCTGCGGTATCGTACTCAACCCAACCAGTGTGTCTATACTCTCGTAAAAAGGCAGTCACTCCAAGAGCAATCACTCCCAGTACTGGGAGTCCCGCAACAATGGATGCCGTCTGGAGGATGGAAAGAGGCCCATCAATGAGCATAATGCCTGTGGGTACCAGCCCCAAACAAATTGCCCAAAATAGTCTGTTCCAACGGGCGGGCTCTTCATCTGGTGTAAGTTTTAACGTGGTGGTGGCCGCCAGGGCAAAAGAAACGGCATCAAAAGTTGTGGCCATGGATATGGCGGTCACCAGACCAAAAGCAAGTTTATAAAGTGAGGACAAAGGGATGGTGTCAGCAATCATCATGATTGCCGTGGCTCCCTTGACGTGCTTGACCAGCTCAACCACATCCAGTTGGTCTGTGAGCTGAAGATGAAGGCCGTAATTACCAAAGACCAGATAAAAGCAACCACAGCCCAAAGAAGCAATAATGATCGGGCCGAGCACCACTTGGCGCACGGTGCGCCCACGTGAAATTTTGGCAATAAAGAGCGACATAAAGGGGGCGTAGGCTACGAACCAAGCATAGTAAAAAATGGTCCAGTCTTTGGAGAATCCTGACGAACCCATTGGATCCGTCCACGTTGCCATCCGGACAAATTCCTGGATCATCAGGCCCAGGGAAGAGATGGCCATGTCGGTCAAAAACAGGGTTGGTCCAACGATAAAGACAAATAACAATAATCCTAATGCCATATAGACATTAATATCTGAGAGTTTGCTCATGCCTTTTTTAAGGCCAAGGCTTGATGACACACAAAAAATGGCCGTGACAAAAATCAACGTGCCAAATTCCAGCCAAAAGGAATGTTCAATACCACTGACAGATGCTACCGTAGCGGCCACGATGGGGATGCCCAGGCCAAGAGCTGTGGCCGAGCCAGCTACCAGGCCAGTCATGAACAATATATCTATAACTTTGCCCATCCACCCCGAGGCTTGCTTCCCGAGCAGGCCCACGCATGCCTGTGAAATATTAAGAATGGGAATACGTTTTACATAGTAGCTATACCCTATGGGTACGGCCAAAACTGCATAAATGGACCAGCAGATCGGCCCCCAGTGAAACATACCATAGGCAGTCCCCCATTCGTAGGCTTTTGGCGACGCGGCAGGTTCGCCATGCATGGGATAGGCTGCGTAATAGGCCCAGTCGATTGACCCACCGAACATGATCCCCGCACCCACACCCGCACAAAAGAGCATGCCGATCCATGAAAATGTGGAGTACTCAATTTTCTCACCCAGCCGTTTATTACCAAAAGGTCCGAAGGCAAACCACATCAATAAAGTGAAAGTAGCTGCACCTGCGAGCATGTAGAGCCAACCCATTTCTTTGGTGACAAAGGAGAACATGGTGTTAATAACTCGTTCACCTGCCTCTGGATACAAAAAAAGTGGAATACAGGCTGCAAGAACGATGGATAGCGCACCAAAGAAGCAAATTGAGCATACTCCGCCTTGGTCTGGTGGGCAGGGGGCAAGCCAAGTTTGTGGTTTTGTCATTTTATTCTCTTTATTTTGGTGCCTGTGCACCTTTTTGCATGCTGTATTTCCCTAATGTTCATGCCATCATCGAGAAAAAAGATGAGCAACAACAGCTTCAAGTACACCACCACCCACGGACAGAGCTTTGTCCGAAACTTCATTGCAGTATGATGCATTGCCGCGTGGGTCGATATCACCAAGTTTAGTGCGGGTGCTAACCGGGATGCCATCCCGGAGTAATCCCCTGATGACGCCTGAAACAGCAGCATACACAGGGGTACTGCCTACCATGCCCATGCATTCTTTTTCATTGATCATGTCACCGATCTCATAGGGTGTAGTGAAAATTCCTTCATGTTCAGCCCAGTAGACACGATTAATGGTCTGGCCACCAACGTTACCTGGGATGCCTGTGTTCGGAGCTGCTTGGCCTTGCCGGATAACGCGTCCCAAATGGTGTCCACGTTTTGTCTCAATAACTGCGTGTACGTCTTGTCCGGCGGTAAAACCTGGGCCAAGGGCAATGGTCATGGGAGCGTCTGTTATCTTGGTGCCCGTGTTCTTCTTGGCAATAATAGCATCCACCAGCACGTCTGGAGTCAACGCTGACAGGGTTTCGCTATTGGGATCTATGAGGATTGGGATATGGTGTTTGTGCCACGCCTTTTCAGCATCCATAGCATGTTCAATGTGTACAGCTGTTATGCTTTCCACCGAAGTCTTGCCTTGATGTACTGCCTCGGAAAAGGCCACTGTCCGGCGTACTGCCAGTGGAAATGGAACTTCAAGCATGACAATTCGGGTAAGACCTGCCCGGAATAAACGCAGGGCAACACCTGTAGCAAGATCCCCTGCACCGCGCATAACGATAATTGGATCTGATTTGATTACCGACACAATATTACCTTATGCAGACAGGGTTTCGTATTTATGCACAAGTCGTTGGTACTGCTGCTCAGTATTCACATCAATGAACGGGCCGATTTCATGAATACGCACTAGTCGCAGGGGCAGTTTGGGGATGTTCAGGAGCTGAAGTGGTTCCTCGTCTCCTGTGATTTCAAGAACGTGCTCATACCAGGTAGAAGGAATGATGACTGGATTGCCGCGCATGCCTTCCTGCACCGGGGCCACCCAGCAGTCTTGTTGCTGGGCAAATGCACCCACGAGCATGTCAATGGTGGTTGGTGTCAGCAGAGGCTGGTCACCAAGGAGAACCATGCACCCATGGGCATCGTTCATAACCTTACGTAGTCCTGCTTGTAACGATTGGGATTGCCCAAGGTGGCAATGATTGGAACGAACAATATCGCACCCTGTGAAATCCACTCTATTTTCTATGTCAGAGGTTTCCGGGAGCACCACAATGACCTTTTCCAAGTGAGATTTTAGTGCGGCATTGACCACATGTTGCAAGATGGGTTTTCCATTAAAGGGCAGGGACAGTTTGTCCCTACCCATTCTTGATGACCTGCCTGCAGCCAGAATTACTCCGGCCACTGTACATTGGATGCGTTCCAAGATGAACCTCTCCTTTGTTTTTTATTTAAGGCAATCTATAAGGGTGTCGGCAATGATGGTTTTGGCTATTTGAACTTTGAACCCGTTTTGTAGCAAAGGCTTGGCTCCGGCCACGGCCAGTTCTCCAGCCTCTTGAGCCAGCTCTTGGGTAAGTTTTTTCCCTGTCAGCAATTCTTCAGATGCCGGACAACGAAAGGGGTTGTTGTACACACCATTGAGGCAGATGCGTGCTGCAACAACATGTCCGTTGTCCAGACTGAGGGCTGTTGCGCAGTTGACCAGTGCAAAATCAATGGACTTACGGTAGGCTATCTTGCGAAATGCACTTGCTGCACCTGTTGGGGGTGCTGGTACCACGATCTCGATGACGATTTCATCATTATCCAGTATCGTGGATTGGCTACCCATTTCAGCAGAAAAAAACTCATCAATGGGGATATCCCGCTTGGTTGTCTTGACGACTGCGTTTAGAGCCACCAGGGCTGGGGCTGTGTCGCTGGGATTGACCGCAATACATTTTTTAACCGCACCGAAGATGGAGTGGAAGCGATGGTCCCCGGTTACGGCTAGACAAAGCTTGCCGCCCTTGCGCACACAATCGATCCGCCCTCCGATTTTATCCGGGTAGCGGTAGTACCAGCAGCGATTTTCCTGGCAAATATTACCAGCAATGGTTCCAATGTTGCGCAGAAGTGGCGACCCTGTTTTACGGGCTGCTTCAGCTAGTCCTGGCCATTGTTTCTTGATGATTTCTGATCTTTCAATCTCAGTGAGGGTGACCAGTGCACCAAGGTGCAGGTCGTTATTTTTAACACTAATTTCTTTGAGACCCGGGATAGTTTTTAAGTTGATTACCCGTTCCGGGGCTTCCATCCAGAGATTGTCTTTCAGACATCCCATAAGGTCGCTTCCTCCGGCAATAACGTAGGCAGGACCTGTGCTTTCTCTAAGAAGCGTAACAGCTTCGTTCACGCTTGTTGCGTTATAGTGTGAGAATTGTCTCATTTGTTTCTCCTTCTGTCCTCAATCTTTCCGAGGCCCTTGAGAATTTTATCAGGGGAAAAGGGGGTTTCGATGATACGCACGCCTATGGCATTAAAAATAGCGTTGGAAAAGGCGGCTAAAGTTGGACAGGCAGCGCCTTCTCCACATGCTGTGGCACCAAAGGGATGTGTTGGGTCACCTGGCTTTTCAATAACAATAGGATCAACATCACAATCCATTATTGTGCAGTGGCGATAGTCG
>JAAYGN010000036.1 GCA_012727715.1 Desulfovibrionales bacterium | reverse complement strand
TCTGGCACTGGCGGCACATTCATTCTTGCCCAGATCCAGAATTTCCTGTTGCTCCTCGGTTTCTACCCGTGTTCCTGCGTTGATTTCTCGAATAATAGCATATTCTGGAGGCTGTGGACGCATATGTTCCTTAATAAAGGCGTAGAATTCATCTGCGTTTTTCATGGCAAAGATATCCAGGTTACGCTTGGTAATGGCGTCCAAAGAAGCAACAAAAGCCAGGTCCGGACGAGCCTCGCTCCACTCCATCCAGTGGGCAGGCAAGATTTGTGTTTTTGGGGAGAGATTTTTGATCACTTGTTGCAAAGAATGAAAAAGATGGCCTGACCATTCCCGGGCTTGTCCGCCCAGATCTGGGCGGCCCACGGATTCGATAAATACCGTATCTCCAGAGATCAGATATTTGTCATCCACAAGATAGCAGGTGCTGCCAGGTGTATGGCCAGGTGTGTGTAATGCCTTTATTGCTGGGGCATCTCCAGTCAATGCATAGGTTTGTTGATCTTGAACCGGGGTAAAGGGGAAGGCTGCGCCTCCAAAATCTGCTTCATGGGCCAACATTTCTACTCCGTGTTCTTTAGCCAGTATGGGGCCACCAGAAATATAGTCAGCCTGTTTATGGGTTTCAAAGCTTTTGACAATCTTGACCCCACGTTCAGCCGCAAAAGACAGATAAAAATCCACATTGCGGGATGGGTCAAAAAGCACCATTTCTTGTCCAAAGATCAAACCATAACTACAGGACGCTTTGCCAGGCCGTTGAAATTGATACAGTTCATAGTCTTTGCCATGGAGCAGTACCGGGGTGAGCAAATTGCCCCAGGATTTAATGCCGCCCAACAGATAGCCCAGGTCAGAGAAACCATGGCGAGCCAGAATATCTGTGACAAATTTTGAAGATTTTTCCTTGGCGCAGACCGTGCGAATGGGTTTGTCTCCAGGCACTTTGGCCACACTATCGGCTTCGTGTTCAATGAACTCCATGTAGGGCAGGTTGAGCATATCAAAGGCATAGGGGCCCTCAACCTTGAACCGCTCAAATTCTGTGGCATTGCGTACATCAAGGAGTAAAAATTGTTCTTGTTTAACAATCATGGAAAAAAGATCAGCAGCGCTAAATCCATGGATACTCATACTTACCTCACTTCAGTCAGATGTGGATATGAAGACAATTCTATACAGCCTAAATTGTGTTATTCATTTAAGACAGATTATTGGTAGCGTAAAGAGCATATCAAAATTTCTCGTACAAACCAGGAGAACAAGGCATATCTGTTTACAGTGGAGATAGGACAAGGTACAGCTTCTCAGGGTTTTAGAAACTTTTTTATCGAGATATATATGATTAAAAAAATTTTTCTGGCGTTACTTTTTGTGGCTCTTTTGGCCGGACTCCTGGCGGGTATCAAGGTCCTGCAGATTCAAAAAATGACTACTCAAAAGGAAGCCATGGTCATCCCCCCGGCAGTAGTCTCCACGACCAATGCCACAGCAGATACATGGGAGTCCGTGCTCTTGGCCACGGGCACCATTACTGCGGTGCAGGGCGTGACACTGACTTCGGAAGTAACGGGCCGGGTGGTGCGCATTGATTTTGATTCCGGAGACAGGGTGCAGGCTGGGGATACCCTGGTCCAACTGGATATATCCACAGAAACCGCCCAATTGCGAGCCCTGGAAGCCAGTGAAAATTTGGCCCGTATTACCTTGGCCCGCATGACCACCCTGGTCAAGCAGGGTACAGCCACCAAGTCGGAATATGATACTGCCCTGGCCACGCATCAGCAAATTTTGGCAGAAATGGATGCTTTGCAGGCAGTGATAGATAAAAAAACCATTCGCGCCCCATTTTCAGGGATGCTCGGTATCCGACAGGTCAATCTGGGTCAGAATCTGGGCAGTGATGATGCCATTGCCATCTTGCAGCACCTGGACCGTGTTCAGGTGGAATTTACCTTGCCCCAGCAACAAATAGCTCCAGTCCAACCTGGAATTGAGGTGCGGGTGCAGGGAGACTTTTTGCCTGGCCAATTTTTGCTAGCCCAGGTCAAGGCTGTGGAGCCTGTGGCTGACAGTGCTACTCGTACTGTGCGTGTCCAGGCCGTGCTGGACAATCCAGAGCATCTCCTTCGACCGGGTATGTTTGTACATGCAGAAGTGGTTTTGCCAGAAAAACAGCAGGTTATTCTGGTGCCGGCCACAGCTGTATCCTACGCAGCTTTTGGTAACTCTGTCTTTTTTGTCGAGGCAGATGCACGAAATGATGGCTTGGTCTTGCGCCAGCAATTTGTCGCTCTGGGTGAACGGCGCGGTGACTTTGTGGCCATAACCAGTGGTGTTATTCCCGGACAGACTGTGGTCAGCACCGGGGTTTTCAAGTATCGTAACGGACAAAATGTGGTGGTGGACAATACCCTGGCTCCAGAGTTTGATCTTAAGCCCAGTCCGGAAAATTCCTAGCTGTCAAGACGTACTTGGGCACGGATAATTTATGAAGTTTACCGATATTTTTATTCATCGACCGGTCCTGGCTACAGTGGTCAGCCTGCTGATTATCATTGCCGGGGTGCAGGCGGCCTTTACCCTGTCCGTGCGCCAGTATCCGCGCAGTGACAACGCCATGGTCACAGTGACCACCACCTATGTCGGGGCCAGTGCCGAGCTGGTGCGTGGGTTTGTGACCACACCTTTGGAACGGGCCATTGCCGCGGCGGACGGTATTGACTATATTCAGTCCCAGAGTACCCAAAATCTGTCCACGATCAATGTCCGCCTGAAACTTAATTATGACCCCATCAAGGCTTTGTCGGAAATCGGGTCCCGCGTAGATCAGGTGCGCGGCGACCTGCCTCCTGAGGCGGAAATTCCCATTCTCAATGTGGAGTCCGCAGACAGCCAGTTCGCCTCAGCCTACTTAAGTTTTACCTCTGAAGATCTCGCGCAGAACCAGATCACCGACTATCTTCTGCGCGTGGTGCAGCCCCGTCTTTCTGCCCTGCCTGGCGTGCAGAAGGCGGATGTCCTTGGAGCACGCACCTTTGCCATGCGCATCTGGCTCAAACCCCAGCGTATGGCTGCTTTAAACGTCAGTCCTGCGGCTGTGCATCAGGCCCTGGCCGCCAACAACTATCTGGCAGCTCTGGGTCAGACCAAGGGCGAGCTGATCCAGATCAATCTGGCGGCAGACACGGACCTGCAAACAGTGGAAGAATTCAAACGTCTGGCCATTCGTGCTGAAAACGGGGCCATTATTCGCCTGGATGATATTGCTGATGTGGTCCTGGGGGCCGAAGATTATGGGGTGGATGTGCGCTTTGCCGGGCAGACCGCGGTTTTTATCGGAGTCTGGCCCCTGCCCAATGCCAATTCCATTGAGGTCATCAAGGTGGTCAAGGAGGAAATGGAGGCCATACAAAACACCTTGCCCACGGGCCTCAGGGGCGAGGTCAACTACGATGCCACGGACTACATTAATAATGCCATCCGCGAGGTACTGAAAACCCTGGGCGATACCTTCATTATTGTAGTCATCATTATCTTTTTGTTCATGGGATCTTTTCGGGCGGTCATCATTCCCGTGGTGGCCATTCCCTTGTCCCTCATTGGCGCGGTTTTTCTCATGCAGGTTTTTGGTTTTACCGTGAACCTCATGACTTTGCTGGCCATTGTCCTTTCCGTGGGCCTGGTGGTGGACGATGCCATTGTGGTGGTGGAAAATGTGGCCCGGCACCTGTCCCTGGGCAGAACTCCTGTGGAAGCGGCTATTTTTGGGGCGCGGGAACTCATCGGCCCTCTCATTGCCATGACCATCACTCTGGCTGCGGTGTACGCGCCCATTGGTCTTGTGGGTGGACTGACGGGCGCTCTTTTTCGTGAATTTGCTTTTACCCTGGCTGGAGCAGTATTTATTTCCGGTATTGTGGCCCTGACCTTATCCCCGGTCATGTCGGCCAAATTGCTGCGTTCGGGCTTTGATGAGCGTGGCCTGGCCGGAGCCATTGCCCGGGGTTTTGATGCTTTGCGACAATTCTATGGCCGGGTTCTGGACAAGGTTCTACATGCCCGTCCGGCTATTTACCTGATTTGGCTGGTCATTACTGCCCTATCCGTACCCATGTACATGCTTTCCGCCCAGGAATTGGCACCCAGCGAAGATCAGGGGGTAATTTTCGGGATTCTCGATGCCTCGGCGGATTCCACCCTGGATCAGACCACAAAATACGCAGCAGCAGCCACGGATGTGCTTTTAAGAGTACCTGAGGCGGATTTTACCTTTCAGGCCACCTTCCCCTCCAGCGGCTTTGCCGGCCTGGTTCTCACCCCCTGGGAAGAACGCAGTCGTACAGCCGGGGAAATTGTGCCTGAAGTGCAAGCCGGGCTGGCGGCCATACCTGGTATTCAGATGTTTCCCGTAACTCCACCGGCTCTGCCCGGTGGTGGAGAATTTCCGGTGGAATTTATCCTGGCCTCCACCGCGCCCCTGGATGAAATTTTGGAATTTGCCCGGCAAATACAGGCAAAAGCCATATACAGCGGGCTATTTGCCTTTCCGCCCCTTATTGATGTCAAAATTGACCAGCCCCAGGCGGAACTGATCATTGATCGGGACAAGGTCGCGGCCATGGGCCTGAGTCTGGCGGCAGTGGGCGGAGATATTTCGGCCATGGTGGGGGGCAATTATGTCAATCGCTTCAATATTGATGGCCGCAGCTACAAGGTTATTCCTCAGGTGCAGCGCGTAGATCGTTTGACTCCAGAGCAGCTTCAACACATTCATGTCACTGGTCCCGGCGGGCAGCTGGTGCCTTTGTCCTCAGTGGCTACAATCGAGGAATCCACCGTGGCCCGGTCCCTGAACCGTTTTCAGCAGCTCAATGCCGTGAAACTCAGTGGGGTGTCTATCCGTCCCCTGGATGAGGCCCTGCGTTTTTTGGAAGACGAAGCAGCCAAAATTTTACCGCGTGGCTATTTGGTGGACTATACGGGTGATTCGCGTCAGCTCAGGACCGAGGGGGAAAAGTTCATCACTTCCTTTGGCCTGGCGGTTCTGCTGATTTTTCTGGTCCTGGCGGCGCAATTCAACAGTTTTCGTGATCCCTTTGTTATTTTGGCCGGGTCCGTGCCCTTGGCGGTCTTTGGAGCTTTGATCTTTACCTTCTTGCGTATCCCCGATCCCTCGGTACCATTTTGGACTGACTCCTGGACCACGACCATGAATATTTATTCCCAGGTGGGTTTGGTCACCCTGGTGGGCATTGTGTCCAAAAATGGCATTTTAATTGTGGAGTTTGCCAATCAATTGCAAAAGCAGGGGTTGACCAAAATCAAGGCCGTGCGTGAGGCATCTTTGACCCGGCTCAGGCCCATTCTTATGACTTCTGGGGCCACCTTTGCCGGTCATTTTCCCCTGACCCTGGTGACTGGTGCTGGGGCTGAAGCCAGAAATTCCATTGGCCTGGTCCTGGTGGGCGGTATTGCCATTGGCACATTTTTCACCCTGTTTGTGGTGCCGGCCATTTATATGCTCATTGCCAGGGATCATTCCAGGGACGTAGGGCAAGAACAACCAGGCCAGGGTTTGGACCAGGAAAAAACGAGCATGGGGTAATGCTGTTAGCCTTGGGCTGGATGCTTTGGGCTACTATGCACAGTTTTTTGATCAGCCAGGTCTGGCTGGCTGGTGTGAAACACTCTTGGCCCGGTTTTTATCCCTGGTATCGGCTGAGTTATAATATTTTTGCACTGCTGACCTTGGGCTTGTTGCTTTACTATAAACAGATGTTGACCGGACCTGTACTCCTGACCTGGCCCATTGGGCTTGCTCCTTTACGCTGGGCCGGGTTGATCTATGTTTTTTGGTTGGCCTGGGCTGGGGCCAAGGTGTATGATTTGGGCTTGGTGGGTGGTGTAAAACAAGTTCGGTTAAGGCCAGAGTTGCCTGAAGATACCCACAGCGACCCTTTGTACACCCACGGAATTTTACAGCGCGTGCGCCATCCCTGGTATAGCGCAGGACTGGTGTTACTTTGGACCAGAACAGCTACTTTTGATTGGGGAGAATTGGTCACCAGTATTATTTTGACCCTCTATCTTTTGATTGGTGCCTGGTGGGAGGAAAAAAAGCTTGTGGCGGTTTATGGGCCAGCTTACCAAGAATATCAAAAAATAGTGCCCATGTTTTGGCCAAGGGTTATAAGCAGGTCATAAGGTTTGCCTAGTTATACAATACGCCTTTTACTGTCTAAAATTTATAGAAATCCCTAATAAATAAGCCAAGTGTACGCTATGTGTAATAATTATTTGACAATCAAACTTTCGTTTCTTATTTGTTTGACTGTCAAGTAATTATGAAATCAAATACATGAGGTATACATGGATAATCATTCTTCTTGTCCCCACCATCATCCTGAATATTGTGATGAGCATGGCGAACGGGGTACTCGTCTAGTTTTTTGGCTGACCATCATCACCATGGCCGCAGAAATTCTGGCTGGCTGGGTTTTTGGCTCCATGGCTCTTTTGGCTGATGGCTGGCATATGGCCAGTCACGCTGGAGCCATGGCTGTGGCCTGGTTTGCCTATCGCTATGCTCGTAAGCATGCGAACAACCCGGATCTCATCTTTGGGTCAGGTAAGGTCAATGCCCTGGCTGGATTTGCTTCCGCCATAGGGCTTATTTTAGTAGCAGTATTCATGGTTGGAGAATCAACCTTACGTCTGGTTTCCCCAGTAAAGATTTTTTTTGGCCCAGCCATTTTTGTGGCTATTCTTGGATTAGTCGTCAATTTGGTCAGTGCCTGGCTCCTTCGTGATGCAGATCACGCCCATAGTCATGATCATAATCTCAAGGCCGCCTATCTCCATGTTTTGGCCGATGCCCTGACTTCTGTGCTGGCCATTTTTGCCCTCTTGGGCGGCAAATTCTACGGTTGGAACTGGCTGGATCCTCTTATTGGTATTGTGGGGGCCCTTGTTATTGGTCGCTGGGCGTGGGGGCTCTTACAGGATACCTCTAAAATACTTTTGGATCATCGCACCAATCCAGATTTGCACCAGGAAATTGTCACTCAGATGCAAAAAGATAGTCAGATCCGGGTGCGTGATGTGTCCATCTGGAGTGTTGGGCCCAAGCGATTGGCCGCACATCTGACCATTGAAGATCCCATGCCTAAGCCACCGGAACATTATAAAAATCTTTTATCTCAAGTGCATGAGTTGAATCAGATTATGGTGGAAGTACATGCCTGTCCTTGTCCGGCTGAAACCGCCCCGATCTGTCCGGAGCAACCATGACTAAGGTTGACCAAGTTGCGGACCTCATGGTTGAGCTTTACGAAAGGCTGTCAGCTTGGGAGTTGGCAGTGGTCAAAGATTCGGCCCTTACTTTAGCCCAGATGCATACTTTGGAAATTTTGGGGCCAGTTCCCTCTTTGCGCATGAAGGAATTGGCCGCCAAAATGGGTATTTCCACAGGCACGTTGACTGTTAATGTGGACCGGTTGGAAAAACTGGGTCTGGTTACCCGCATGCCCCATAGCACGGACCGCCGCTCTATTCTCGTGGGCCTGACAGCAGCGGGACAAAAGTTCTACACAGAACATCATCACCATCATGTGCGTCTGACCCAGGATTTCTTAAGCACTTTGACGCCACTGGAAGCCCAATGTTTGGTGCCCATGGTCACCAAGCTCATTCAGGTCTTGCAACAACACTCTTTGGGACAGGGACAAACAGATTAATGGTCAACACAAGTTGCCCGTGTCATCCCAAGCAGAGCAAAACGAAGTCGAAAGATCTAGATTCCTTCATTCGCTACGCTCAGTCGAAATGACAAGAAAATCAGTGAGATTGCACTCATTCCAAGCGTCTTTTCTCTTGTCACCCTGAGCGCAGTCGAAGGGTCTCTGGCTTTTTGGACTCCCGCCTACGCGGGCTTGTACTCGACAGGGTGAGTGACTTGGAGTGGAGTCCGTCATTCCCGTGGAGATGGGAATCAAAGTCGTATGCCTTATCCTGAAATTCCTCCGCTCCTGCCACCCACCGCATTTTGTTCGTGGCCGCAATGACAAGAAAAATCGGTTAAGGAGGCACTGATTAAACCGAAACAAGTCATTGCGAACGGAGTGAAGCAATCCAGAATCACCAATTTATCAGTAAGTTATAGATTAGCGAAACGCCATATTGCTATGCTTCTGGCAATGACAGAATTAATCAGCCTCTCTAAAATGACAACAGAAGTTTTTTCTGGCATAGTGTGCTGCAATGATAGCACTTTGTTTTTTTGCAAAATCAGCCATAAAACCCCTCCTTTTCCTACTGGAAAAATTTGCGTATCATGGAAAATCATCCCATAACCTTGTAAAAAACTTTATTGCCTATGCTTATTACCAATACCTATATGACCCCGGCTCATCCTGTGTCCTTGTTCAGTCGTTTGTGTCCCACAGCTGCTTTTTACTGGCGGACCCTGTCCATTGTTTGCCAAGCAGCCTGGCGGACTCGCAAGGGGTACAGCAATGCCCAGTGGATTGAAGATAGTCGGACCTTTATCCGGTACTGTGAAGCCAGTGGTTTGCGTTTTTTGGCTGAAAATGTCTATAACTATACTAACTTACCTGGACCATGTGTTATTGTGGCCAATCATATGTCCACCCTGGAAACCTTTTGCCTGCCAGGGTTGTTAAGCGGTATTCGACCCATTAGCTTTGTTCTCAAGCGTAGTTTGACCACCTATCCGATTTTTGGCCGGGTGGTAAATGTTACCCAGCCCATTGTGGTGGACCGGGTCAATGCGCGAGAGGATTTTAAAGTGGTGATGGAGCAGGGACTGGATCGCTTGCAACGTGGTTTGTCGGTCATTGTTTTTCCTCAAACCACCCGGACCCCTTCTTTGGATCGCCAAGCTTTTAATACCATTGGCATCAAGTTGGCCAAAAAGGCTGGTGTGCCGGTCTTGCCTCTGGCCTTGAAAACTGATGCCTGGGGTACAGGACGGCTGTTCAAGGATTTTGGTCCCATCCATCCACAGCGTAGGGTGCATTTTTGTTTTGGTTCACCCTTGACCATTCATGGACCAGGTAAAAATGAACACGAAGAGATAGTTGAGTTTATTTCCTGGAAATTAGCTGGTTGGAGCAAGGATGCGTAAACGGGTTTGCATCTTGTACACAGGGGGGACCATTGGCATGAAACCCACGGCCCAGGGCTACGCACCCCAGTCGGGATATTTACGCCAAGTCATGGACGCGATCCCTGAATTTCGGGCTCCAGAAGTACCTGAATATAGTATCCATGAATTTGACCCTTTGCTGGATTCTTCCAATATGGGTCCCCGTCATTGGCAAAGCATTGCCCAAACCATTGCTGATCTGGAGCAAGATTTTGATGGATTTATCGTTATTCATGGTACAGACACCATGGCCTATACTGCTTCAGCCCTGCCTTTTATGTTGGATGGTCTAGCTAAACCCGTTATTTTGACAGGGTCCCAAATCCCCTTAAGTCAGGTGCGCAGCGATGGCCGGGACAACCTGATTACTTCCCTTATGGTTATCGCTCAGGCTCCAGTGCCTGAAGTATGCCTGTGTTTTGGCAACCGCCTGCTCAGGGGCTGCAGAACCACCAAAGTGGATGCCGCCGGATTTCAGGCCTTTGATTCGCCCAACTATCCTGACTTGGGACATATTGGTGTTCATATCACCATTCATGAGCATTTGATCCGCAGCCCCAAGGCGTTCAGTACGTTGTTGGTACATCCTTTGTCTGAAGCCAAGGTGGGTGCTCTCCGCCTGTTCCCCGGTATTTCCGCAGAACTGGTCGCTAATGTGTTGCGTTCTCCGCTACAGGGCCTGGTTTTGGAAACCTATGGCATGGGCAATGGGCCTTCAACTGATGATGCCTTGATGGATGTGTTGACCAAGGCTCATGAACGGGGAGTGATTATGGTTAACTGCACTCAATGTTTGCGAGGGACTGTGGACCAAAGCACCTATCAGGCAGGATCAGCCTTGGCAGAGTGCGGAGTGATCTCTGGCCAGGACATGACCATTGAGGCTGCCCTGGCCAAACTTATCTATCTTTTTAGTTTGAATCTGTCTTTGCAAGAAATACAAAAAGCCATTGTCACCAATTTGCGTGGGGAATTGACCCCGGCTGATGAAGAATCGACTTTAGTATATGTATAAGGAGTCGATTTTTAGGCAAGGCTGTCTTGAATTTGCTTGTCACTCCGACCGACTGCGACCGCGAACAAAGTACGACGGACCACCACTCCAAGTCACTCAACCTGTCGGGCGCAAGCCCGAAGCAAAGGAATCTCAGAGAAAGGTAGAGAAAAATAAGACGCCAGGCCACCTGAGGAAAATCTGAGGAGTGATTCGCGAATCCCTCTTGCTCAACTTATCTCTAGTTCTCGTTCCTTGTTACCAAATACGTTGTCTGACTACTTCGGCCCAAATTATCCGTTACCAGTACCTCATGTTTTCCTGATTCCAAAGAAACAAAACACGGAACTTCTGGCCTGGTTTGGCCAACATACCTACTATCAACATACCAATAATGTTTGGTGCCTCCTGGGGCAGGCGCAGCCAGCAGGGCCAATCGCTGAAAAGATGCAGGGGCATCAGTGCGGAGCAGATATGGTGTATGTTGCGAGGGAGACTGGATAACAGGTCCAGATTCATCAGGAATATCCAAACATTGTGGGTGCAGGGCTGGTAGCCCTGGCAAAGGTACACCCTGGGCCCGTTGGTAAGCCACAAGCTCTGGTGGCCAAAGGACAATGGTCTGTTCTTTGGAGGGGAATTGGCCCAAGCATTCCCCATGAAGGCGCAGGCCCGAATCTTGATGGACAAAAATACGCTTGTGCATGTGGCAGGCGGGCAGAGTGGTCACACCAGCAATGGCGGGAACATAGCTGACCGGACAAAAGGGGCCTGGGGTGCATCCACTGACAGAGCAGATCTCCATGGTTATGAGCCTTGGAGCAACGGGCTGGGGGAGCATTGTCTGGCCTCGGGCCAGGGTGCGAAACAAATCAAAAAGAAGCGGTCCAGCATGGCGGACTCCAGAAATATTTTGGCATTGAGAGCCATCAGGATTGCCAACCCACACTCCAATGGCCAGATCTTGGCTCAGGCCAATGGCCCAAGCGTCACGATGTCCAAAGGAGGTTCCTGTTTTCCAGGCCACAGCCGGCATGTCCCGAGTAAACTCCCAGGCCTGGGCCTGGGTGGGACGGGTAACTGTACTCAAGATATCCAGGGTCAGACGACTGGCTTCTGGGGAAAACAGGCTTTGCCCAGAAAGATTTTTGCCATCCAGTTCCAGCACAAAAGGTTGGAAAGAGCCCCCCTGAACCAGGGCTGTATAGGCTGTGACCAGATCAATAAGGCGCACTTCACAGCCACCCAAAGCCAGGGATAGACCATAATGAGCCGGAGGTTTGTCAATGGTGTTTAGACCAGCATGACCCAAAAGATTGTAAAAAGCGTGTAGTCCGCATTGACTCAAAAGCCGGGCCGCCGGAACATTTAAAGACAAGCTGAGCGCGTCCCGGGCCGTGACCAGACCCAGGTAGCTGCGGCCATAGTTTTCTGGAGTATAGCCGGCAAAATCTGTGGGGACATCCAAGAGGACAGAGTCAGGAATAAGGTGCCCCTGATCAAAGGCCAGGGCATAAAGAAAAGGTTTGAGGGTGGAGCCTGGAGACCGTTTGGACAGACAATTATCCACCTGGCCCTGGTGAGAGTTGTCCCAAAAATTGGCAGAGCCCACATGTGCCAAAACTTCACGGGTACGAGTATCCAAAACCACTACAGCCACATTGCCAATGGCCTCACGACGCAAGGAATCAATACGATTTTGTACTTGTTTTTCTGCAATACTTTGCATGGAGCTATCCAGGGTGGAGCTGATTACCGCCTTGGCCGGAGAGTTGGCATAGAGCCAATAGCTAAAATGAGGTGCCTGGCGTGGAATTTGAGCTCGTTTGGCCAGCAAAGGCCGCTCCAGGCTTTGGGCAATGCGCCAGGATTCAAAAATATTTTGCTCCCCAAAGTGCCTTAAGACCCGATTGCGGACTTCTTTGGCTTTTTCTGGATGTTTGATGGGATTATAGCGGTTGGGAGCCCTGGGTAACACTGTCAGCAAGGCAATTTCTCCCAAAGAGAGCCCTTGAGGCGTTTTGTCAAAATAGTACCAGGCCGCAGCTCCTACTCCCACCACATTGGCTCCATAGGGCGTGAGGTTTATATACCAGGTCAAGATTTGCTCTTTGGAATAATGGAAACATAATTGTATGGCCCGAAAGGACTCAATGATTTTGGCCTCCCAGGTACGCGATTTGGGGTCAGCCAGCCGGGCCAGCTGCATGGGAATGGTGGAGGCACCACTTACCGTTCGATGGTAACGGATATTAAGCCATAACGAGCGCAGCGCTGAAAAAGGATTGACACCAGGGTGATGATAAAAATGGCGGTCTTCAGAGGCAATGAGAGCAGTAATAAAATCTGGTACAACTTGATCCAGAGTTACGGGAAACCGCCACATGTCATCAGGAGCCAAAAAATAACGTAAAGGTTGACCATGACGGTCCAGCACGCGGGTAGATGGCGGTGGCG
>JAAYGN010000261.1 GCA_012727715.1 Desulfovibrionales bacterium | reverse complement strand
GCTCTGGTTTACGGCGGCGGGTCCGCTCTCGTTTTACACGAGATTCCCTATTAAGCCTTAGAGGCGCTTTGGATAGTAATTATTCTCAAATAATAGTTAAGAAGTCAATTCCAAGTCTGATAAAAAGCCAGAGGTAAACAGTGATTTTAAACAACTTCGACAATTATTTTAGAAAGATATGGATAAGCCAAGTCAACAAAATGAGATTTCTGTGGTAAAGTCCAAGCCTGAAACCCAGGCATATCCAGCAGGCAATGATGTAAAAAAAAATCACTCTCTGGCCCTGAGCCATAAAGGGGATCTCCGACCAAGGGATAACCAGCATGGGCTAAATGCGCCCGAATTTGGTGCCTACGGCCTTTATAAATGCGGGCCAAAACCAAAGTTGTGCTATCCAGGACGGTAATGGGCTGCACAAAAGTGCTGCGCACTGGGTCATCAGGATCCGTTAGAACCCGAACTCTTCTGCGCTGAGTATCGTCAATGCGCTGATGCACAGTAAAGGCAGACAGCACCACTCCGTGCACCAAGGCCAAATAATATTTGGCCACTTCTCCCTTATCCTGCAGAGCTTTATAATACAGAACATCTTGCTCAGTAGCGGCTGCCAAGACCAGGCCAGAAGTCAAATAGTCCAGACGATTGACCAATTGCCAGCCAGCAAGGCCCAAAAGAGACAGCTCTTCTTGCACACAATTGTGATCTTTCCCCAATACCGAATGCATGGCCTTGGGCTTAAAAATGGCTGCGTGCTGGGTGTTTTGGTGGATAATATTTGCCAGCCCAGCTCCAGCCTTGCTCTTAGGGGCTTCAGACACTGTGACTATTTGTCCTGGTTGTACCAGAATACCTTTGGCTACCAGACGACCATCCACCAGCACCTGTCCTTGGTCAATATAAGTACGACTGGCCCGTAAACCTACAGCCAGCAAGGTAGCCACAATTCGATCCAGACGCATTGGCTGCTCATCTTGTGGATACTTATATGACTTGGACACAGAGACAACTCCACGCTAAATAACAATAGCTCATCAACTGATCTGACCAGGACTTGAATCTTCTGTCAAAATCTTTTGTCCAACTTACCCTAGGGAAGTGCTGATTAAAATACTTTATCGGTAGCAGCTAGCTTCACATCAATGAATATCCTCTAGGAGTGCATTTATTTACCCTGTCATTCCGACCGACTGCGAACGGAATGTGGCAGGAGTGGAGGAATCCAGATCCCCGTCGGCAGGCTCAGAGCAAGCTCTTCGACTATGCTCAGAATAGAGATCCCTCGACTCTGTTTCACTCCGCTCGGGATGACAGAAGAAAAGAGACACTCGGGATGATCTAAAATTGCGATGGCAAGGTCTCGTAAATTCGATTTAATCAGTGTCTCCCTAGCAATAATTTCATATCCAAGCCAGCTATTCAGGCCTGTGTTTTGCTTTTCTCTTTTCCAGGTTTTGTTGTGCGACTGAGTAGGCGGAGGTGGTATGTGGCTAGTGTTATCTCTATCTTTTTAAACAGGTAAAGCCCAAGTTTTGGGCTTGGGCTTTATTTGTATTGGGAAAAAAAAGAGTCCTGGCAACGATCTACTTTCCCACCAGTGGACTGGCAGTATCATCGACGCTGGAGGGCTTAACTTCCGAGTTCGGAATGGAATCGGGTGTGACCCCTCCGCCGTGG
>JAAYGN010000035.1 GCA_012727715.1 Desulfovibrionales bacterium | reverse complement strand
GATCATGGGTGCGAGCATGTTCTTGCAACAACGCCTTGCTCCACCTATGGGAGACCCGACCCAGGCTAAAATTATGATGTTTATGCCCGTGATCTTTACCTTTCTCTTTCTGAACTTCCCTTCGGGACTTGTGGTCTACTGGCTGGTTAACAACGTGCTGTCCATTGCCCAGCAGCAAATACTGATCAAAAAGTCCAAATAGACCTGGCAACCTGCTGGTAGCCTTACATGACAGGGCACGACACGTTACCCCATGTTCAAGGAGAAAAACATGAGTGCAATGAAAGAATTCCGCGCCAAAACAGTGGACCAAGCCATTGAAAATGCTTGTCAATTTTTTGCTGTGGATCGCGATAGTCTTGAAATAGATATAGTCAGTGGTGGTTCTACTGGAATATTTGGTCTTGGTGCCAAAAAAGCGACCATCAAAGCCAAAAAACGTCATCGTATCCAAACACCTGCCTCACAAGCTGACCCCAAGCCTGTGCACCCCAAAAAGGATAATGCTGATCATCAAAAGACTAAACCTATCCCACACAATCTTGATGCAAACCTGGATTTGGATGAAGAAACACCTGCGGATAACAAAGTTATTCTTGCGCCAGAAAACCAAAAAGAGCTTGAGGAACAAATTCAAAAGACCCTCATCACCCTTTTGCTGCCCATTAGTTCCGACCCACATTTGACCATAGACACCAATGCTGAACCCATCACTGTACACATTGATGATGATACCAACTCAGGCCTGATCATTGGTCGTGATGGTCAGACCATTGCTGCTTTGCAATACCTCCTTAATCGCATCATTTCCAAACAATATTCAAGTAATGTGCACATCCAACTTGATGCTGGTGACTATCGGCAAAAGCAACAAGAACAACTACAAGAAACGGCCCTGTTTTTATCAGACAAAGCCAAAAAATCTGGGAAAGTGCAAAGTACTCGTCCTTTAAGTCCTTTTCATCGTCGCCTCGTGCATATGGCACTGCAAAATGACCGTGGGGTACAGACCAGAAGTAAGGGTGAGGGCCCCATGAAACGAGTTCTTATTTTACCTACAAAACGTAATAAGGCCTCCTCTCGTCCTGCTCAGGGTCAGGACGTAGCAACATAGTTTTCTACACATCAGGCCCAAGGAACACAGGTGTGAATCTTTGGGCCTATCTTGCCAGAAACAAAGCAACTCGATAGGTCCACTTCTGTGTTGAGCTGTATCCAGGAGGAGGATGACTATGCCCTGGCTTTTCTTTTTTCTCATTTTTATTTGTACGGGTAATAGTGCAGCCCATGGCTATGAATATCCCTTTCAGGATCCTTTTGTAGCCACGGTGCTGGGTACACCCCCCAAAGACCAGTTCCAACTCAGTGCGGTACGCCAGGCTGGACTGCATGACTTAAATCCTCTGCATGATCTTGGTCTCATACGCACAAAAGAACTCTTGATACATGATCGCCCCGTTCCAAAAATTTTATGGTATGACGACACCCTGCGCTACTCTTTAGCTTTGCAGCGCCACCCTGCTCCTCTTCTTTTTGTTATCGCTGGCACAGGGTCTTCCTATGATTCTGCCCATTGTCGATTCTTACAAAAAATCTTTTATCGAGCGGGGTTACATGTGGTGACCCTCTCTTCTCCTACCTACGCTAATTTTGTAGTGAGTGCTTCGTCCACCCAGGTCCCAGGCTATATACCCACAGATATTGCTGACCTCTATCAATGTATGGAGGCCATCGTCCGGGATCTCGGTCCCCAACGGATCACATCCACTCATTTGACCGGTTATAGTTTGGGGGGAACCCAAGCTGCTTTTTTGGCTGAGCTTGATAGCAAAGAACAACGCCTGGGCTTTGACAAGATCATGCTTCTCAATCCTGCGGTCAGTCTAATCACTTCAGCAACCATTTTAGACCATTTACTCTCGGACAACGTGGCCAATCGAGCCGAAGCCGCACGCAAAGTAGCTGACTTAGTCCAAGAATTGTCCGAAGCCTACAAGGACAGCAATGAAGTCAACTTTGGCGATGATTTTCTTTTTGCCCTGCATGGTGGAAAGATGTTTACAGAAACAGACTTACAAATTCTCATTGGAGTTACTTTCAGGGTTGCTCTAGCCAATATGGTCTTTGCCAGCGACGTCTGTACTGGTGCAGGTTATATTGTTCCACGTGGACATCAAATACAAAAAAATGAGACCCTTTCCCCTTATTTGGATGCAGCAGTTGGGGTCAGTTTTGAAGAATACATAGAAGAATATGTATTGCCCTATCTCATGTTTCAAAATCCTAAACTCACAGCACAACAAGCCATTTATGCCTGTAGCCTAGAGTCCATTGCTCCTTTTTTACGTCAGGCAGATCACATTCAGGTCCTGACCAATCAAGATGACTTCATATTGACTGAAGGTGATATGGATTTTTTACAAAGTACCTTTGGCCAACGCCTGACCTTGTATCCTTTTGGAGGACATTGCGGCAATTTACGCTACAAGGATAATATGAACACCATGCTTAATTTTTTTTGCAAATGAGAAGTACCATGCCCATTTATGTCCTTATTCTGCTTCTACTTTGCCTTAATGGATGTGCAGCTAAACCGGAACACCAGCCAGGAGCCTTTGCAGCCCCTGTACACAGAGGCCTCTCCCAAGATCCTGCTGTAGAACGTCCTTTTTTGGTTGATGACCCTTGGGAAGGATTCAATCAGCGCATGTATCACTTCAATGCTCAATTTGACCGTTACGTGTACCTTCCCGTGGTCCGGGTCTATGAAGAAGTTTTACCTGATAGTGTGCAAAATGGAATCTCAAATATCTTTAATAACTTAAAAGAAATACCTATTTTTCTCAATGCTGTTTTGCAAGGCAAAGCCAAGAAAGCTTCTGTATCTTTGGGCCGCTTTATTTTTAATACCACCATTGGCTTGGGAGGGATTATAGATGTCTTAGGTACTGGTGGGATTCACCAGGAACATGAAGACTTTGGACAGACATTAGGTTTTTGGGGAGTTCCCAATGGTCCATATTTGGTTTTACCTATTTTTGGACCTTCCAATGTTCGCGATGCAAGCGGCTTGGGTGTAGAGGCAGTGCTGACCCCCAATCCATCGTATTTTGCTTTGGAAGGGTTAGGGTGGATTGAACGCAGCTCTGCTACTACAGGAGCATATGCCGTTAAAACTGTTGATGCCAGACATCAGGTCAAATTTCGCTATTACCAGACAGGGAGCCCCTTTGAATACAATCTGGTCCGCTTTGTTTACACCAAGAAGCGAGAACTGGATATTGAGAAATAGCCTGCCCAATTGACCATCTCTGGCATCGCCAATTCATGACATTGTAAACCTTCCCAAGCGTAGTTGAAAAATCTAGATTTCTCCATTCGTTGCGCTCAGCGGTATGACTAGATATAAATAACCGGATAAATCAGTACAACCCTCGAAAATACAGCAAAAAAATCATTTAAAAGCTATTGAGGCTAGTGATGAGCTGTGGTTTTCTTATTGAGTAGGAAACGCTGATTCAATCAGTGATTGCGAGGAGGGTAGCGACGTGTGGCAGGGCGTGGCATTGGCCAGTCTGTAATTTACTATTTTCTTTTTTCCGCAATGACTTGTTTGTTTTAATGAGTAACTTTTTAAACAAGTAAAGCCCAAGTATAAAACTTGGGCTTTTAATGTATTGGGAAAAAAAAGAGTCCTGGCAACGATCTACTTTCCCACCAGTGGACTGGCAGTATCATCGACGCTGGAGGGCTTAACTTCCGAGTTCGGAATGGAATCGGGTGTGACCCCTCCGCCGTGG
>JAAYGN010000034.1 GCA_012727715.1 Desulfovibrionales bacterium | reverse complement strand
TCTGTGACTGGGTATTGTGACTCATGCAGGCAAAAAATCAGCACCAGTCTTCCGTCCTTTTCTGCAATTCTCCATCCTTTGCTGAACAATCCACCACTCTGGCCTTATGTTGTGGTTGATTATTCCATGCAGGACCTGGTTCAAGAACTGGGTTTGTTGGTTTTTAAACCAAATTCTACACAATAATATATAAAAAAAACTGGGTCAGGGATGGTCTTGCCTTTCACGAGCAACCATCCTTGGACCAATTTAGCTGACAGCTTTTTGTTTTTCAGGATAGGTAGAGAGTTTTCGTGTCACTTTCGACCCATGGTCCTGGGGCAGACCAAATCAGAGGTTTAGGATTATTTTGTGATATCAAAATCGTGAGGGGCACAAGGAAATTTTGTACAACAGATACAACGTTCTTAAAGGATTCGGGGAGATGTTCTTGCTGGAGCCTCTTGCGAAAAGCTAGCCATTGAATCTGTTTGGCATCAATGAAGGGTTGCTGGAAAGCTTCTATCCTTAAAGGAAGAGTAGTGTCTCGTTTCTGAAATGTTAGGTGGATTGCTTGAGCCAGTTCCAATCCATCAAAATTAAACTGGCGAGAAAGGAGCCAGATGTCATAGAAGTCTTTCATGCGGCTGTTTAATATCCCTAGTCTGACCATGGCCTCGAATTTTTCTGCAATGACACTTTCCCGGCTGTAGCAAAGTAGCCTGGGGGTGGGAAAATTCAACATAGTTGGTAAGTCCAATTTTTCCGGTCCAGGATAAATGATATCCCCAAAGCCAATGTCCACCTGCATATGGATCTTTGCAGAGCCTAACATTCCATGAAAGCGAATCCTGATTCCTGAGTAATCAGCATCCTCGGTAATCCGTTGCGATTCTATGGAGTGAGGATCAAAAATGAGTCCATCGGGTTCCACACCCACAGTCATAATCTCCCTAATCTGATTGATGATGTGATTTTCCTCATTGCTAGTTTTACCCAGCATATCGATATCCATGGTAGGCCGGAATTTGGGTGAGTGCCAAATTCGTAACATCAAAGCCCCTTTGAGGATGAAATGCTCCACATGCTTTGACTGAGAAAGACGAAATAAAAAACGTTCCATGGCATAATACTGAAGGAGTTCACTAAAAGGTCTCTTATCATTTTTAGCGCGATTTAGAAGGCGTTGTCGAACAGATGCAGAGATATTCTTTGGGGATTTCATATGCTTACTTCGAGATAGGGAAGCATGATCTTTTTTACGCGACAAATCTTCGCGTATTCAAGAAGCTTCTTGAGATTAACTTGCTTACGGACTTTATAAAGTTTCCATGCCTCCAGTACCACATCCATACCAATCTTGTTTCGAAATTTAAAACAGTCAGCCAGGGTTTTTTCGGGGCTGTAGATTTTAATAGATACACCGTCGATTTGGTGTTCTTCGATACCAGCGCCAAATGCCGGGTCAGAGAATCGGTGAACACTAAGGGGAGGATAACCCAGGAATGGTGGGCGAGATGACCTTGGCACAGCAACAAAAACAACGTGTGGAATCTGTGTGGTAATTTCATGATAGGCCAGGGCAGATACAAGGCAAATAACTGCATTGGGAAAACGTAGCCCAACAGTTACCAGGTCAGGATTACTGATGGGAGGGAGTTCTGCCAGGCGGTATACTCCTCTGCTAATTTGTTCGATTATTCCTTTATCCCGAAGGCTATACAGCATGTATCGACTGATTCCATGCTCTATGGCCTCACTCATCCGCAGCTGGCCACCATGAGAACGGAAAATATTTTCTGCTTGATGCATATTTTTAATCTCAGACATATTGTCTCCATTTGCTAACAAGTGAGCACAATATGTCTGATAGCAAGCATGAAATCAATAAAAATTCACGATGATCGGTAATCCTTCTAAAAATTAGTAGCGTTAAAAAGTAGAATTTCCGAACATCAACTCTCAGAGGTTTAGTATGAAAAGGTCACAATTTAGCGATAGCCAAATTTTACAACAGTGGTTCAAAATGAATTATTTTAATGCATTGCGAAAAATATCTTCGGCTTGTTCATCAGCTTCAACTTCATCCATTTTACCAACCATTATTTCAATGGTTGCATCATTGAGA
>JAAYGN010000033.1 GCA_012727715.1 Desulfovibrionales bacterium | reverse complement strand
TGTTTTTATGGATAAAACAGTTCTGAGACCTTAACCTAATTTTTAGCAGTATTGCTTTTGAGCAAGAATGCTATAGGCCAATCTGGTTTTTTTGGCGTGTAGCATTCCAATGATAGAGAGAAAGAATAAATACTGCTGCGGTTTCAAAGCGCAAAATGCTGGATCCCAGGGAAATAACCTGAAATCCGGCATTTTGCATTTCCTGGACTTCTTTTTCTTCCAGCCCACCTTCAGGGCCAATGACCACTATAGTGCCCTGGGTATGAGGTAATAGGTGGGGGTTGATCAAGGCCGAGGTACCAGCTTCTTCCCAGCAAACCATTTTTACGCCCTGGCTCTGACTTGCTTGTACAAGAGTGGTCAGATCAGCAAAGACCTGTACTTTGGGGATCCATGTGGATTCGCATTGCTTGGCAGCAGCAAGAAGGGATCGCTGCCAGGCATGGTACGTATCTTCCTGAGGTTTTCCCTGAGAGCGCGTGGCTGTCCAGAACCAGACATTGGTGGCACCTAGTTCCACTGCCTTTTCCAAGACATAGGATCGCCGTAAGTGTTTGGACCAGGCCACGGCCAAGGTCAAAGGAAAAGGAGGGTGCGGGTCTGTGTGGCGTTCAACCAAGTTCAGATATGCCTTTTTTCTCTCTCCCTTCTCCAGAGTAAAGATACCCCAACCACCTAACCCATCAATGAGGCGAAGTTTTTGACCTGGTCGGGATCTGAGTACTGTGAGCAGGTGATGGGCTTCCTCGCCCTCCACAATAAAAGGCTCCTGCCATAAGTCAGGAGCCAGATAAAAGGTGTTCAGGCGGGACACAAGAATTCCTAGGCCAACTTGGT
Organism: Desulfovibrionales bacterium; assembly: GCA_012727715.1. Classification (GTDB taxonomy): domain Bacteria; phylum Desulfobacterota; class Desulfovibrionia; order Desulfovibrionales; family Desulfomicrobiaceae; genus Desulfomicrobium. The sequence continues at coordinate 39,013 of JAAYGN010000033.1, read as the reverse complement.
TCGAACTGTCCCGGCAGTGTAGAAAGGAAGGTCCACACGCCTGGCCGGGAGCGTTGTTCGCGCTCCCTTGATCATAAAGTCTGTTTCTTGGCTGAGATCAGCTTGGACATACCCCAGGGCAATACAATACCCAAGACTTGGGGCAATGGATCCGCTGGTGATCATACCAACCTTGGTCTCGCCAAGGTAAATATCATCATTATGTCGAGCACTGCGTCGGCCCTCAATGCGTAAACCAATGAGTTTTGTCTGTACCTTGGCCAGGGCATTTTTTCCAATATAGTCTGTCTCACTTTTGAGCATGGCTCCATAACCAGCCTCAACAGGAGTATGGTTTGGATCCAAGTCCTGGCCATACAGAGGCAGTCCTACTTCTAGGCGTAAAGTATCGCGAGCTCCCAGGCCAGCAGGGAGAACTGCTTCATCTTGCAGGAAACGCGTCCAGAGATCCAAGGCCCTATTCCAGGGCAAATATAGTTCATATCCAAGTTCGCCTGTGTACCCGGTTCGGCTGACCAGCATGGTATAGCCATTGAATTGTATTTCGCGAAAGGCAAAAAAGCCTAAAGAAGCCCAATCCTCTTCAATGACTCGGCACAAGACCTGATACGCCTCTGGCCCTTGTAAATCTATTTTGGCCCAATCAGGACTTTGGTTTATTAAGGTTAACCCAGCTGGAAGGTGTGCATTGATCCAGGTAAAATCAGAATCAATGCAAGCGGCATTAACCACAAGCATATAGCGTTCTTCAGCCAAACGATAAATGACCAGATCATCTAAAATTCCGCCTAGTTCATTGAGTAAAAAACCATAACGGCATTTGCCTACAGCTAACGTAGCCAAATTATGGGTTAAAATTTGTCCCAAAGCTGCTGTTGCGCCAGGCCCATCCAAGAAAAGTTCGCCCATGTGAGAAATGTCAAAAATAGAAGCTTTTGTTCTGGTATGTTTGTGTTCATCCAGGATACCCTGGTATTGTACGGGCATGTCCCAACCTGCAAAAGGGACCATTTTTGCACCATTTTCTTTGTGCCATTGATTCAGGGGAGTGGTTTGTAGTGGATTCATAGAAGTATCTCTCTGCTACAGGTTATATTATTATACCTCGGCCTTCATTTTGCGAATAGCTTTGAGTTCGTCAACCAAGGAGACAAGGCGACGGTACAACTTTCGTATTTTTTGTCCATTTTTAGTTAAGAGTTCTTCTGCTGGTGTGATGTAGGTTCGAATCAAGTAACGGTCATTGAGGATGTTTTCAGAGAAAAAAATGGCTTTGTCTGTCAGTGACTTAAAATAATTAGCAAACTCAAACTTTAAATCAGTAATAAGCTCTGTGGTTAATTCCATCATGGTCACGTAATTAATACGTTTGCCTTTGTGGGTTCTTTGTCCAAGATCTTCCAGTTCTCTGATTTTGCGCGCCTGTTTGATGTAGCTATATTTAGCAATGACTTCGTTCCATAAATCCCGGTGTGCAGCGAACTCTTCATCAAGGTCAGCATCAGTCAAATAGCTGTCTAGAACTTGTGCAATTTCTTGGTAGAATTCATCCGAGTAGCCAATCATACGCCGTTGATGTTTGCTCATCCAGGAATGCAAAAATTTGAGGCGCTTGGCGTGGCTATCAGTATCTTCCACAATTTCATTCCCTTTATACAGGGTTCTGCCCAGAAATTCTCCACGCACAATATCATTGAGCTTGAGACTCATGGTGTAGGAATCTTTGATAAGATTAAAGGAGGTACATGACTGCCCGGTCAAGGGGTGTATAATTTCCTGACGTAAAACAGACAGGGCCCGATCCTGGCGCACATTGTTGGGATCAAATTTGTGTTGGCGGTAGGCCACCCTCAGGATGACCACTCGTTTTTTGGGGTCAACAAAATATCCGCCACTTTCAAGATGATTGAGCACATCCATACCCCGTGTTTCCACTGGTACTAGGGCAATTTTTTCCACCCTGGGATAATAATGTCCTGCCTTGGTGCTGTAGATGGATGTCAAAATACGATCAGATTGCCCCAGACCTCTGGCCAAAAAACGTTCGCCCATTTTATGCAGACGCCGGGCAAAAATAGCCACAGAGGTCCTCCGTTCAGAGGTTATGGGATAGCCGTATAACTCCATGAGAAATTGATATACAAACTCCCGGTTGTTTTCATAGACAAGGTTGTCATTGGGAAGAAATTTGCCAACTTTGAGACCAAAGCGTTTTAATTCTGTGTCCAAATCCGAAGGTAAAGAGGCATAAATACCAGAGAGATAATAAGTGCTTGTTGCATCCAGAGAAAAGACATGGGCTCGGTCCATGTGAGTGAGATAATGAACAAGTTGTGTGTAGAAGGTCAGGTCTGTAATCGGTTGGTTGGCAAATGTGCTTTGAAAGTATTCTCGGTCTGCACGGCCTAGATGGCGTAGAAAACATTGTACGTTTTTTTTCTGGAGATCTGATTCCATCCTGTCAATATGGTTGGATACACTGGGTTGTTGGCAGGAATGGAGCAAATCAAATTGAAAGGTTTCATTAAAATAGTCCAAGGGACGGTGCAGGGCGACCATGGAAAACCCTGGCAAATCAGAAAATTCATTCAGGGTTGGTTCAAAAGAGGGCAAGAGGTCACGAGCATCAATCAAAGGATATTTTTTTATTTCTTGAAAAGGCTTGAGCAAACAGAATTTGATGTGGGCAAGGTCCAAGAAAAACTTTAAGCTCTTGAGGTCTTGCAAGGGAAAACGTGGTATAAGGTGTCCACCTTTGGTAACTTGTACAAGAGGAACTTGAGAAAAAACAGAATGCCAATTCATAAGTAAAAGAACTACCTTACTCTGGTTATTATAATTTTATCCAGAATATTGTGCATGATTTTTTGCCTTCCGTAAACAGGATTTTATCTTATTTTCTCAAGAATGCCAGGCATTGATTCCATGGTGGTTTCTTTATAAAGGTATAACCTTCACCCTTGTGGATTTAGCCCCTATTTTATTTAGGTTCATGTATGCAACGTAAACACTATTCATCTCTTGATCGACTCATGGAAAGCATTGGCAGTGTTTTTGATGCCTATTCCGTGGTTCTTTTTTGTCGCCAGGATGCGGGTGCCTATGCTTTGCGCGCTTTTTTTTCTTTGGGAAATGACATTGCTCCAGACCAAAATATTGCAGCAGGGCAGGGTCTGGTGGGCTGGATTGTAAAAAACAATGAACCGCTTTTGGTAGAAAAATTTGATGAGAAGAATACCTTTTTAGGGTATTATGGTTCAAATCAGGGTGAAGAGATTAAGGTTTTTGTCGGCTGTCCACTACCGGGTGGCCTTGGTGCTTTGTGTATGGACAGTAAAAAGACATATGCTTTTTCGAGCAAGGACCAACGTGTTCTTTCTCTTTTTGCCCAGGTTGTGGCAGCCATTCTTACCGATATGGGCGAAGTAGCCAAGAGTTGTCGAGAACAGGTCCTCTATCATTTTTTGCAAAAAGTGTATGGCTTGCGTGAAGCACAGCCCAAGTGGACCGATTTTTTAGATAGTTTTTTGTCCCTTATTGCCGGGGCTACAGAGTTTGGGTACGCTTTTTTGGTGGTTAGCGATGAATGGGGTGACAATTATTTTTTAGAGGGCAGCAATAAGCCGGTTTTGCCCAAGTCCAGTTCCAAACAGCAAACTTTCAGTATGGGCAGTGGCTTGTTGGGCTGGGCCTTTAAAAAGAATCAGCCAGTATTTTTTGGAGATGGCACAAGTGAGATGATGCGGACCCCTCTTTTTGAAAAGGACGTGGCAGCACCTAACTTTAAGGCTCTTTTGGTTTTTCCCCTCAAGGTGCATACTCGTTGTCGGGGGGTGCTGGCTTTGGGGGATGAGGAAAGCAAAAACATAACTCCGGAAACACGATCCTTTGCTAAAATGGCAGCAGATTATTTGGCGTTACTTTTGGAAAATCTGTATTTAAAAAACAGGATCAAACAGCTGGGTAGCACTGGGGTTATGGAGTCTGTCTCAATAGCCAGTTTTTCTGACAGTACCAACTCGGATACAACGACATAGGATGTACGCATGTTTTTTAGCAAACTTTTTGGATTTTGGGGTAAAAATTTGGCAATGGACTTGGGTACAGCCAACACGCTTTTTTATTGCCCAAAGGAAGGGGTTGTCCTCAATGAACCTTCAGTCTTGGCCCTTGATGTGCGCACTGATACTATTTTGGCCGTAGGTCGCGAAGCCAAGGAGTATTTAGGCCGCACTCCAGAACGGATTCGGGCAGTTCGTCCGTTAAAGGATGGGGTTATTGCTGACTTTGAGGTGACCAGGGCCATGATTGCCTTTTTTGTACGCAAGGCTGTTGACGGTATGCGTATTGTCAAACCACGCATTGTTGTTTGTGTTCCAGCTGGTATTACCCAGGTTGAAAAGCGTGCGGTTATTGAATCTGCCTTGCAAGCAGGGGCTCGGGAAGTAAAGCTTATTGAAGAGCCCATGGCCGCAGCCATTGGTGCCGGTATGCCCATTCACGAACCACGGGGCAATATGGTTGTGGATATTGGTGGAGGGACCACGGAGGTAGCTGTAATTTCCCTTTCAGCAGTGGCCTATTCTGAATCTGTGCGCGTGGCTGGGGATGAGATTAATGATGCTATCCAGCGCTTTGTCCAGGATGAGTTTAAGCTGGTTATTGGGGAAAATATGGCTGAGGCCACAAAAATACAAATCGCAACAGCCATGCCTCTCGCAGAACCCTTGCAATTTCGCGTTGCAGGAAAATATCTGGTTGATGGGAGTCCCAAGTCTGTTGTGTTGACAGATGGTCATGTGCGGGAAGCAATTAAAGAGCCTGTGGCTGCAATTATTGCTGCCATACGTCGGGCCCTGGAAAAAACACCTCCAGAACTGGTGGCCGATATTGCTACCAATGGTCTTCTTTTAGCCGGAGGAGGAGCACTGCTCAAGGGCCTGGACAAGCTCATTACCCAGCAAACTTCCCTTATGGTACATATAGAACAGGATCCCTTGACCACAGTGGTGCGAGGGACAGGCAAAACCTTGGAAGATGATAAAACCTATGGCAAGGTATATATCAACTAGGTCAAAAATTGTACAACTGGTTGCTCCAGATATGCACGAGGTTCATGCTGAGTTGGTCGGGATAGTTGGTCATTAGTGCTTTGAGTTCATCGTGATCCACAAACAGGAATTGGTGATCACTGATTAAATGATCCTCCAGGCTACGGGACAGGCGAACTTCATGTACGTGGGTAAATTCTTTACCTGTACCCAGCCTGCCCTTTATAACATGCCGAAGATAAAAAGGAAGTTCCAGCCTTTGCAGTTCTGCCGGTAAAAGTCTTTCCACTGCACATGTATAACTTTCATCATGACCCACATGCCCACTCCCCATGACATCCCAGATACCCAGACCACTCACCCCAGATTGTTGCCTATGTCGAAGTACCAACTGTCTTTTGGAATCAGTAACCAGAACCATCACCCCACGATGCCACAATTTTTGGGCATGTACCTGGGATGCGGCCATGACCATGAGGGGCATGTTTGCTGTATCCACAACATAGATATCTTCCGGATCAGTGCAAGAAGGTAAGGTTGTCATAGGGTGTGTTTGTGCAAAATTATGAAGGTTTTTCTTTAAGCTTGCTGGGAACAGAATATGCCAAGCCTTTGGCAGCTATGGAGGCATTAATTTTTGATCAGGCTTGGGATGAAAAACAATATAGATACCTTCTTGGGCAAAGTCATTTTTTATGTTGGGGAATATTAAACAAGGGGCAGTTATGCGGCTATGCCTGTGGCTATCTTTTGGCTGGTGAACTGGAAATAGTCAATGTGGCTGTGGATAAACTTTTTCGTCAACAGGGTCTCGGCACACGCCTGATACGTTTTGTGCTCCACCAGTCGCTGGCTTTGGGTATGCATCGCGCTTTTTTGGAGGTGCGGCAGGGTAATATTGCAGCTCAAGCCTTATATGCTCGGTGTGGATTTGTTCCCATGGGTGTGCGTCCTGGTTATTATGAAAATACTGGCGAAGATGCTTTGATTTTGGAGTGGCTCAGAAAGGGCAGTTTGTGTGATTGAAATATGGCTTAGGTAGGCCAATGCTACAACATATGAGGAGAAGAACATGATTGTCATGGAAACAACTTTGGGGACTATAAAAATAGAACTACACGAGACAGATGCACCTCTGACTTGTGCCAATTTTCTTGCTTATGTGCAGGATGGATTTTATAATGGGACGATTTTTCATCGGGTTATTCCCAATTTTGTGTTGCAGGGCGGTGGAATGACGGAAACCATGCAAGAAAAAAAGACCAAGGCGCCCATCAAAAATGAGGCTGACAACGGGCTTAAAAATTTACGCGGTTCCTTGTCCATGGCCAGAACACAGGCTGTGGATAGTGCTACTTCACAGTTTTTTATCAATCTCCAAGACAATACTTTTTTGGATCATGGAGCGCGTGACTTTGGGTACGCAGTTTTTGCTTCTATTGTAGAAGGCATGGAAGTTGTGGATACCATCGCTCAAGTACCTACAGCTGATTTTGGTTTTCACCAAAATGTGCCTGTGGATCCAGTGATGATCACGACAATGTACGTACAAGACTAAAAGGATGGTGCATCTGCATATGGCCTCTCCTTTGGGAAATGGCCATATCCAAACCCTGTTTCCTGTCATTTTTCGTCCTGCCCCTGCTGTTGTCTATCAACGCACCCGTTTTGAACTTTCAGACAAAGACTTTGTTGATCTTGACTGGTTGCGCTCGGGTAACAAGCGCTTGGTGCTGCTGTTGCATGGACTGGAAGGGCATTCCAGGCGTAAATATGTGTGTGGGATGGCCCAGGCAGCGCAGGCCCAAGGCTTTGATGTCCTGGCGATGAATTTGCGTGGTTGTGGAGGAGAGCCCAATCGTAAACTGACCATGTATCATTCTGGATGGACCCAGGATTTGCATGAGGTTTTGCTGAGGGTGGCACGAGAACAGGACTATCAAAGTGTAGATTTGATAGGCTTTAGTTTGGGTGGAAATATTATCCTCAAGTATTTGGGGGAGTCTTGCCAGGTGGTGCCGGATTTTGTCCGCAGAACAGTGGTTTTTTCCGTACCTTGTGACCTTGAAGATGCCGCCAGGGCGTTGGCGCGTCCTGAGTGCCAGCTCTATACCTGGTATCTGGTCAGTCAGTTGCGAGAAAAAATACGGGTAAAAGATCAACTTTTTCCTGGCACCTTGGATATACAAGGGCTGGACCAAATCCATACCTTTCAGGAGTTTGATGACCGTTTTACAGCACCAATGCACGGTTTTCGTGATGCTGTGGAATATTGGCAAAAATCCAGCTCCAAACAATTTTTATCTCAAATTACGCGTCCTACCTGTCTTGTGAATGCCCACAATGATCCCTTTTTAGGGCCACAATGCTTCCCAGTCCAAGAGGCCCAGAACAACCCCTGGTTAACTCTTATTGTTCCACCCACAGGAGGGCATGTTGGTTTTTTAGGGAGTGGAGGAAAGTATTGGTCAGAATGGATAGCCATGCGCTTTTTACGGCCTGGTCAGGAAAAAAATGTGCAATATTTTTCAGGTTTTTGGAACGCACACAATTTTTACACATAATTATTGCACATCTTCCTTCTTGACTTGCTCAGATCCGACCCTACTCATTGGCATGGTCAATGCTACTCTATTCTACAGGAGGATTTATTCATGAAATATGCACTACGCTTGTGGCCATTTCTTTTATGGCTGACAACAACATCTGTTTTTGCTGCTCAGTTGCCAGATTTTACAGATTTGGCTGAAGAATCAGGCAAAGCTGTGGTCAATATCAGCACTGTGAAGCTGGTCAAGCCCCAGCAGCGCAATATGCATCCTTTTTTTCGACAAGGGCCCCAAGGTGAGGACCCCTTCAGAGATTTTTTTGATCAGTTTGAGCGTTTTTTTGGTGAGCGGGGTCAAGGTGCTCCCCGGGAGCAGCGTTCTCTTGGTTCTGGGTTCATTATTTCTCAAGATGGGTATATTGTGACCAATAACCATGTCATTGAAGGCGCTGATGCCATCAAGGTCAACCTGCAAACAGAAAAAAATGGTGAAAAGTCCTATGATGCCACATTAATAGGAATGGACAAGGAAACGGATTTGGCTCTTTTAAAAATCTCAACAGATAAGAACTTGCCGTTTCTTTCCTTTGGAGATTCCGAGGCATTGAAGGTTGGGCAATGGGTGATGGCCATTGGGAATCCCTTTGGCCTTGATCACACAGTTACGGCGGGGATTGTCAGTGCCAAAGGACGGACCATTGGGGCGGGACCCTATGATAATTTTATACAAACAGATGCTTCCATCAATCCTGGTAATAGTGGCGGTCCCCTTATTGATTTGAACGGTCATGTTGTGGGTATAAATACAGCTATTATTGCTTCAGGGCAGGGCATAGGCTTTGCCATCCCTAGTCGTTTGGCTAGTCAGGTTATTGATCAGCTCAAAGAGCATAAAAGTGTACGGCGCGGCTGGCTTGGCGTGTCCATTCAGGATGTAGATGAAAATGCCGCCAAAGCCCTGGGCTTGGAACACAGCCAGGGAGCATTGATTTCTGGTGTGACACCTGGTGACCCGGCTGAAAAAGCAGGGATTAAGGCCGGAGATGTAATTTTAGCTGTTGATGGTGTGAGTATAGAAAGTGCTGGTGATTTAACTCGCAAGATTGGCGACCTGTTGCCAGGGGTCAAGATTACAGTTTCTGTATGGCGTAATGGCACAACCAAAAAAATAGATATTACCCTTGGCGAGCGCAATGCCGATAAATTGGCTCAAAGCAGTGGGCAAGCTCATCCTGATGGTGGTGAGGATGTCTTGGGCTTAAGTGTGCGCCCTGTAACCAAGGATGAGGCGAAAGCCTTGGCTCTTGATGAAGCCAAAGGACTTTTGGTTGTGGATGTTGTAAGTGGTTCTCCGGCAGCACAAAATGGTCTTGTGGCCGGTGATGTTATCCTGGAGGCTAATGGTCAAAAGATAGAAACCATTGCCGCGCTAAAATCTGTTGTTGATGGTGATGGCAGCAAAAAAGGTGTGATTATGCTCTTAATCAAACGTCAGGGGCAAAATATGTTTCGCACCATTCCCATATCCTGACCAAGAGCAAGTATTAATGAGTGATGACAAGCATGGTTTGGGATCTTAAATCTGGTTGCAAGGTCAATCTCTACCTGGATATTACAGGGGTTCGAGATAATGGATATCATGAAATTGCAAGCCTGTTTTATCCCCTGCCGTGGCCCTGTGATCATATTCGCATTGAAACAGGCGGGGCAGGTTTTGACCTGTCCTGCTCTGATCCTGTTTTAGAGACTTCCACAAATATTTTATGGCGCACGTACCAGTTTTTTGCCGAAAAAACAGGCTTTGCTCCAAATATTAAGCTCCACCTTCAAAAAAATATTCCTATGGGCGCTGGTCTTGGGGGAGGCAGCAGTAATGCGGCTATCTTTTTGTTGTGGCTTCATGAACAGGCAGGGGATCGGGGCCTGGACCAGGCAGCCCTGGAAAGTATTGCGGTATCTTTGGGTGCTGATGTGCCTTTTTTTCTAAAAAATACTCCAGCCTGGGTGACCGGTATTGGGGAACAGGTTGCACCTGTGGCATGTAACTACAATGAGTATGTTATTCTTGTGATTTGTGCCCCTATCGCCATAAATACTGCCTGGGCCTATGGGCAGTGGGATCAAAGATACAAAGAAGCATTGCTGCAAAGAAAGGGGTTGACACATCATGATAGGACGACTAAAAGTTTTTGCTTCACGAAACTGCCTGTCTTGTGGAATTGTTTTGAAGAGATAATTTTTGCAGAATTCCCTCTTCTTGGACAGCTCAAAGACAACGTGTTGGCACACCATGCTGACGCATGCGGTATGAGTGGTTCTGGGCCGAGTCTGGTTGCTTTTTTCAGCAATGCTTTGCAAGCTGTTACCTGCGCCAGTAAGCTTCAGATCAGTGGGTGTGCTTGTTTTGTCATGCAAAACGGTCAGCCAATTCCTATTGAAGAATAAGACTTTGAGCTGGGCATGCATTGCTATGCAGTCCGAATTCGTTAATTTTCTGTGTATGCAAATCGCATTTTATATCTTTTTGGGGCGTAGCCAAGTCGGCAAGGCAACGGGTTTTGGTTCCGTCATTCGGAGGTTCGAGTCCTCCCGCCCCAGCCACTTTATTTTCTGAGGTTGCTATATGCCCCGCGTGGGAGAATTAAAAATTGTCACTGGAACTGCCAACCCAGATCTGGCACTAAAAATCTGTGACCATCTGGGATGTAAGCTTACGCCTTCTATGGTTGACACCTTTAGTGATGGTGAAATCAGGGTGGAAATGAGCGGAAATGTCCGTGGTGATGATGTTTACGTGGTTCAGCCTACCTGTGCTCCGGTCAATCACAATTTAATGGAATTATGCCTCATGCTGGATGCCTTGAAACGGGCTAGTGCGGGGCGAGTGACTGCTGTGGTGCCATATTTTGGCTATGCCCGGCAAGATCGTAAGGTTGTGCCGCGAGTTCCTATTAGTGCAAAAATGGTAGCAGACTTTATTACTGTTGCTGGTGTAGATCGGGTACTGACCATTGATCTGCATTCTGGGCAAATCCAAGGCTTTTTTAATAAGCCAGTTGACAATCTCTATGCTGCCCAAGTGCTTTTGGACTATATCCGCCAGTTAGGTGATGATTTTATTGTTGTTTCACCTGACGCCGGAGGGACTGAACGAGCCAGGGCCTATGCCAAAAGACTTGGAGCAGGTTTGGCCATTGTGGATAAACGACGTGAAGGTCCCAATAAAGCCCATGCTGTGCAACTTATTGGCGATGTCAAAAATAAAATAGCGGTGGTGCTCGATGATATGATTGATACTGGAGGCACCATGACCGAAGCAGGTAATCTTTTGGCCGAGCATGGAGCAAAAGATGTCGTTGCTTGCGCCACACACCCTGTTCTCTCCGGCCCTGCTGTTGACCGTTTAATGAGTTCCTCTTTTTCTCAAGTTATTGTTACAGACACCATTCCTTTGAGTCCCAAGGCCGCAGCTTGTGAAAAGTTCAAGGTAATTTCTGTGGGCAGTCTCATTGCCAAAGCCATTCATAATATTCATTCAGAATCTTCCGTCAGTGTGCTCTTTAGCTAAAACGATGGAAGTTTTTCTAGCAGATATATAAAGGAGCAAACCATGTCTGAAGTTGCAAGTTTACAATTATCGCAGCGCAAGGAGCTCGGCAAAGGTCCCAGTTCTCGTATGCGTACTCAAGGTCTGGTTCCCGGAGTGTATTATAATGCTCAGGGTGAAAATATTTCATTTGCTGTGGCCAACGTTGCTTTGGGTAAGGCCTTTGAAAAGGTGCGTTACTCAAAGATGATTGAGTTACACATTGATGTGGATGGAAAAATTGAAAAACGCAATGCCCTGTTTAAGAGTCTTGTTGCCCATCCTGTTAAGCGTCGTTATGAGCACGTGGATTTTGTGGGGATTGAATTGGACAAAGAAGTTCAGGTAGCCATCCCTCTTCGGGTTACAGGACGTTCCAAAGGCGTGGTTCTTGGTGGTAAGCTTGAGACCTACAAAGAGGAGATCCTGGTGCGTTGCCTCCCAACCGCTATTCCAGATGCCATTACTTTTGACATCACCAATTTAAATATTGGGGATAAGGTTTTTGTTGATGATTTGCAGATGCCAGCGGATGTCAAGGCTGTTTTTGATCGCAATTATCTTGTTCTATCTATCTTGGCTGGTCGCGCCAAGACTGAAGAGGAAGAGCAAGAAAACAACAATGACAATTAGTCCTTATAAAGCAGGCCCTATGCCCAGGGTCTGCTTTTTTGGTTACTTCTTTTTTTATTAGTTTGCTATGGGTGTAGGTGGTCTGATTGTTGGATTGGGAAATCCAGGTATCCGTTACGCCCGAACTCGCCATAATTTCGGGTTTTTGCTTGTCGATTTGTTTATTCATTATGCCCAAAATCAGCCTGACTGGTCATGTTCCAGCCGAAATTTCAAAGGAAATGCTGAGCTTTGGGAAGTGCAAGATCCTTGTAATAAACATAGTTGGTTGGTGACCAAGCCCCTGACCTTTATGAATTTGAGTGGTCAAGTTGTGGGAGAGCTTTGCCGAAAGAATGCTTTAGGGCCAGAGCAGGTTATTATTCTCCACGATGAACTTGACTTATCTTTGGGTACCATTCGTTTTAAATTTTCTGGGGGACTCGCTGGACATAATGGCTTGAAGTCCGTGGCCGCACATTTGGGGACCAGAGATTTTGTACGGTTGAGGCTAGGTATTGGACGTCCTGTGGCCGGTTTTGATATGTCTGGATACGTCTTACAGTCCTTTCATCCCGAAGAAAGGGACAAAGTACATCTTGCTTTGGCAGCAGCTTTAGAAGCACTGCTGGACTATTGTTGTTTAGGCCTAGAATCTGCCATGGCCAAGGCGCATACAAAATAGTCAGACCTTACCTTTTAAGTGTTAGTGGACTACAAGTAAATTTTAGTCTATAGTTCTATTTCTATGCTGATCAATTTCGTTTATTTGGAGGCCGCTTGTGTTTTCAGTTGGTGAACTTGTCGTCTATCCTGCTCAGGGAGTCGGTAAGGTCGAGCGGATTGAGACCCAGGAGATTGGTGGCGTCGCAACGGAATTGTTCATTGTCCGTATCTTGAGCAACAACGTGACGTTACTTGTCCCAGTCAAAAATGCCGAAAACGTTGGACTTCGTGGTGTATACTCTCCAACCGAGGCTAAAGGGATCCTGTCTTATCTTGAAGATCGCTCAGACTTTGCTGGCTATACCGGGCAAAACTGGAATCGACGCTATCGGGAATATTCCGAGAGACTAAAAAGTAATAATTTGCACGATGTTGCTTATGTGCTGAAAGAATTGATTCTTATCGGTAAAGATAAGGAATTGTCCTTTGGTGAGCGACGTCTTTTGGAACAGGCCATGGGGCTGATTACCCTTGAGCTTTCCTTTGCCTTGCAGCAAGATCAAGATGCTATAAAAATAGCTATTGAAGATCTGTTTGCAGATATTTTGCACAAAGATAATGACGATGGCGAATAGGGGAGGATAGTCTCCCCTTGCTTTTTTAACCTTGCTCCAATAAAGACCAGCATCTCTCAATCTGTGGTCGCATTTGAGCATAAACTCCAATATTCCAAAAAAATCTCAACGAGACTTTCCAAGTATATCTTCATCTTTGTTACATTTTGTAGCCATGCCAAGGCCTGCGATATGTCATAAGGGCTGCGCTATGCTTTTTTAGGATTATGGTCATTTATGTATGAGGAAAAATTATGAATCTGTCTGAGTTGAAAACCAAATCCATGTCAGAGCTCATGGATATTGCCAGTGAATACCAGATCGAAAATTTAAGTGGTCTGCGCAAACAGGAGCTCATTTTTGCTTTGCTTCAAGGGTGTGCCTCAAAAAATGGGTCTATTTTTGGTGAAGGAGTATTGGAAATTTTACCCGATGGTTTTGGTTTCCTTCGTTCTCCCATGTACAGCTACATGCCAGGGCCTGATGATATTTATGTGTCACCCTCACAAATCAGGCGTTTTAGTTTGCGCACTGGAGACGTTATTTCCGGACAGATTCGGCCTCCCAAAGAAGGGGAGCGATATTTTGCCTTGCTCAAAGTCAAGGAAATTTGTTTTCGTACCCCAGAAGAGGCCAAAAAAATTGTCCTTTTTGACAATCTGACCCCCATTTATCCTGATGCTCAGTATTGTTTGGAAAATGGTGACAAGAATTATTCTGCCCGGATTATGGATCTTATGACCCCCATTGGCAAAGGACAACGAGGTCTTATAGTTGCACCACCGCGGACGGGTAAAACCATGCTCTTACAGACCATTGCCAACTCTATCAGTGTCAACCATCCTGACGCCTACCTTATTGTACTGCTTATTGATGAGCGGCCGGAAGAAGTAACAGACATGGAACGGACTGTGCGTGCTGAGGTCATTAGCTCCACCTTTGATGAGCCGCCCCAACGCCATGTCCAGGTGGCGGAAATGGTTTTGGAAAAAGCCAAACGCCTAGTAGAACGTAAGGTTGATGTGGTCATTTTGCTTGACTCCATTACTCGTTTAGGGCGGGCTTATAATGCCACTACCCCATCTTCTGGCCGAGTACTGTCTGGAGGTCTGGATGCCAATGCCTTGCAACGCCCCAAGCGTTTTTTTGGTGCTGCCAGGAATATTGAAGAAGGTGGGAGCCTGACCATTATTTCCACAGCCCTCATTGATACCGGATCGCGCATGGACGAAGTAATTTTTGAGGAATTCAAAGGAACGGGCAATGCTGATGTATATTTGGACCGCCACTTGTCTGATAAGCGCATCTTTCCAGCCATTGATCTCAATCGTTCAGGAACACGAAAGGAAGAACTGCTTCTTGATCCTGAGGTGCTCAACAAAGTCTGGATTTTGCGCCGAGTTATGGCGCCAATGAATTCTGTGGACAGTATGGATTTTCTCTTGGATAAAATGCGTGGGACTAAAAGCAACAAGGAATTTTTGGATATGATGAATTCCTAAGGGAACTATTGTGCTCCATAAGACTGTCTGCCCTGCTGATGACGAATACAAGCTTTGGCTGGAATTTCTTCAGCTTCGTGCTTCTCCGGAGCTTCTTGATAGGCTGGGTGATTTTTTAAGTGATTATCTTCAGTTTTCTGGTTTAAATACGTATGTTCTGGGACTTTCCGGGGGCCTGGACTCTTCATTTTTAGCCGCTCTTCTTTCTTCACGAAATATTCCTTTTCTTGGCTTTTGCCTCCCCATGGAGGGTACCCCCAGAGATGAGCTTGATCGGGCACGCCTAGTGGCCAAAGCTTATGCACCGCCCTTGCCTGCAACAGAAATTGGTCATGTTCACGATCTTTCCGATGTTTATCATTATTTTTTGCATACATTTGAGGGACTGTTTTCCTCTGCTTCAAGGGTGGCCCAAGGTAATATAAAGGCCAGAATTCGCATGATTTTTTTATATCATGTAGCATATATGTACAAAGGATGTGTCCTGGGCACAGATCAATTAGATGAATTGTTGACAGGTTTTTGGACCTTGCACGGAGACGTGGGAGATGTCTCTCCTTTACAATTTATTCCTAAAACAGTGGAATATGATCTGGCCCGTCTTTTGTGTCAACGTTTACCAGACCCGAGCCCTCTCATGGCCACCATTACGGCTCTCCCCACTGATGGGTTGGGCATTAGTGCTTCGGACTTTGAACAATTGGGGGTAGGTTCCTATGCGCTGCTTGAGGAGATGTTTCGGCAGTATTTTTCATTACAGCTTAAGAAGCGATCACAAATTTTGAGTTCCGAGGAACACCAGATGCTGGAGGGCCTCAAGACTGAACGTCCCATTGCACTATTTTTACAAAGCGGGTTTAAACGGACTGGGCCGATACTTTTTGATCCACGAAGGATTACAGGACAGGCTCTATGACGAAGATGCGTTTTTTGGTTATATTGCTTTGCTGTGTCATGCTTATCCCCGGATTTGTGCAGGCAAGAATCGGGGAGTTTACTCTGCGTGATGAATTGGAGTTGGCGCGTAAATTTGATCTGATCATTGAAACTCGTTTTCCTGTGGTCCACGATCCCTATATTACGGGATATGTGCAAACTTTGGTGGACAGATTGGTCATGGCCATGCCTCCACAGCCTTTTCCCATTAAAGTTACTGTGGTGCGCCATGGAGCCTTGAATGCTTTTGCTACAGCTGGCGGACATATTGCTGTGTTTACGGGCTTGTTGTCCAATCTGGATTCTGAAGATGAATTAGCCAGTGTTATTGCCCATGAACTGGCCCATGTTTCGGAACGACATATTGCTCAAGCCATTGAAAAAAGTAAAATTTTGGGTGTTGGATCCCTTTTGGGGATTTTAGCTGGGGTTTTGCTTGGGACTCAAGGTGAAGGTGATGCAGCCAGTGCTCTTATGATTGGGACCATGGCTGGAACACGTGCCTTACAGCTACAGTATACCCGGGAAAACGAGGTGGAGGCGGATCAATATGGCCTTGATTTTCTCGTTGGTGCAGGCTTTGCTCCTTATGGTATGACTGGGGCTTTTGAAAAAATTCGTCGCTTGCAATGGCTGAGTGGTGGTGGTGATATTCCTTCGTACCTCAGTACTCATCCAGGCATGGATGATCGTTTGGGCTATATCCAGGACCGGATCAAAAGATTGCCCGAATCTGTGCGGCAACGCCAATCTGATAATGCTTTTTTTTTACGGGCTCAGATGCTGGTACGAGCCTGGTATGCTGATCCCAACACAGCCTTGGCACTTTTTGCTCCTAAGGCAGGAGATGATCAGCACCTGCTTTGTTTAAAAACATTGGGTCGAAGCATTGCTCATAGCCGGCTTAAACAAAAAGATTTGGCCCGAACCCAATTTAAGGCTGCTTTGTCGTGTTACCCGCGCGATGCTTTGTGGAAAAGGGAGTTTGGTCGCTTTGCTTTTGAATCAGGAACCCTGGAAGAGTCTGTTTTAGCTCTACAAGACGCCATAATGATGAACCCTGCTGACTTGTTTGCTTTGTTTTTTTATGCCCGAGCAGTGGCTGAACAAGGAGATTATACGGCCAGTATTGCTGCTATGGAGCGTGTGGCCAAGGCAGTACCGCGTGATCCGGAGGTTTTGGAAAACTTGGCACGTTATCAAGCCGCTACCAACAATCTTTTTGAAGCCTACCTAAATTATGCTCAAGCTTTTGCCTATCGCCGTCAATTTTCCAAATATGAGCTTCATCTCCAAAAAGCTGAAAAGCTGGCCAAATCCGATAAAGACAAAGAGCGCATAAAACAGGTTGCACAAGAAGTTAGCGAGTATCAGGAAATTTTGAAGAACTGATGGTTTTAACTTGAATTTCATTGTGTCACGGGCTAGCTCGTGATGCACATATATTACGAAATGGAGGAAATATGTTTTTTACAAGTCTTGCATACGCCATGGGCCAAGCCCCGGAAGCAGGAGCTCAGCCTGGTGGTCCTCTGATGACCTTTATGCCCCTTATTTTAATGTTTGTAATTTTTTATGTTTTACTGATCAGACCACAGCAGAAAAAACAAAAAGAACATAAGCAAATGCTGGACAACCTGACCAGGGGAGACCGGATTGTTACTACTGGTGGGCTGCATGGGCGTATTGTTGAGGTCAAGGACAACGTGCTTGTTGTGGATGTAGGTAATAATATACAGGTTGAGATTGGGCGTGGATTTATTGCTGCCCTGATCAATCCTGATACTGCTGGAAAGACAGCAGAGAAGAAAAAGTAGCCTTTTGTCACAAAATGAGATAACTATACCTGCTTCTTTTTTGAAGATAGAGGCAGGTTTTTTGCGTTGTCCACGTTTTAAACAGTTCCTTATATTTACCGTTGCCTCCAAAGGCCAGATACAACGTGGCATCAAAATGTTTGTGTACTTGTAAATAAGAATTGAAATAAGGATACGATAATGGGTAGTTTGCGTTGGAGAACAATTCTTGTCACCGCAGTTGTGTTGTGGGCTCTGGTTTATGTTTTGCCCTCTATCCCAACTATTCGAAATTCTTCCTTGGGTGCGTTGTTACCTTCAGATCAAGTTAGCTTGGGACTGGACTTAAAGGGTGGTATTCACCTGACTTTGGGAGTTGATTTGGATGTGGCCCTGGGTAATGCCATTACCAGTTTAGGCCAGGATTTACGTGCTGAAGCCAGGGAAGCAAAGGTTATGGTACTCAGGCCACGACTTTTGGGTACCACCCAGCTGGAGATAACTTTACTTCAGAAAGAGCAACAGCAAGGGTTGAATGACCTGCTCAAAAAACGTTTCTCCACCATGGATGTGACCACTCGGGAAGAGTTGGACAACGGGCAAATGCGCTATGTGCTTACAGCCACGTCGGATTATCAAAAATATATTGAAAATTTGACCATGGATCAGGCTTTGCGCACCATTCGTAATCGCATTGATCAGTTTGGTGTGGCAGAACCAGATATCCGTAAACAGCAAGGAAACCGACTTATTGTCCAATTGCCAGGCCTAGATGATCCCAAACGGGCCATCAATATTATTGGGCAAACTGCCCATCTTGAATTTAAGCTGGTGGATGAACTGGCTGATGTTCAGGCCGCTGTAGCTGGCAATGTACCCCTGGAGAGTGAGCTGGTCTTTATGTATGTCAAGGGAGCTGATGCCGACGCTACAGGAACGCCCATTGTCCTTAAGGCCGAAGCAGTGCTTACTGGTGAGTATATTACAGACGCCAATGTACAATTTGATTCTTTTGGCCAAGCCTATGTGGGTATGAATTTTAATGCTCGGGGGGCCAAGATTTTTGAAGATGTCACTGGTAGCAATATTAAAAAACGCCTGGCCATTGTTCTTGACGGTAAAGTGCATTCTGCTCCTGTGATTCAGGACCGTATTGCTGGTGGCCGAGCCTCCATTACCGGGCAGTTTACCACAGAAGAGGCCCATGACTTGGCTGTAGTGCTTAGAGCTGGTTCACTCCCAGCGCCGGTGACAGTTCTTGAAGAACGCACAGTTGGCCCATCTTTGGGTCAAGAATCCATAGACAAGGGGTTCTTGGCCGCCCTTATTGGTGGCGTATTGGTGCTGCTGTTTACTTCCATTTATTATCGACGTGCGGGGCTTATTGCTTCCTTTGCCATTATTTTGGATATTACCTTGATCATGGCTGGGCTGGCTGCTTTTGGGGCTACCCTGACCTTACCAGGTATTGCTGGTATTATTTTAACCATCGGTATGGCTGTGGATGCCAATGTACTTATTTATGAACGTATTCGAGAAGAACTTTGGTCTGGTGAATCCGTAAGCACTGCCATTCAAAATGGCTTTCAGCGTGCCACAGTTACTATCATTGACTCCAACCTGACCACGGTCATAGCTGCTGTTATTCTTTATCAGTTTGGTACCGGGCCTATTCGGGGTTTTGCAGTCACTTTGACCCTGGGAATTATTGCTTCCATGTTCACTGCGATCTTTGTCTCGCGTATCTTTTTTGATGCCTGGCTTGCGCGACGACAACCTGGAACCCAATTGAGTATTTAAGGAGCTGACCATGTCCTTTGAGATTATCAAACGCGATACAAATTTTGATTTTTTTGGTGCACGCAAATACGCCTATGCTGTTTCGGCAGTATTGTTGCTGATCTGCATAGCTTCTTTGCTTATAAAAGGAGGTCCGCAATACGGTATTGATTTTAGTGGCGGCATTAATGTGCAGGTTAAGTTTTCTGAAGTGACCCCCTTGGATAAGATTCGTACTGCACTAGACGCTCCTTCCTTGGCTGGAGTTATTGTGCAAGACTTTGGTGATGCGGCCAAGAGTGAGGTTTTACTCCGTATCCCGTATAAGGATCAGCCGTCCGCTGAAATTCGGGACGCAGTCAATCAGGGCTTGAGTCAGAATTTTACCGATCAGACCTACGAAATCCAGCGTTTAGAAATAGTGGGGCCCAAAGTAGGTGCTGATTTGCGTGAGAAAGCCCTGCAAGCTATTTTTTACGCGGTACTCCTCATGGCCACCTATATTTCTGGTCGTTTTGAGCAAAAATGGATGGTGGCAGGCCTCATGGCTGCCGGACTAGCCAGTGTGGTGTATGTGTTAGAGCTTTTTAATGCATCCATGAGTCTTTCTGTTGTTGTGGCGACTATTGCAACCTTGGTTTTATGCGTAGTCTTGCGTTTAAAGTATGCTTTGGGGGCCATTGTGGGCTTGCTGCATGATGTCATGTTTCCTCTGGGGCTTTTTTCACTCTTGAATAAAGATGTGGATCTGACCATTATTGCCGCACTTCTAACTATTGTTGGCTATTCTCTGAATGACAGTATTATTATTTTTGACCGTATTCGGGAAAATCTGAAAGGAAAAACCTCCGTGGATTTTGAGAAGGTTATTAACACTTCCATCAACCAAACCCTAACCCGTACCGTAATCACTTCAGGGACAACCATACTTGCTGTTCTTGCCCTGTATCTTTTTGGTGGAAGCGTCATTCATGATTTTGCTCTGGTTATGCTGGTAGGAATTATCGCTGGAACCTACTCTTCCATCTTTGTTGCGACTCCTGTGCTGGCACTTTTCAAACCAAAAATTGAAGGTGACCAAAAGGCAGCTGCCGCAGCTGTTGCTTGATGGCCATACGTTTGACCTGTACATAAATAAGGCCGCCAAATCTTTTAGATTTGGCGGCCTTATTTATTATGTGAATCACCAGGTCCTGCCTGGGGGCCAGGCTCGTTATTCTTGATTTTGGTCCAGTGGGTAGGCAACCAACATGGTTTTCTTTTTGGTGGTTCCGGCCATACCTGTATGGGTATTGATATTGACCACCAGGTCCAACACGCCATCATTATCCAAATCTATTAAAGCATAGTCTACTACAGTACCTTTGATCCTTGCCGTTTTCCACTGCAAGCTCATTCCTACGCCATCCCAATACAAGCTATGAATTTCTCCCTGGGGATAGTCGCGGTATCTGGAGAAAAACTGAGAAGCCACAGAAATATTTCTACTAATGATCAGTTCATAGCGTCCATCTTTATCCAGATCCGAGGGAATACCGCGCAAGGGGATAAAAACTCTTTCCTGAGGGGCTTTCCCAGCATCAGGTGCTTTAAGGCCCAGGGCTGCGGTATGGAAGTCAATGCCCAGGTTGGACCCAGCATAGGTTTCCTCTGTAGTGCTTAAGAGTCCGCCATCAGAGCTATAGACCCGTAAATGATCGTAATCATCAATCATTATGATCTGATAGTCATTTTCATGAGGCATAAAAGTGATATTAAACACATTGCCGCCCAAGGGAACGCTGACAGATGGCCCAAGCACATATTTACCATCCTGTTTGACCATGTGATGAATTTTGCTGGTCAGGTATTTGACTCTTCCAACGCCTTGACCCACCAAAGTGGGCATATAGGCTGGAGGCATATTCAGGATACCCAAAAAATAAGGGACATGGTCGGTCTTGATGGAAAAGTTGTTTCCATCAAATTCAACAACAAGAGAGCTTGGGTCTTTATCTACAGCTGCGGCAATAACCAGTTCGTTTCGACCGTTACGGTTTAAGTCAGCCGCATTAAGACGGAGGTAATTACGATTTCGAGGTAATTGTAGTTCAGTAATTTTTTGGAGTTGTCGGTCAACAACGCGGTAGGCCATAAGAGTATTTTCAGTTAAGAGAAAAACTTCATTTTGCCCATCCCCGTCGCCATCGCAAACAACCATACCTCGTGAAGCAAAAGGAAAAGTTTGGCTGCGCCAGCGGCCCAAAGAAGTATCCGTATCCTGATATTTTAATGACGGATTGGCATAGGCTACTCCAGCCTGGCTCTCATTGACAATCATGGCCTCGTTCATGGGCTGGATAACTTTTTGCGGTTGCGTTGGGGAGGCTTGCTCGAATCGACCAAAAACCTGGGCATTAATGGCTGTTGCAGCTGTTTCCAAAGAAGGAATGACCTGGCTTAAGGTGGTTTGGGTTGGTCGAGGCTGATTGTTGCCTTGCGGATCGACAACATTAATATCCAGACTGCACTCCTGCCCCATGACCGTGAGCATCCCCCACACAAGGTAGTCCACACCTAAAGAAGCACGCAGACTGCTGGCCTGTGTTGCATCTGTGGGCAAGGTAGTCACTGCCTTGGCAATGGAAGCTGAATCCAGGGGGATAAAATTTTCTGGCCAAGTAAGACGTGTTGTTAACATGCTTTGGATTCCCTGCCCAAGATATTGGTATTCACTTGGACCATGAATGGCAAAAGGGAGAACAGCAAAGGTTTGGCTGGCACTGGCCAGGGCTGGCAAGGTGCAAAGCATGAGAGTGGTTAGGGTCATGAGAAGTCTCTTGAACATTGTCTCCTCCGAGAATACAATTTGTAAATGTGACCAGAACGTATGCGCAACCACGGCATGGACGGTCAGACTAAAAGATCAGATGATTACGCTCGCGAAGTATTTCTTCATGGTAAGGAATGCACTCAATGTCAACAGCTTGGCTCAATATGAGATGGGTCTGGTCCTGTATGGTTTTGGATTTTCAAGGTATTAGAGTTCTTTTTTCCATTTTTTATCCAATTTTGTATGTAGGCAGGTGTACTATGAAATCAGCTTTTTCCAAGAAGCCCCATGAAGTATCCCGAATGTCCCGGCGAGATTTGCTGTTTGGAATGGCCAGGCGTTTACGTGAAAATCCAGAAGAAAAACCCATATCTGGCCTTGGTGCAGACATTGTGGCTGCTGATGAGGCTTATGCAAGGAAAGAGTACATTCAGGCCAAAGAGCTCTACAAGGATGTACTTAAAACAAATCGTACCCATAAGGAGGCCCGCATTCACCTCGGCCTATGCCATTATCATTTGGGAGAGTATGTACAGGCTAAAGATACTTTGCTTATGGTCTACAAACAACACCCCGATGAATACCTGGCGTGTTTATATTTGGGGTTGGCTTACGCACGTAGAGAACGTTTGGATAAGTGCATGGAAGTTTGGGCAAAATTTGTAGATCCGAACCATGTGGAAGTCATGCGTGAGCTTAATGTCCAGCGTGCTCTTTATGAGACAGGAGAAACCCTGACCGGTGAGGCAGTATCTCTGGCCGTGGAAGAGGCATTGCGTAAAGCATACTCATCCTGAATCTGTTGCCTACAAGGTGTTACTAGCCAAGGTTATATGGCTAGAGAAACTTCTTAAACACTTCCGCAAGACTTTGGGCTGTTAAGGGTTTGTCCATGATTTCGTTGACTCCAGCTTGAAGCGCTGCCTGGTTGTCATTCACTTCATGTTACGTTGTGATCATGACCCCAGGCAATGGCTCCTTGGTATATTTATGTTTTTTGGTCCTGCTTATTCTCCAAAGCAGGTACAAGAACTGTGAGGAGATTTTCTAACATACTTGCTGATTGCTGGGCTTGATCCAAGATGGCTTCATGGGAAGTGGGGGCCATGCAGTCAGGCAGATTTTTATTGGTCAGGCAGGAAAGGCCTAAAGTTTTTATACCCATATGGTGTGCAATGATGGCCTCGGGCACTGTGGACATGCCAATGGCATGAGCACCCAAGGTACGATACATGCGTGTTTCAGCTGGAGTTTCCAAACTTGGCCCAGCCACAGCCACATAAACACCTTGTTCCAGGCGAAGACCCAAGGACATCGCAGAGCGTAGGGCTAAGCTGCGCAAGTGGGGACAATAGACCTGACTCATATCTGGAAAGCGTGGTCCCCATTCATCAACATTGCGACCAGTTAAAGGGTTGTGTCCGGTCATATTGATATGATCGGTGATAAGCATCAGGCCACCGGTTTGGAACAGAGGATCTAAAGCTCCAGCTGCGTTGGTCAAAATAAGATGTTTTATGTCCAGCAGGCCAAGGCAACGGATGGGAAGGGTTACTTCAGCAGCACTGTAGCCTTCATAGAGATGAAAACGCCCGGACAAGATGAGAACTGGCGTGTCTCCAATTTGAGCAACCAGCAAAGCACCGGCATGGCCTTGCACTGTGGACACTGGAAAATGAGGAATTTGAGCATAGGCGATTCGCTGGGAAATTTTTTCAGACATAAGCCAGCTTCCCAGACCACTACCAAGGACCAGGGCTGTATCTGGGATTGTTTCAATGTTGTTTTTAAGCCACTGAGTTGCTTGAGTTGCTCTTTGATAGATATTGTCCATAATTCCCCATTTTTTTGAGGTTTTTACGTACTGTCTGGACAGTGAACTATGCCTTGAGATAGAAAGATGATTCCTGACATAAGGCAAGGGCCACACGTTTTTTAAAAGATCTGGATAAAGGAACTTTTTCAGGTCGGCAACTCATGATCCCAGCATACATACCCATGGTCGTCCAGCACAAGGGCAAAGCCAAGACTTGCTCCTTTATAATTATGGATATAAGCGGTGGCGTCTTTGGAACTATATTTTGCTAAAGTATTTTGCCATGACAGACAATAGGAATAATCCAGAGTCTATTTTGAAAGAAAAAAGCAATGAGAGATTTTTTTGAGAATTGTTAGCACATGAAAACTACAAATGAACTAAAAAAACACAAAGTGTTAATTGCCAATCGCGGTGAGATTGCCATTCGTATTATGGAGGCTTGTTGCAAGCTGGGCCTGAAATTTGTTGCTCTTTTTACCGCCCCTGATCAGCATAGCGAACATTGTGTCATGGCTCAAAAATTGGGGGGTGATGAGTCCCTCTACCGAGTCAGCTCGTATTTGGATGCCAATGAAATTTTTGCTGTGGCTGATCATGCCAAAGCCACAGCCATTCATCCAGGGTATGGATTTTTTGCCGAGGACTATCGTTTTGCCCGCCGAGTAGCTCAAAGAGAGAGAAAACTGATTTTTATCGGACCGTCATGGCAGGTAATTCGTGAATTGGGAGATAAGATCAACACCAAGCGCTTGGCTCGTAAGCTGGGTGTACCGACTGTGCCCGGCTCGGACAAGCCTGTGACGGATGATTTGGAAGCAGAAAATATTGCCAAATCCCTTTTTGATTTTCAAAAAGAGCAAGGGGTGGGTAATCCCGTTATTCTGGTCAAGGCTTCAGCTGGTGGCGGAGGAATGGGTATTGAAGAAGTAACCGACCTGGATAAGTTTCGCAGTGTTTTACGGCGGATTAAAAATTATTCCAAACGCCAATTTCGTGATGAAAGTGTACTTATAGAGCAGCGAATTTTTGATTTTAATCATTTAGAAGTACAAGTGTTGGCAGATCGTACCGGTATGTCACCGGTACATTTTGGCACACGTAATTGTTCGGTTCAGTCTTTGGGACGCCAAAAGCGCATTGAAGTTGCTCCTGGCTTTGATCCTACTTCCACGCGTTATGCTTTTGATGCCCAAAAAGTATTGGAAGATATTACTGAATATTCTTTGCGCATGGCCAAGGAAGCTGGCTATGACAATATCGGTACCTGGGAATGGATAGTGAGTCCAACAGGTCAGCCCTTTCTCATGGAAGTAAATACCAGGATTCAGGTGGAAAACGGTGTATCTGCACGTATTGCATCCATTAAGGGGCAAAAAGGCGTGGATCTTATTGCTGAGCAAATCCGGGTTGGGTTAGGTGCTGCCCTGGGCTACGCCCAGGAAGATATTTGTTTAGAGGGCGTGGGTATTGAGTATCGAATTATTGCTGAAGATCCAGATAATAAATTTATCCCTTGGGTTGGTCGGATTACTTCCTTTGATTGGCCAGATTTTCCTTGGCTCACCATGCACACACAGGTGCCTCGGGATCGGGAATATGAAATACCCACAGATTTTGACCCCAACCTGGCTTTAGCCATTGTTTGGGGACAGACTTTGGAGGAGGCCAGGATCAGGGGAAAAGAATTTTTACACGCACTAACCCTGTGTGGAGAAAATGCTTCGGGAGAAGCATTAAAATCCAATATTTCTTTTTTAGAGCGCAAATCCGATACTGTTTTGGTATTTTAGTATTGCTTTGATGTCTTGGGACAAAAGTGCTTAAAATATTGATTAAGCACTCAATGAATATGTGCTTTGCGATAATTTAATAATGAACAAGTAGTAATATTTATGGATATAGAAAAACGTACTCAAGAACTTCGTGACCGTCTGAAATATGTTCAAGATATTTTTGGTCCGGATGAAAATTCCAATGTCTCCATGCTCGATGCCAAGCTGAATGAATTTATTCTTCGTGAACCCAGTTTAACAAAGCAAGAAGTCATCCGACAATTGGAAACTCTCGAAGAATTGTTCCGGTTTTTGGAAAAAAAGTTGGAGCGTGAACTGACCCCTATGAACAAGGTGCGCATAGTTCGTCATCCACAGCGGATTTGTCTGAAGGATATCCTGGAGAATGTATATGATAATTACACGGAAATAGGAGGTCAGGACGACTATAGTATTGACCCCAGCATGCTCATTGCCAGAGCATATGTGACGCGCAAGCGTGGCAAGAAAGTCCATAACCAGCCAGTCATGGTCATTGGCCAGGAAAAGGGACATGGCCAGGAATTCCGTAATGGTGGCTCAGTAAAACCTTGGGGCAATGCCAAGGCTTTACACTACATGAAGGTCGCTGAAACCGAAAATATTCCCATTCATACTTATATTTTTACTCCTGGCTCGTACCCCATTGAAGATTATCCAGGAGCAGCCCAACAAATTGCTAAAAATCTTTATGAAATGGCAGGACTGAAAGTGCCCATTGTGGCAGTTATTTCTGAGGGGGGATCAGGAGGCGCTGAGGCCATTGGCTTGGCGGATACGCGAATAATGATGTCCCATGGCTATTATTCAGTGATTTCCCCTGAGGGTGCTGCGGCCATTGAAGGGCGTTTACGTGGCGGGCAACGGGCTGACCTTAAGCTTATAGAACGTTGTGCTGATCAGCTTAAAATGACTGCTGATGATAACAAAACCATGGGCTATATAGATTGGAAGATTCATGAGCCAGAACTGGGAGCCCGTCCGGAGCACTATGATTTTTTTCGTAAACTCCGCAAGGCAGTCATTGCTTCTACTGATGAGATTGTTTTAAATGTCAGCGGGATGCGCATGTTACGTTCCTTTGCCTTAAAGCGACACAAGGGGGCAAATGTGTATGTTCGTTGGACGTTGAGTACGCGAGCCAAAGAACGTTTGCTCTGGGTGCGTTACCTGAAGTTTCGACGCATGGCCCAGGGAGCCTATCTGGATAAGCGTCATTGGTTCAGCCGGGGAAGTGAGGCTTTAGGTGAAGTGTGTTCTTCCCTTTATTCTTATTTTCGCTATGATCTTTTGGGCCGGCAACGAAAAAAGGTGAGCGAGCTTGCTGAAGACGTACATGCAGAAATTCAGGTAGTTATGGGCAGATCCGCCAGGTATTGGGGCAAGGTGTTATCCAAGCTCTTCTTTAAAAAAGATAAAAAAGAAGTGGATAAAGAGGAACTGACCACTTTGACTCCCTGGAATGGCTCGGATCAAAATCTAGGACAATGGCAATATATCAGCCCACAAGCCAAGGAGGACCAATCCATAACCTGCCCCAATGCTGGGGTACATGGGTGTTTGGATCAGTGGGCCCCGGATCTTTTTGGTGAATGGGCAGGGGTATGTAGTTTTTGTGGGCATCATTTTCCCATGGAATACCAGTGGTATATTCATAATATTTTTGATCCAGGGTCTGTGCGGGAAATTTTTTCGGAAATTGAATCCATTAACCCACTACAGTTTGATGGCTTTGACCTGAAACTGGATGAGGCCAAACGCAGGACAGGCCACAAGTGTGGGTGCATGACTTTTGAGGCGCGCATTGAAGGTACCACGGTTATGGTAGCCATGTTTATGGCTGCTTTTCGTGGTGGGAGCGTGGGAGCTGCTGAAGGGGAAAAGTTTATTCGGGCCATGGAGCGGGCTCGAAAAAAACAATTGCCTTTTCTTTCTTATGTGCATGGTACAGCAGGAATTCGCATCCAAGAAGGAGTGAATGGAGTGATCCAAATGCCGCGTTGCACCATGGCGGTGCGACGTTATAGTGAGGCAGGAGGACTTTATCTGGTGCTTTATGATACCAATTCCTATGCTGGGCCTGTGGCCAGTTTTTTGGGTTGTTCACCATACCAATTCGCAGTGCGTTCAGCTAATGTAGGCTTTGCTGGGCCTGGGGTCATCAAAGAAACAACAGGGCTGGACATCCCACCCAACTATCACAATGCATTCCAGGCATTATCGCGGGGACATATTCAAGGTATTTGGGATCGCCGAGAAATCCGGCATAACTTGGTTCAATCTCTGCAAACCATGGGTGGCCGCAACCTCTATTATCGCTAGGAGCAAGTGTGGTTGATGTAAAAACGTTATTGCAGGAGTTGCGCGAAGAGCCCTATGAAAAAATTGTCATCCGCGCGCCTCACGCTGGAACAGTGGAGTTTGTCAGTAGTACTCCCGGAACCCGAGTCGTGGGTCCCAGTGGGACCTGGAAGGAAAAACCAGGTACTCTTTTAATACGTCTGGAACGTGAGAAGAATAAAAAGCCTATTTATGCGCCTCAAAAAGGTGAGATCATGGCTTTGGCTGATCTCAAACCTGGAGAATTTGTCCAGGCTGGCCAGGAACTGATGACAATTCGTCATTATTTAACCCGAGAGGAAGTCATAGGTCGTATTTTACGACAGTCTTTATTCCTGTTTTTGGCCCCAGAAAAGGGAAGGTATTATTTTATTCCTGATGTGGATATCAAAATTAAGACCAAAGGTAGCCAAAGTGTGGCTGTGGAAGAAGGGTTGGAGCTTTTTATTCTATCACGCATGAAACGAGAGACAGCCATTCGCTATACAGGACCCTCAGGTATTATTTATGCTATTTATTTTGATACCAATGACTCTGTGGAACGGGAAAGTCCTCTTATTGGGGTATGTCCAGAAGATCAGTTGGGACAAATTCAAGAGGTTGTCAGCCGTGTGCAAAGTGATTGGGAGGAGCAGGACTGATGGGCAGGGTTTTACAAATTCGAGTCATGGCCTATACCTACTCAGAAGAGGAGGTCCGCAAGGCCTGGCCAGTTCTCTGGGCTTGGGCCTTTGAAGAAACCAGGCCCGGGTTTCCTCATGATATGCGGGGGGTATTGGAACTTGTCAGGGCCCTTGATGACCTGTATCAATTTGGAGATATTCCCAAGTCGTTGCATACTGTTTTGAAAACATTTCTTCCCGGAGTTTTGAAGGGAGTTCAAGATTTGCAGCAATCCTTGGCTGATTGGGATCCCCAGTCAGCCAACCAGGCGTCGGATTATATTGAGGACGCCTTACATGAATTAAACAAACAGGCATCATATCCTGATTAAGGAGGCACTATGGCAGGAAGTCTGAACAAGGTACTTTTGATTGGTCGGTTGGGACAAGATCCAGAGATGCGCTATGTTCCCTCCGGACAGCCTGTAGCCAATTTCTCCATTGCCACGGATGAGTCATACACAAGTAAAGATGGGCAAAGAGTTGAGCGCACTGAATGGCACCGCATTGTGGTGTGGGGTAAACAGGCAGAATTTTGTGGTAATTATCTGTCCAAAGGACGCTTGGTGTATATTGAAGGCAGACTGGAGACCCGTAAATGGCAGGGAAAAGATGGTATTGACAGATATAGCACTGAAATTAAAGCTGACCGCGTGCTGGGATTAGATTCTCGCGCTGATGGCAGCAGTAGTTATACCGCAGCACCTACTCGGAGCCAAGAGCCCAGTCAGGAGTCTTTTTCCACACAAGATTTAGGGCCTGCTTTTCCATCGGAAACTACCCCCCTGGATGATGCTCCTTTTTAAAGAAAAAATGTATAATATTATGTATGGCTGCCCGGTTCAAGTGTAACCGGGCAATTTTTTTGTAAAAACTACGTATAGTTTTTACATTGTATGATATAAATCAATGTCTATTATAAATTTTTCTGCGTAATGAAAATCATGCACATGTAGGAACCATGCACAGTACTAAAAAACAGGATATTGTTTTAGGATACACTTTGGCCTTGTTGGCGACCATGCTTTGGGCAGGTAATTTTGTTGTGGCCAGGGCCATTGCTGAGGCCATTCCCCCTTGGCAGTGTAATTTTTGGCGATGGGTTGTAGCTCTTGTTGTGCTCATGCCCTTTGCCTGGAAACCTGTACAGCAAGATTGGGTACTTTTGCGGCGTCATTGGCGTTATCTTTTGATTATGGGCATTGTTGGTGTGACCCTGTTAAATACCTTAATTTATAAAGCAGGCCAAACTACTGAGAGTCTGAATATGGCTTTAATGGTGCCAGCAGCACCAGTCGTTATTTTGCTCCTTTCGCGGGTGCTGTACAAAGAGATGATCACCCGTGCTCGATTAGCGGGATTGGTTGTCGTTTTAGTGGGTATGCTGGTTTTGGTCAGCCGTGGTGATTGGCAGCGCTTGGCAGCTTTACAGATTAATAGCGGTGATTTGTGGGCTTTGGGCGGAGTAATTTGTTTTGGAGTGTACTCCCTTTTTATTCGTCAGCGGCCAGCTGAGATTTCTTCTTTAAGTTTTAATATGGCCACTTTTTCTTTGGGAGTTGTGGTTTCTCTTCCTTTTACCATAGCTGAAGCCATTATTTTGCCATTGCCCACACTTTCAGCTCCTGTAGTTGTGGGCACCTTGTACACGGGCATTGGTTGTTCAGCCATGGCTTTTTGGCTTTGGACTTTGGCCATTGACCGCATCGGGCCAGTACAGGCAGGACTTGTCTATTATACCTTGCCAATTTTTACAGGCATAGCTTCAGTATTTATTTTGCAGGAGCACGTTGCCTGGGCTCAGATTGTTGGTGGTGGACTGATCATAGGGGGAATTTGCGCTGCAACCCTTATTCAGCCTCGGCACAATGATTTTTAAGAGGCTCCACGTTTGGAACAAACTACGTTATTTGGATAGAAATGGTTTTTTTACAGCATTTCTTCCATTTGGGTAAAAAAATCACTACGCGTAAAGAGCGGATGTTCTGATTCGAGTCGATCCAGATTGGCCAAAAAATCTTCCCATCCTGCAATTTCTTCAATTTTTTGATGATTACTGAAAATTTTAAATCGGGTTCCCAAGGGGCACTTGGTTAAATTGATCTCAAAATTTTGCCCTTGGCCGTAGATGGTCCAATATGCTGACCAGCTGCTCATATCCCCTTCAGTTTTTTTATACTTGTCAAAATAAGCTTCAAAGAGCTCCATAATTTTTTGATTATCCATAATTATCTCCTGTCATATGTTGCAAGTAGCCTTGATGTTAAGGCCCTTAAGCATATTTTTCATCCCATTCCTTGGCAAAATATTCGGGTCCAACAATGGAGTACCCCTGAAGGGTAAGCTTTTTGTGGATTTCTTCCAAATCATCGGTCTGAATTCGAAAAACCAACAAGCGTTGCTGGGCCCTGTAAAATATGGAGGTGGACAAGATGTTTATGCCTAGCTCAAAGAAAAACTTACTGATTTCAGCCATGAGTCCCTTACGGTCTTCGGCTTGAATGGTGATGCGCTGTCCACCTAGATCCAGCCCCATCTCCTCAATGAGTACGGCCAACATGGACCTGTGGCTTATGTATCCTTTAAGAATATTTTTTTTATCCACAACCGCAAGACCTGCCAAATTAAGGTCATGCATAATTTTGGCTGCTTCTTCGATGTCTGTTTCTGGATGTACTATGGGCATATCTTTTCGTACCAGTTTTTGCACTGTCATTTTGGATAACAAGTAATTGAGTTCGTGTTTACTAAAAGTGGTTGCCCCAGAAGGAAGAGCGGCACGGATATCTTCCTTGGCTACGTAGCCTTTTAGGAGACCATTTTCAACAACGAGCAAAATCCAGAGTTTATGTTCTTCCATCATCCGGTCAGCTTTAATAACCAAGGTGTCGGAAGTAATGGTAGGAACATGTTTGAGCATGGCTAGACCTACGTACATTTTGTTCTCCTTGAGTGGGGGATAAAAATTTGTCACCCCCAGTATAAAAGTATAGTTGTCCTTGTGCTGGTTGCACGTTTTTATTAGAGGTAAGTTATATCTCATGAAAATATATTACCCTTTCTTTTCACTTCCATGAGAAAGATAGCTCTTCTTATTCTTGGAGTATGCCTCCTGACAAGTATTTCCAATCCTGGATTTTCAGAAAAACCCCTGCGTCTTTTTTTTGAAAAAAATATTTCCTCTTCAACTCACGTCAACCTTGAAGAACATGAGGTTCAGGCAGGTGAATGGCTCTATAAAATTTTAATCAACAAGGGTTATTCTCCGGCTGAAATTGATAGTTTGCTCCCTCATATTTTGGAGCACAATACGCATATTTCAGATATTAATTACCTTAAAGCTGGGCAAAAGCTTATATTGCCTCCAGATATTCCAGGTAAAAAGCATGTTACAACATCAATAACTCCTGCTTCTGAAACACTCACACCAAAGGCTGAACATATTTCCTATACCGTTCAGTCTGGAGATAGTTTAGGATCCATATTGTTACGCCATAATATGCCTGCAAGTATTGCTTTTGGACGTGGCTTTGATCTTTTTCAACAATTGAATCCAGATATAACCAATGTCAATGAGCTTAAAGCCGGGCAAGAGGTTTTGTTGCCTGTTATCGTACCCCCAACTTTGCCTTCAGCTCAGACTGCAACAGCTATTGAAACCTATAGTCATAACGCAAGCTTCACCGGAGCTTTAGATAGTCCGACACAACCTACTGGACAGGATCATTTGGAGCGGGATTCCATTTCTCAACGTATTGAAAGTTCCAATGCCACAGCGTGGAGTTTGACCCCTTTGACAGGTGTTGGAAATACAGCGGGCAATGAAAGTGAAGAGCTGAGAAAAACCATAGTACAAGATGGGCGGGAAAACATGAGGATTCCTGAACTTGGCCAGTCACTTTCTAATGTGGATATTATCCGATCCATGCTTGAAAGTGATCAAGCAAACCAAAAAACAACGGAGCCCCGCACTCCACGATCAGGCCTACCTTTTGTACGCTCTGTATTGGAGCAAATGCAGTTTGTTTTTATGCCTGGTGATGAAGTTATATATCCGCTACCCAAGTCAGAATGGCTGCATATCAAGTTGCAAGAAACACCTCTGGTGGAAGCCCCTTGGGGGAGTAAAATTCTTTTGTGCGCTACTCCTAAAAATTCCCAGTGGATTGATAAAGCCCATACACTGAATATTCAGGTGTGTTCTATTGGTGGGACTTGGTCACTCCAAAACATATTTGCTGAGTTACGTACAAGATTTCCTAAAAATTTTCGTCTCTGGTCCCAGGAGAAGGAATTGGTTTGGGCCAGAAATGGAATGAATTTTTCTCTTAAATCCCCTCATCTGGTTATTATTGAGCAGGCCCAAAATAAGCATATCTATGTTGTCTGGGCCAGAGGAGCACAAGAAGAGCCTCCACTTCCCCAAGGATTACCAGAAGTTTTGGAAGCATCTGCCATTAAGGTTATCGAGTTGGATGTTTTTAATCATCTGTCTCGACTTCCAGCCAGACCTAGCGGGTCGATCATTGTTTCTATGGCTTCTGTTGCGGAGCTTGCTCGAGTTTTTGATGCGCACGACCGAGACGACCTTTTTGGATCCAGTATGCCAGATACCTTACATAGCTTTTTAGAGGTCCTGAAACAGAAGAACCGATTGCGCCAAGGTATGATTCGAGCGGCTTGGGTTCGTGGGAGCCAACGGCTTATGGCTATCCAGGTTCCGGCCTGGACCATTGTCACCGGGCAAAATACCATTGCTCTGCTGGATCAATGTTTTGCTGATGAACATCTCCTCTCACTTTTTGCCCATCAGGGGTATACTTGTTTTATTTTGCCAGACTAGTTGGGTAGGAATTTCTTATGCCGTATGATTTTAGGGTTTATGGGCACTTGGTTGGCCTTGATTATAATACTTTGCAAATCATAAAAGGTTTGTTGGCTGGCTATGAATGTCAAGTTATAGACGAGCACATTCTTGATTTTGTGCATGAAGGTATTTTTATTGACATTGATGGTGATCTGGAAAATCTTGTGCAACGTATGCCGCCTCATGGGCGAGGTCTTGTTGATATTATTAACCATATTGACTGGGAAATGACACGCTGTACCTTAGCTCAGGGTAAGATTACCCGTACAAGAATTGCCCTGGACAATGCCCTGGACACAGCCTACGCATCAGAACATCGTGATTAAAATTTTGGATTTTGGGGGCCTGGAGAAAGAATGCACGAATTAGCCATTGCTGAAAGTATGATCACTATTGTTCAAGACGAAATGGCCAAGCATGGTCTGACTCAAGTCAGCAAGATCAAAATTGTTTATGGGGAAATTTCAGCCATTGTGCCGGAAGCCCTGGAGACAGCCTTTGCCATGTTGACAGCCAATACTTCCTTGCATCAGGCGATTATTGAATTGGAAATGAAACCCATGGCTGTACGTTGTGGTCAATGCAGCCATGAATTTGAACCACCTGCTGAAGAGCGGGTGCTTATACCTTGTCCACAATGTTCCAATATACTCGGGCATGAAATTATTGCTGGGCGAGAGCTCTACATAGAATACCTTGAAGCTGAAAACCCGAAGGAGGCCAAGTAGATGAAAGTTGAAGTGGTTCGCAATATCCTCGAAGCCAATGATAGTGTTGCTGAAGAACTCAATGCCTGGTTTACAGCCAGGGGTATTTTGGCTTTAAACCTCATGAGTTCTCCTGGTTCGGGCAAGACAACCTTGCTGGAGAAAACCCTTACTGATCTTAAGTCAGAATTTGAATTTGCTGTGGTGGAAGGGGACTGCCAAACAGAAAATGATGCTCGCCGGGTAGCTGCTACAGGGGCTCAGGCTGTGCAGATCAATACAGAAGGTGGTTGTCATCTGGATAGTGCCATGGTGCGTGATGCCTGTGCCAAAATGAATCTTGATAAAACAGATATTGTAGTCGTGGAAAATGTTGGCAATTTGGTCTGTCCGGCAGAATTTAATGTTGGCGAAGATTATAAGGTCACCATTTTAAGTGTGGCCGAAGGTGATGACAAACCAGAAAAATATCCTTTTATTTTTGCCCAGTCCCGAGTGATGATCATTAATAAAATAGATCTGTTGCCCTATGTGAGTTTTGATGTTGAAAAAGCCAGTGCTTTTGCCAAAGCAGTGAACAAAAATATTGAAATCTTTCCTTTGTCTGCCACTACAGGCGAAGGCGTGGAACCTTGGTATGCTTGGCTTCGCCGTGAAAGAATAAAAAAGAAAATTTGACCACACTTCTTGACATACAATTGTCTGGGGCTGGGGAGAAGTTTTTGGCCAGCTCTTATCTTTTTGATCGGGTTTATGTGGAGGTGACCAATGTGTGCAATCTGCATTGTGCATTTTGTACACCCCCCTCAAGACCTTTGGCCTTCATGGACCCGGATTTTTTTGCCCATTGCCTGCAAGAACTCCAAGGGATAACCCAGCAGGTCTGTTTGCATGTTCTGGGTGAACCCCTGACTCATCCTGATTTCCCTCTGCTTCTGGCCTTGTGTCATCAGGCCCAGTTAGCCGTTAACTTGACCACCAACGGCACCCTAATCAAAAAGTATCAAGACAGTATTTTGCAAGCCAAAGCTCTGCGTCAGGTCAATTTTTCTTTACAAGCCCTTGATGTGGATACGGATCCGGACTGTGTAATCCTTGGGCAGATAGTAGAGTTTTGTCAGCTTGCCCTTGAAAAGCGCCCTGAACTTTATATTAATCTCCGGTTGTGGAACTTACAGAGCCTGCATCGGCCAGCAGCCAGTATGCAAACGCAAGTACTTTTCAACAGGATTGCCAAGTTTTTGCAAAAGCCAATTCCACCCATTCCCCAAGGCCGTAAGAGCCGTTGCCTGACCGGGCGATTATATATTCACCAAGACACACGTTTTGCTTGGCCGACCACAAAAGAGGGCGTTCGACGCACCCGTGGATTTTGTCATGGCCTTTCCACACACATAGCCATTCTAGTGGATGGTACGGTGTGTCCGTGCTGTTTGGATGCCCATGGTGAACTGGCTTTGGGTAATCTTCATCAACATTCTTTAGAGACAATTTTACATACTCCAAAGGTTATGGTTTTGCGCCAAGGATTTGCTCAAGGAAAACTTGTTGCTGATCTTTGTCAGCAATGCACGTATTGTCACCGTTTTCCAATTCCTCGCTCACAAAAATATCAAGGAATATCTTCAAAGACACCATGATTCGATCTACTGGTTTTCTTTTTTTGGTTCTTCTTCTGGTTTTAGCCAATGGCTTTTTTGTGGCCTCGGAATTTTCTCTGGTGGCTGTTCGGCGTTCTCGCATTGCCACCCTGGCCGAGGAAGGGAACAAGCGGGCCAAACTTTTGTTGCGCCTCATTGACCATTTAAATGCCTATATTTCTGCTACTCAATTAGGCATTACGCTGGCCTCTCTAGCTCTAGGCTGGATTGGAGAGCCAGCCATCGCCCGTTTATTGACTCCGGTTTTGGAGCCTTTTGTTTCTCCTGCTCTCCTGCACTCCCTTTCTTTTGCCATTACTTTCAGTTTTATTACCTTTTTACACATTGTTATCGGTGAATTAGCTCCCAAGACCATTGCCTTGGAATTGGCTGAAAAAACAGCTTTGGCAGTAGCGTTACCTTTGGAGATTTTTTATCGCCTTTTTTATTGGCCCATCCGTCTTTTGGATTGGGCTGGAACGCGTACTGTGCGTCTCTTGGGGTTAAGACCTGACCCCAACCATTCTTCCATTTACACGGAAGAAGAGCTGCGTATGCTCATTGATGCCAGCTATTCCAGTGGACAAATTGAAGAAGATAAACGTCGATTAGTACGACGAGCCTTTGATTTTGATACAACCGAAGCTCATGAAGCCATGGTTCCTCGATCAGCCATCACAGCTTTGCCCGTGAGTGCGCCTTTAGAGGAAGTGCTAGATACTTTTCAAACCCATGGTTATTCCAGGTTGCCCGTTTATGGTGAAGACCTGGATGATGTGTTGGGAGTGCTTTTTCGTCAGGATATGGAACCTTTTTTGGCCCAAAAAGAGAATCTGACTTTTTCTATGACAGCTCAAATTCATCCACCCATCTTTGTTCCGGCTGGTAAACGTCTGGGAAGTCTACTCAAGCAAATGCAGGCCACACGTACTCATCTGGTTTTTGTTATGGATGAATATGGCGGCCTGGAGGGTATGATTACTTTGGAAGATGTACTGGAGGAAATTGTTGGAGAAATAAGTGATGAGTATGATGAAGAAGTGCGTTCGCAGATTGTTAGGGATGGCAAAGGCTTTGTGCTTGATGGGATGCTTGCCGTCCGTGATTTTAATCGCAAACTGAATCTTACTTTAACTGAAGATGATGCCTATACAACCATCGCTGGATTTCTTCTGGCTCAAGCTGGCCGGGTTTTGGATCCAGGTGATGAAGTCCGCCTTGAAGAAGGAGTTTTTCAGGTGGAACGAGTTGAAAAAAGGCGCATTCAGCGTATTCGCTTTACTCCAACCCCAGTTACGGAAAATTAAGGTTAATGACTGTTCCTTAATCCTGTTGGTTCAGTTTTTGGTGTTGGGTGTTCTCGTCTTTTTTGGGAGCAATCAAAGAGGCCAGCACGCCTGTCAATAGGGTAACCAAAACTACGGTCAGACTTTGTCCTGGGGTAAAATCAAATCCTGTATCTCCAAAGACATGATTAAAGGACTGCAAGGCCATTTTAGCGGCAATAAAAAATAGAAGGGCAATGACCGCTTTTTCAAGATGAACCAGATAGACATTTAAGGCTGCAATAACAAAATACAGGGTTCTTAAGCCCAAAATGGCAAAGATCATGGCTGCATAAACCAAAAGAGGCTCTTGGGTAACGGAGATCACCGCAGGTACGGAATCAAAGGAAAAGGCAATGTCAGATGCCTCAATGGCTATGAGACACAAGAATGCTGGAGTGGCGTAATACAGGCCTTTCCGAGTCACACACTTTTTTTCTTCATTGGGGAGTTCGCTATCCTTTACAAAAAACCGTTCCAGATACAATTTGGTGTAAATGGGCATGATTTTTCCTGTCAGGCGAACGCTCCAGTGATGTGCATAGTCTTCAATCTCTTTTTCATTGCGCTCCTTGAGCATTTGCACGGCACTCCAGGCCACAAAAGCAGCAAAGACAAATCCTACCCAGGGACTAGCGTAAAATAGACTGGTTCCAATAACAACAAAGATAGCCCGAAAGACCAGAGCACCGATAATGCCCCAGTAGAGGATGCGATGCTGTAAGTGAGACTTGATGCCAAAGGCTGCAAAAATGGCAATAAAAACAACAAGATTGTCCACGGATAGACTTTTTTCCAGTACATATCCTGCCAGATAAAGATCCGCCCACTCCTTGTTGAATCGTACCCACAAATACCCGTAAAAAAGTAAAGCCAGCCCAATCCAAAACAAAGACCATCTGGTTGCGTCGGCAATAGTTATCTCTTTTACTTTTTTATGGGCCACCAGATCCATAAAAATAGACAAGATAATGACCACAAAAAATATGATAATGACCTCTAAAGGTAGCCCAAAGTGTTCCATGCAATACCTCTGATACTATAGATTTTATGGTGAATAATTTAGGGAATGGTAGTTAGTTGTTTGTCCTTTACTTTTTTGGACATGCGTCATGAATCCAAAATATGGAGAATTTCGGCGGTTTTTGCTTGCATAAGCTCTAGATCACCACGGGATTCAACATTAAGACGCAGGACAGGCTCGGTGTTGGAAGATCGAAGATTAAAACGCCAGGTTGTAAATTCAAGACTAAGACCATCGGTATGGTCCTGATGTAGGGCTTGGGGTGCAAAGTGCGCCTTGACCCGATCCAGGGCTGCAGTGGGGTCGGAGAGTCGCCGATTGATTTCACCACTGGCAGGAAATTTTTTTATAGCCTCATTGACCAATTGGGCCAGGCTTTGGCCGGTGGTGCATATAAGTTCTGTGACCAAAAGCCAGGGAATCATGCCTGAATCACAATAGGAAAAATCACGAAAATAATGATGCGCACTCATTTCTCCACCATAAACAGCATCTTCTTGGCGCATACGTTCTTTCATAAAAGCATGTCCGGTCTTGGACATAATGGGCCGACCTCCAGCCTTGGCGACCACATTAATGGTATTCCAGGTCAGGCGGGGATCATGGATAATGCCTGCCCCAGGATATTTTTCACAAAAACTTTGTCCTAAAAGTCCTACAAGGTAGTAGCCTTCGATAAAGCGGCCAGTGGCGTCAAAAAAGAAACAACGATCAAAATCTCCATCCCAAGCTAGGCCCAAATCAGCTTTTGTCTTGCGTATAGTTTGGGCAGTGAGTTCCCGGTTTTCCGGTAGCAGGGGATTGGGTACACCAGCAGGAAAATTACCATCTGGCTGGTGAAAGATTTTATAAAACTTGAAAGGTAATCTTGGCTCCAATAGATCAATAATTTCTCCTGCCCCACCATGACCAGCAT
>JAAYGN010000032.1 GCA_012727715.1 Desulfovibrionales bacterium | reverse complement strand
TCTCATTGGGATGGTCTGGAAACAGGCATTGTGGATATTGCTCCTTTTGGAGCCATGGTTCCTGAAGATGTGCGCCAGACCGTTCTGGCTAAAAAGGCTGAAATTGCCAGTGGTAGCTACACAGTTTTTAGTGGTCCCATTGCTGATCAGAGTGGCGCAGAAAAAGTTCCGGCTGGCACAGTAATGAGTGATGAAGAATTGCTCAGCTTTAATTGGTTTGTGCAGGGTGTGGTTGGTACTCTCGAATAATCATCCTGGACCTTATGTTGGTTTTTCAAGCAATTAAAAGACAGGAGCCCTTGGGATGGGGTTCCTGTCTTGTTTTTTTTGGGGCTTTGGCCCTGGCCTTTTTTCTGAGTGGGCTGCTTTTGGCGGTGCAGGGTAAAGCACCTTTAACCGCTCTGTGGCTGTTGATGGAAAGTGCTTTTGGCTCTCGTCATGCCCTGGAAGATAGTGTAATTAAAGCAGTGCCCATTTTTCTTTGTTCCATTGGTGTGGGTCTGACCTTTCGTTTGCAAATCTGGAATATTGGTGCTGAAGGGCAATTTGCTTTGGGTGCTGTGGGGGCAACTTGGGCTGCCCTTAATTTTTCAACCTGGCCCTGGTACACCTTATTGCCTTTGATGCTGCTCTGTGCCTCCCTGGCTGGCGCATTGTGGGGTGCTATTCCGGCTGTTTTACGTTTAAAAATGCGGGCCAATGAAATTATAGTCAGCTTGATGCTCAATTATGTGGGTATTCTTGTCCTGGAATACCTGGTCTATGGCATGTGGAAAGGCCCGGACAGTTTTGGATTTCCCATGACCAGTGAGTTTGTCTCTGCGGCAGTAGTCAGCCGCATTCCAGGCACCCGCCTTAATTGGGGGCTTGGTTTGTGTGTATTTATTGGCGCTGTTATGGCCATATTTTTGCGTTACACTCGTCTTGGTTATGAGCTACGCGCCTGTGGTGAAAATGTCCGTGCCGCCCGCTATGCCCGGATGCCCTATGGATTTTTAGTTATAATGGTCATGATGGTCAGCGGAGCTTTGGCTGGCTGGGCAGGGTTTCTGGAATCTTCGGCCATTTTGGGGCGTTTACAGCCGAGCATCATGTCAGGATACGGCTATACAGCTATTGTGGTCGCCTGGTTGGCCCAACTGAATCCATTGATTATTGCAGTGGCCTCCTTTCTGTTGGCCGGGCTTAGGGTGGGCATGGAAACCTTGCAGTTGGACTTGCAGGTTCCAGCAGCCTTTGGTCAGATCATGGAAGGCTGCGTGCTTTTATCGGTCCTGGCTGGAGGTTTTTTCTCCCGCTACAGTTTTCGCTGGAGGTCCAAAGGATGACCTGGGCGATTTTTTTATCCCTTTTAGCTGCCACAGTGCAGGCCGGCACGCCCATTGTTTATGCTACCCTGGGTGAAATTTTGACGGAAAAGGGTGGGGTTATCAATTTGGGTGTCGAAGGCATGATGCTTGTTGGGGCCCTGGCCGGATTTGTGGTTGCCTTGCATAGTGGTTCGCCAGTGTTGGGCTTTGTGGCTGGTGGTGTGGCTGGTGCAGGGATGGCCGCAATCCATGGTCTGGTGTGTATTTGGTTCTTGGGTAACCAAATTGTTTCTGGCCTGGCCCTGACTATTTTGGGAACAGGCTTGGCTGGATTTTTTGGCACCCCCTATATTGGCCGTTCTGCTCCTGGATTTGACAAATTTTCTCTGCCCTTTTTAGGGGATCTGCCCTGGGTCGGAGACATCTTTTTTCAACAAGATGCCCTAGTCTATCTTTCTTTTCTTATTGCTCCCCTATTATGGGCTTTTTTGCGCTATACCCGTTGGGGCATGGGTATTCGAGCCAGTGGTGAAAGTCCGCCTGCAGCCAGAGCGGCTGGTCTGCATGTGCAGGGTTTTCGCTGGGCAGCTGTGCTTGGTGGAGGTGTTTTGGCTGGTTGGGGCGGCAGCTATCTGAGTCTGGCCTATACCCATTTGTGGACCAATGGCCTGACTTCGGGACGTGGCTGGATTGCGGTGGCTTTGGTCATTTTTGCTTTTTGGCGGCCCGAAAGAGCCATGCTTGGGGCCTATTTTTTTGGTGGAGTGATGGCTTTTCAGCTCAGGCTACAGGCCATGGGCACTACTTTGCCCTCATCTATTTTACTTATGTTTCCCTATGTGCTGACCATTGCTGCTTTGGCCTTTGCTTCTTGGCGCAGTGCACGCACCGGAGCCCCTGCTGCCCTGGGCATCAACATTGAACCTTCAGAATAGGAATAACGTATGACGGAAGCCAGATATCAACGTACCTATCCCATTTCCTGGGATCAATTACATCGTGATGCCAAGGCCC
>JAAYGN010000031.1 GCA_012727715.1 Desulfovibrionales bacterium | reverse complement strand
GTTGCTGTGGACGCGACCTACCCGCCCATGGAAATGATTGATGCTGATAAAAACATTGTTGGTTTTGGGCCAGAAATTATGGTTGCCATTGGCAAGGCTGGTGGATTTAATGTTATATTAAAAAACACAGCTTGGGATGGCATCTTTGCCGGCCTGGCAGCAGGCAAATATGACGCTGTATGTTCTTCAGTTTCCATTACCGAAGAACGGAAAAAGGGCATGGATTTCACTGAGCCCTATTTTGATGTCAAACAAGGGGTGGTTGTACCCAAAGGTGTGGTTATAAATTCAGTTGATGATTTGGCAGGCAAAACTGTGGCTTCCCAAATTGGTACTACCGGATATTTTGCTGCTAAAAAAATTAAAGATGTCCAGGCCAAATCTTACGATGAAATAGGTCTCGCCTTTGAAGATCTTTATAATGGTCGTATTGATGCAGTTATTGCTGACGATGCTGTAGCCTCTGACTATGCCTTGCAACATAAGCAATATTCTGAAAAATTGACCTTGGCTTATCTCATCACTCCTGATGAACCAGAATATCTGGGTATTGCTGTGCAAAAAGGTAATGATGAGATCCGGGAGCTTATCAATGACGGCCTACGTAAGGTCAAAGAAAGTGGTGAATATGACACCATTTATGCCAAGTGGTTCAGTGCGAGATAGTTTTTTCTTTCATAGTTTGGCCGGAGCAATATCTGCTCCGGCTTTTCTTTGCATGTCTTCAGTTCAAGGCCTGTCATGACTCAAAAAGGTGTACAAACAGTAGTTAAAATCAATATTGGTGATGGCGCAGCCATTCCATGTAAAAAGGATAGTGGACTTTTTACTGCATGGTGGCTCACATTTTTAGGTGCTATTGCGATTATCATCTACTTGTGTGTGGTTGAGCCTGAACCTTATTGGCGCATCCTGACTTTTCTTCCTGATGGAGTCTTGGTGACTTTCCAGGTCACTGTACTCTCCATTATTCTTTCTTTGATGCTGGGCTTCATTACCGGTCTTGGTCGGTTATCTCGCAACCGGGTTTTTAATCTCATTGCCTCGACCTATGTGGAAATTATTCGTGGAATTCCATTATTGGTTCAACTTTTTTATATTTATTATGCCCTGGGCCGCATAAATCTTTTTCAAAATCTGCCACCCTTGGCTGCGGCTGTGGTGGCCATGGGTATTTGCTATGGTGCCTATATGGGAGAAGTATTTCGAGCTGGCATCCAATCCATTGACAAAGGCCAAACCGAGGCAGCCAGATCTTTGGGTTTTAGCCGGGCGCAAACCATGATGCTGGTTATTTTGCCCCAGGCCTGGCGAACTATTCTCCCTCCAGTGGGCAACGAATTTATTGCTTTGCTTAAAGATAGTTCTTTGGTTTCTATTTTGGCAGTGTCGGATCTTTTGCGTCGCGGACGTGAATTTGCCAGTGAATCCTTTTTATATTTTGAAACATATACCATGGTTGCCCTGGTTTATCTTGTCATTACCTTGTTTTTATCCAAGGCTGTTAGCAAAATGGAACAAAGGCTGAATTATTATGAACGGGACTAGGCCCATTATCGAAATCTCCAATGTTTATAAGTTTTTTGGACAACTCCAGGCTCTCAATGATATTACCTTGACCATTAATGCTGGAGAAAAGGTGGTGATTATCGGTCCTAGTGGATCGGGAAAATCAACCTTGCTACGAACGATCAATCGCTTGGAGAGCATTGATAGCGGTTCTATTGTAGTCAATGGTAAGGATATT
Organism: Desulfovibrionales bacterium; assembly: GCA_012727715.1. Classification (GTDB taxonomy): domain Bacteria; phylum Desulfobacterota; class Desulfovibrionia; order Desulfovibrionales; family Desulfomicrobiaceae; genus Desulfomicrobium. The sequence continues at coordinate 50,671 of JAAYGN010000031.1, read as the reverse complement.
TATGCTCGCGGAAGTGACATTAATGTCATACGCCAAGAATTGGGCATGGTCTTTCAGAACTTCAACCTCTTTCCACATAAAACTGTCCTGGATAATCTGATCATGGCACCCATGAAGCTAAAAAAAATTCCACGCTTGGAAGCCAAAAAATTAGCATTAAACCTTTTGGATAAGGTTGGGATCAAAGACAAGGCGAATGTCTATCCATCCATGCTTTCAGGTGGCCAACAACAACGTGTGGCCATTGCTCGGGCACTGGCTATGAATCCTAAGATCATGCTTTTTGATGAGCCCACCTCAGCGCTGGATCCAGAAATGATTGGTGAGGTACTCGATGTTATGGTTACCCTGGCTAACGAAGGCATGACCATGGTCGTGGTTACCCATGAAATGGGTTTTGCCCGAGAAGTGGCAGATCGGATTATCTTTATGGACCGCGGCCAAATTGTTGAAGTAGGCACGCCCAAACAATTTTTTACTCAACCCGAACAGCCTCGTACCCAAAAATTTTTAAGTCAGATTTTATAAATGAGTATGAAAACTATCTACGCGCCTTGGCGCATCGACTATATTCTGGGCCCCAAGCCTGATGCTTGTGTCTTTTGTTTGCCCAAGGACACCAGCGAAGATGAAAAGCGTTGTGTTTTACACCGTGCTGAGCATTGTTTTGTGATCATGAATATTTTCCCCTATTCCAATGGCCATCTTATGGTTACTCCTTACCGTCATGTCAGCCATATCACAGAACTAACCTCGGCCGAGAATCATGAAATCATGGACTATGTACAACACTGTGCTTTTATTTTACAACAAGTTTTCAAACCCCAAGGTATAAATATTGGCATGAATATCGGCGAAGCGGCTGGAGCTGGAATCAAGGAACATTTGCACTTTCATCTTGTCCCTCGGTGGAATGGTGATCATTCATTTATGGCCATCATATCCGAAACAAGAGTGCTTCCTGAGCATCTGCGTTCAACGTATGCCCGTTTACAGCCATATTTTACTAATCTTCAACATCAGAGGTGATCTAGATGCGATACATTAAGGTACTCGGCCTTGTCGCGCTTTTCTTTTTCTCCATGCTCTTTTTCGTCCAGAACAATGAAGTGCTGATGCAGGAGCTGGCTTTGAGCCTCAAGGTTTTTGGCTGGGACTATCAAAGTGAGGCAGTCCCCTTTTATTTATTAATCTTGCTCTCCTTTGTTATTGGGGCACTGCTTTGTACTTTGTATTTTTTCTTGGAACGAGCACGGCTATCCAAGCTTTGCAAACAATTGCGCAAAAAAAATACTGCCTTGGAACAGGAAGTAGCCTCTTTGCAGCAGCCCAAATATGATACCTTTCAAGAAACTGATGAGGCTTGTGCCACTGATCAAAATTGACCACTTTGGTGTCATGTGTATTTGTGTGCGTCCCGATGGCTTGCCTTTGGGGCGCAATTTTTTTCAAAATCTAAAGGAAAATACTCTTGGGTGACGCAATGTTTTCTCCCACTTCTTCTCATCATTGGCTCATAACCGGTGTTGCTGGTTTTATTGGTTCCAATCTTTTGGAATATCTTCTCCTGCACGATCAATATGTCGTGGGCCTGGACAATTTTTCTACTGGTTATGTGCACAATCTTGAAGATGTCAGACAACAGGTGCACCCAGATCAATGGCAGCGTTTTCAGATGATCGAAGGGGATATTCGCGATTATGACACCTGTCTTAAATCCTGTGAGAATATTGAATTTGTTTTGCATCAAGCAGCCCTTGGGTCTGTACCCAGATCTATCATCGATCCAGTGCTCACCAATGCCAATAATATTACCGGTTTTTTGAATATGTTGGTTGCAGCCAAGGAAAATGGAGTTCAGCGTTTTGTTTATGCAGCCTCCAGTTCTACCTATGGAGATCATCCAGCCCTGCCCAAAGTGGAAGATATCATTGGCAAACCTCTGTCACCCTATGCAGTGACTAAATATGTCAATGAGCTCTATGCTGATGTTTTTGAAAAGACCTATGGTTTGCCATGCATTGGTTTACGTTATTTTAATATTTTTGGACGCAGACAAGATCCCCAAGGAGCATATGCTGCTGTGATTCCCAAGTGGTTTTTGGCCTTGATGCACAAAAAAACTGTATGGATAAATGGTGATGGTCTGACCAGTCGCGATTTTTGTTATATCGATAATTGCATCCAGGCTAATATCCTGGCAGCATGCACGACTAATTGCAAAGCTCTGGGCCAAGTATTTAATGTCGCTTATGGTCAAAGTACAACCTTACAGGAACTCTTTTATCTCATTCGGGACGAGGCTGTGCAACACTTCCCCCATTGTGCGGATGCCCTGCCCTCTTATAGGGACTTTCGAGCTGGAGATGTACGACATTCTCTGGCTGATTTGACCAAAAGCAGAGAGCTTTTGAGCTATGATCCTCAGTTTGATGTGCGCGCAGGTCTGCGACAGGCTGGCACCTGGTATGCTCAAAATCTTTGCCTGTAGGAGAATATGATGCGCTGGATCAAAGCTTTACTTGGGTTCGGCAAACCCCAACAAACTCTTCCAGCCGTTGTTTCCAATCCTGCTCAAGATAGCCTGGCAGCCATTGATGATTTGTCACGGGCCTTAAGCACTGGTCATAGTGCTGTAGAAATCGGCTCAGCCCTTGGGAATATTCATCGTTTACGTGGAGAACTGGATCAGGCCATTCGTATTCGGGCGGCCTTGTTGCGGCGTTCTGACCTTGAGCCTCAAGATCAAGCTCGGATTTATTTTGAATTGGGGCGCGACTATTCCCGGGCAGGTTTGATAGATCGTGCCCGCAGTGCTTTTGCTCATTATCGTGATGCCAAGGGGGATGAGCAGGCTCTGACAGAAGAAATGGCTTTACTTAGTGTGAAAAGCGGAGATTTTCTGGCAGCGAGCCGTTATTACCATTCTTTAGGTATGGCACCTCAGGCGGCTCATTACCTGGTTCGAGCAGCTGGTCAAAATAACACTCCCTCAGATCAGGGCCTTATTCTTGAAGCACGAGAGCTTTATCCCCCGTCCCCTGAGTCGTGGCTGGAAAGTCTCGCCCATACGGTTCGTCACCAAAAATGGTCGGAAATGTTAAAAGTTTTGGAACAGGGCTTATCTGTTATTGGCCCGGATCTATCTTTTTTACTCCTGGATCCTCTGTTTGACTACGATACATCTGAAATACCTACTGTAATAGCTTTACCCAAAGAATATCTGGATAAAGTGGTAGATATCATTGAAAAACAACCACCCAATTTATCTTTAATTCATTATGTAGGCTGTCTGTTACGAGCCCATGAAAGAAAAGAAGAAGCCACAACCTGGCAGGAAAAAGCTTTGCTCCTCAATGCCGAGTTTTGGCCTGCACGACTGGAACTTTTGATCATGGCTTTACCCGAGCAAAATATGACGACGGTTTTTGCATTTCAGCTTAATTTTTTACTGCACAGAGCACAAAAAGTGAAACGATTTGTCTGCCGGCAATGTGGACTCAAGCGCAATCAAATATTTTTTTGCTGTCCCAAATGTCTTGCCTGGCATTCCATAGCCTTTCGTCAATTGTTTGAGTGAAAATAATGCATACTGCCAAACTTACCCCAATGATGGAGCAATACCTGCGAGTTAAGGAGGCCAATCCCGGGACTCTGCTTTTTTTTCGCATGGGTGATTTTTTTGAGCTTTTTTTTGAAGACGCTGAAATTGCAGCCCGAGAACTCCAAATCACTTTGACCAGCCGTAATCCTGGTGCCGACAATCCCGTCCCCATGTGCGGCATGCCTCATCACGCTGTGGATGACTATTTACGCCAACTTTTGGAAAAAGGGTACAAAGTGGCCTTATGTGACCAAGTGGAAGACCCGAAGCAGGCTAAAGGGTTGGTTCGCCGTGAGGTAACTCGTATTTTTACTCCAGGAACGGTCGTGGAAGATCTTGCCCTGGACTCCAAGGGGCATAATTTTCTTGCTGCGTTATTTTGGGATTCTGAGTTGGGAGGAGGCTTGGCCTGGGTTGATTTTTCCACAGGTACCTGGTCTGGCCTGCAAACCAAAAATGAAGATCTCCTTTGGCAATGGCTGATTAAAATAGATCCGCGGGAGGTTCTCTTGCCCGATGGTCTTGGTCTGCCCAAGGAATTGGAGTCCTGGAAAAAAAAGACTTCCCGTTATCCTATAAACACCTATTTTGACGGCCGTGGGGCTGAAGAAAAAATTCTTCGTGCCCAACATGTGCAAAACCTGACTATTTTGGACTTAGATGACAAGCCGGCTTTAGTTCGTTCATGCGGTGCTCTGCTGACCTATTTGGAACTGACCCAAAAACGTTCTTTAGATCATTTGGAACCCTTTACTCCACTTAACTTGTCCGCTGCCCTGCTGTTGGACGAGGTCACAGAACGCAATTTGGAATTATTTCAGACCATGGATGGTCAAAAGGGTCGGGGTACTTTGTGGCAGGTTGTGGATCAGACTAAAACCCCCATGGGGGGGCGTTTGCTGGCAACCCGTTTAAGCCAACCTTTTAAAGACTTGTCGTCCATTCTCCCTGTTCAGGAATTGGTTGCATATTTTCATGACCATGATGCCGTCAGAGAAGACATACGCGGACATATAAACCGGGTCTATGACCTGGAGAGGCTGTGTACTCGTATTGTTGTCAATCGGACTACCCCCAAAGATTTTCAAGCATTAAGCACGTCCTTGGCCTGTCTGCCTGCCTTGCGCATGGTCATGGCAGAATGTACAAATCCTCCTGCCAAACTTGTCAGTTTGCTTGCAGATTGGGATGATTTGGATGACGTGCATAACTTGTTACAACATGCTCTGGCCGACAACTTGCCCCCAGTCATTACTGAAGGGGGATTATTTCGTCCTGGTTATGATCCAGACTTGGATCAACTCATCACTTTGACTGACCACGGTGAAATAGCCTTAACTCAGATGCTTGAACGGGAACGGGAAAGTTGTAACCTGCCCAAGCTTAAACTTGGTTTTACCAAGGTATTTGGGTACTATTTTGAACTCAGTCGATCCGTAACCCAAACGCCTCCAGAACATTTTATTCGTAGGCAAACTCTGGTCAATGCCGAGCGGTATATCACGGAAGAGTTAAAAGCCTTGGAAGATCGCCTGCTCAATGCCTCAGACCAACGTAAAGCCAAGGAGTATGAACTTTTCTTAAAGTTGCGGGAGGAAGTGGCTGGCCATCGTGTTCGTTTTATGGATATGGCTGCTATTTTGGCTGAAATTGATTATGCTCAAGGCTTGGCTCAAGCTGCGCGTAAATGGAGTTGGTCTTGCCCTACCCTGCATAATGGACTGGAAATATTCATCAAGGAAGGCCGTCATCCTGTGGTGGAGGCTGTGCAGGGGAAATCCAGCTTTATTCCCAATGACCTGACCATTGATGATATGGGGCGACTACTTCTTATTACTGGCCCCAATATGGCTGGTAAGTCCACTGTCTTGCGTCAGGCAGCCCTTATTTGTATTTTGGCCCAAATGGGGAGCTTTGTGCCTGCTACCCAAGCCAAGCTGGGATTGTGTGATCGTATTTTTTCCCGGGTTGGGGCTTCGGACAACTTGGCCATGGGGCAATCCACTTTTATGGTGGAAATGTCAGAAACAGCTCGTATTTTGCGTCAGGCTGGCAAGCGCTCTTTGGTCATTTTAGACGAAATTGGTCGGGGCACCAGTACTTTTGATGGGTTATCCTTGGCTTGGGCTGTTGCTGAAGAACTGGCTAAACGCCAAGATGGAATACGGACACTCTTTGCCACCCATTATCACGAATTAACTGCTCTGGAAGAACGGTTGGACAAGGTGCGTAACTACAATATTGCTATTAAGGAATGGAAAGGTGAGATTATCTTTTTGCGACGTTTAGTACCAGGCCCTGCTGATCGTAGCTACGGCATTGAAGTGGCCAAGCTCGCCGGGGTTCCAGCTTCTGTGGTTTTAAGAGCTAAAAAAATTTTAGAGATCTTGGAACGCCACTCTTCTAGCCAGTCCCGTCAACAAGAGCTTGTTGCACGCCAATCCGTCTTGCCTGGACTGGCCCCCTCCCCTGTCAAAGAGCCTCAGGACAAGGAACATCCCATTGTCTCATCCCTTAAAACCCTTAATGTGAACGAGCTTTCCCCCCTGGATGCCCTGACTTTACTGCATAAGTGGAAAGCTCTTCTGGGATAACGTATGAAAAAAATATGTTTTGTCTGTATGTTGTTACTCTTGGTGGCCTGTGGCAAAAAAGAATGGCCCAGACCCATTGCCAGTGACGAAATGGTGCGCATAGACCATGTCGAGGCAAATATGGATCAAAACTGTTTGCTTATTACCGCTAAAATGGGCGGCAAGCTTATTAATCTGGAATATTTTATGGTTGAAGTTGAGCAAGATGGTTGTCCGACCTGTCCCTTTACTCCTTCATTGGTAAAAAGATTTTATCCCTTCAGTTCTGAGGTTTATCAAAAAGAAAATAGTTTTGTGTTTACAATTTGTGAGCCATTGGCAGGAAAATTTTTACGTATTCGACTTAAAGCAGATAATACACATCGTATGATTGACCCGGCCATATCTGAAATTATCACCATCCCCATGAAATAATCTCCAAGGAGACAATATGCATTATTTTCAATATAAAAATGACCAGCTCTATGCAGAAGATGTTTCTGTTGCCTTATTGGTACAAGAATATGGTACACCGTTATATATTTATTCTGCATCAACTCTGACTCGTCACTACCATGCATTTGAATCAGCTTTTTCTGATATTAAACATTTGATCTGTTATTCCGTCAAAGCCAATTCCAATTTAAGTGTACTGAAGATTTTGGGCCAAGAAGGCAGTGGTGCGGATATTGTTTCTGGGGGGGAACTTTTTCGAGCCTTACGAGCCGGTATTCCGGCGAAAAAGATTGTCTATTCTGGTGTGGGCAAAGAAGTAAGTGAAATCCAGGAAGCGTTATTGGCTGATATTTTACTCTTCAATGTGGAGTCCATTCAGGAGCTGGAACGCATCAATACCATTGCCCAGGATATGGATAAAGTGGCCCGGGTTAGTCTGCGCATCAACCCTGATGTGGATCCCAAGACCCATCCCTATATTTCTACAGGTCTTAAGGAAAACAAATTTGGTTTATCCCGTCCAGAAGCCTTAAAAGCCTACAAATTAGCCCAAACACTGACCCATGTTGACCCCATTGGCATGGATTGTCATATAGGTTCACAATTAACTTCCCTGGAGCCTTTTATGGAGGCGTTGGGGCGTTTAAAAGAGTTTTACACTGAGCTTCAAGGCCTGGGTATTCCTATCCAATATCTTGATTTGGGCGGCGGCTTGGGCATTACTTATAATGAGGAAGAACCGCCCCACCCCAAAGAATTGGGGGAAGCCATTGGTACGTCTCTTCAAGATCTTGATGTTACTTTGATTTTGGAACCAGGTCGGGTCATTGCTGGAAATACAGGAATTTTGGTAACAGAGGTACAATATCTCAAAGAAAATGGGGAAAAAAACTTTGTTATTGTGGATGCAGCGATGAATGACTTGGTACGACCGTCTCTGTATGGATCCTATCATCGTATTGCTCCTGTTTGTCAAAAAAACCGTGAGGAAGTGGTTGTTGATGTCGTTGGCCCCATTTGTGAATCTAGTGATTTTCTGGCAAAAGATCGTAGCCTGCCACGAGTGGCACAAGGTGATTTATTGGCAATTTTTTCAGCTGGAGCCTATGGTTTTACCATGTCCTCCCAGTACAATTCCCGGCCCCGAGCAGCAGAGGTCATTGTTCAAGGTGCCCATCATATCCTGGCTCGAAAACGAGAAGTGTATAATGATTTAACTGTATTGGAGGAAAGTGGACTGACCCTTGTTACTGAAATGAGTAAAGACTAGTCTGGCCCAGGCAGTTTTATTGCTGAACTCGTTTAAACTATGAGGTATGGAGAAAAAAGTATGAAAGAAATTCGCAAAACAGCTCGAGAGCTGATGGCTGGATTTTGTCGGGTGTGCCCGGTATGCAATGGTAAAGCCTGTGCCGGTGAAGTACCGGGCATGGGGGGACTGGGTACTGGCACCGCCTTTATGACCAATGTCACAGCCTTAGCCCAAAAAACCTTTGCCATGCGTTTAGTTCATGATGTTGTGGAACCTCAGCTGGGTACTTCCATTTTGGGATTGAACTTGTCCATGCCGGTTATGGCTGCACCCATTGGTGGGATTTCTTTTAATATGGGTGGAAAGCGCAGTGAAGAAGAATATATAGAAGCTATTATTGGTGGTTGCCAAGAAGGCGGTATTATTGGCTGTACAGGAGACGGTGTGCCACCTGTTATCCATGAAGCAGGCTTGGCGGCCATCAAGGCTGTGGGCGGACATGGAATCCCCTTTATTAAACCCTGGGAAGATGCAGAACTCTATGAAAAACTCGCCAAAGCCAAGGATAGTGGAGCAAAAATTATCGGTATGGATATTGATGCTGCCGGACTGGTCACCTTGCGAAAAATGGGCCGCCCTGTTTCTCCCAAATCTTTAGATACACTTCGTGCAATTATATCCAAAACAGGCACAAAATTTATCATTAAAGGGGTCATGACTATAGAAGATGCCCAATTGGCAGTACAGGCTGGAGCCAGTGCTATTGTGGTATCCAATCATGGGGGAAGAGTTTTGGATCACACTCCTGGCACTGCTGAGGTGTTGCCAGGCATTGCCCAAAAACTAAAGGGGCAAGTAGATATCTTGGTGGATGGTGGCATACGAACTGGTGGAGATGTTTTGAAAATGTTGGCTTTGGGTGCCGATGCAGTCATGATTGGTCGCCCCTTTAGTATTGTGGCCATGGGCGGGCTAAAGGAAGGTGTCACCACTTTTATCGAAAGCTTGCGTGTCGAATTGGTCCAAGCCATGGTTATGACAGGAACAGCTACAACTCAAGAAGTATCCCCTGCTATCTTGCATCAAAAGGGCTAGCTTCAAAGAAAAAAGGCCAGAAATCTGGCCTTTTTTTTATCCAATATATTTAACTCCTGTCTCATATAGCGGCAAACCCCTTTCAGGTATTTTCTTACTCCAGCACACAGTTACAGGATAGCGCTCGAATGCTCCCAAGGAAGAGGCTTCAGGGGTGTATCCTTCCAAAGCAAGATCAAGTTTTGCATCTTGGGCAATAGGCGTTCGGGTTTTTAGACATAATCCCCCGTCACCATAGTTTATCATACGCGCATAGTGTGTTTGATTTTGCCCTTGATAAATAAAACGTACTGGAATCAAACAATCTTTACGAATATGCACTCTTTGCTCTTTGTTCATACCACCAATCCTCCATCATTAACCAAGAGTTAATTTTTAAAAATACAAGCTGCGAATACGCAAAATAATATTGTAAAAAAAATAAGAATGCAAATCAACGTAGCTGAATATGCATAGCTCACAACCTCCCTTGACACCTTGTAATACGATATTTAAAAATTGAATACTTGATGCAAATTAACCTCGTAACCAACGACAACATACGGAGAAAATATGAATCGTATTAAAACTGCTTTTTTATTGACCCTTTTAACCTTGCTTATGATGGCCATGGGTGGTGCAGTTGGTGGACAATCAGGTATGCTTATTGCCTTTCTTATGGCCGCAGGTATGAATTTTTTTGCATATTGGAATTCTGACAAAATTGTCTTGCGCATGTACAAGGCCAAAGAGGTTACCCGGGCTGACAGTCCTGATTTTTATGGCCTGGTGGAATCCTTGGCCCAAAAGGCAAACATACCCATGCCCAAGGTCTATATTATTCCTTCGGACAGTCCCAATGCTTTTGCTACGGGGCGTAATCCTCAAAATGCTGCTGTGGCTGCCACACAAGGCATCATGCGTATCCTTTCCCGTGACGAGCTAGAAGGAGTCATGGCCCATGAACTGTCCCATGTTCTGCATCGAGACACCCTTATATCCACCATTGCCGCAACCTTTGCTGGTGCCATTTCCATGCTGGGCAGCATGATCAAATGGGGGGCTATTTTGGGTATGGGACGTGGCGGAGATGATGAGGGAGGAGGTGGATTGCTGGGTGGGCTAGCCATGGCTATTATTGCTCCCATTGCAGCCATGCTTATACAAATGGCGGTATCACGCTCCAGAGAGTTTATGGCTGATGCAACAGGAGCAAAATTATGCGGAAAACCGCAGGCTCTGGCTAGTGCCCTCCAAAAATTACAAATGACAGCAAACTCTGTACCCATGCAGGAGGCTACTCCAGCTACTGCACACATGTTTATTGTTAATCCTTTTACCAACACAAAAATTGCCTCTTTATTTTCTACCCATCCAGCAACTGAAGATCGCATTGCTCGCCTGATGGCCATGTAATTTGTGTTCATGTCCGGGGTAGGCCAAAAGGTCTCCCCGGCTGGTTATGCCTCCCTTTTACCTCTTCTCCAGCGTACATTCACAGCTGTTTAACAGTCTGGTCCTGATCCTGCATTGTAACGAGCAGGCGGTAAAAAATTCCGCCCAAATGCTTTTCTTTGCGGAGGTGCGCATGAGTATTTCGTCGACCATTTATATCGGCACAACTGGTGTCATTGCCCACCAGGAAAATATGTCGGTTATTTCAGATAATATTGCCAATATCAGTACTGTGGGTTTCAAATCTTCCCGCATGTTATTCAATACCTTGCTTAGCCAGGAATTGACCGGAGCTAGTGTTAACAATCAGGTCGGTCGTGGGGTTGGTCTGAGTTCCACCCTGTATAACATGTCAGCCGGATCCTTGGAAACCACCAATACCTCAACGGATATCGCCATTGGCGGCCATGGATTTTTTGTGGTTTCTCCTGAAAATTCCGACAAGATATATTATACTCGTGCAGGAAATTTCCGCTTTGATGAGCTTGGATTTCTTCGTGACCCCAGGGGAAACATTCTGCAGGGGTATAAAATGCCACAAACTTCACTACTGGGAGGGTCAGGCAGTATTCCCTCTGCATCGAGTGCTCCACTACAAGATATTCGTTTAGACGTTCAAGACAATGGCATGAGTGTGTCTGAGCCTGAAGCAACCACAGAAATGCGCATGATGATCAATCTTGACTCTGGTAGTGAAGATAAAAGTACCAGTACCACCAGCCCTTTTACAGCTCTTTTTGATACCTGGAATGCCCATAATGAAGAACCTTTGGCCGCCAATGCTTATGCCTATGAATCCTCCATTAAAATTTTCGACTCCAGCGGTAAGTCTCATGTACTGAGTGCGTATTTTGATCCAGTGGCAAATGTCGATGATCTTGATAGTGGCTATCGAACGTGGGAGTTTTTATTGACCATTCCTCCGGGCGAAGATGGTTCTGGTTTGGACAGTAAAAAAGGAGTGCTCATGACCGGCACTTTTACTTTTACTCCCTCAGGTGAGCTTTTTAATATGAGCGCCTTTCAGGGATCATCTGATAATAAAAGTACTTGGACACCCGTCGCCCTATCACCTGATGGATACCCTATTGTTCAGGCCACCTTGATGGGCGGAGAAGCTCTTTCCAGTGCTTTGGATTTGGGTATTCGGGCATCTTCTTCACAATGGAGTGTTCCTTCTGCAACCATGTCTTTAGCTGACCTGAATACTTCTTTTACCTCTGTACCCAAGATGCATAATCCAGAAAAACAAATAATGTCTGTAACCAACTACAGATCTGGCTCCAGTACATTGTATCAATCCCAAAATGGATATGAACGTGGATATTTGCAATCTGTATCAGTAAACACCCAGGGTATAATTATAGGCAAGTATTCCAATGGACAAGAACAATCATTATTTAAAATTCCCTTGGCTGACTTCATCAATCCTCAAGAACTTTTTCGAGAGGGTGGCAATTTGTTCTCAGCAACAAAAAAATCTGGATCCAGTACCCTGGGTTGGGCCGGGGAAGGACGTTTTGGTGGGGTTGCCGGCAGTACCTTGGAAAACTCCAATGTAGATTTGGCCTCGGAATTTGTGGATATGATTATCACGCAAAGAGGGTTTGATGCCAATAGTAAATCCATCACCACAGGTGATCAGGTGATTCAAACTGCTATTCAGATGAAGCGTTAGGGTAAATAGACCTCCCCTTTGGCAATGATACTGACAGGCCCATAAATCCAGGCATTATATGTCGCTTTTTGCTTTGAAAGCAGTACAGAAATACTACTCCCACTGGGTTGCAAGATTTCCAGTTCCAGGGGAAATTTTTGCCCATACCCCAGCCATAAGGCCAAGGCCAAACTGCCTGACCCGCATCCTGTTTCAAAATGTGTGGAGGCAGTTTCTCGAACCCAAACAACAGGTTTGATACAATATGCTGGCGTGGTCTGATACCAGATGCAGCCCACGGCTGGCCCTTGCAGTCCATAACGTTGCCGTAAATTCTGGACCTGTTCAATGTAATTAACCGGGAAGGGGTGGATTTGTTCATAGAGACAAAAGTGGTCAATCCCGGGCAAGGACACCAAACCAAGACCTGGTTCCAACTCACGCACACCATGGGTCAGGTTTTGTCCCTGCACAGGCATTTCCAACCAATATACAGGCATTTTTGGGGTCATATCCACCTTGAGGTGTAACGGGTATTGCGCTCCGGACACAGAGATTTTTCCCTGCAACAGCCCTTCTTGTTCTCTTAGTCCTATTTTTTCTTGAACCATAACTGCTGCACTGGCCCGACAAGCATTGCCGCAGAATTCACCCCCCATCATATCCAGACGTACCGGATCAGCCTCAAGGTCAAGAAAACCCACCTGCTCCCCTTGCAAGTGATGTGTGCTCATCAAAATTTGAGCAACCTTACCTCGATCAGCATTGGGTACAGGGTCAAGAACCAAAATGGTGCTGTTTCCTCCTGGGCTGACCTTATAAAAACGTAATGTTTTCACTTTTTTCTCCGTGTCCAGACAAGTAAAATGTGATTTCTAGTTCCTAAAGTGGAACAAGGCAACCTTGACCATGGAGGTTGGTACAGCTAGAAGTTTTTTTTCACTTTTAGCCATTATCCCCATGACTTCATATTTTAATGCCATTATTTTAGGCATTGTGGAAGGATTGACCGAGTTTTTACCTGTTTCCTCCACAGGCCATTTGATTATTACTGGGCATCTGCTCAATTTTACGGGTCCCAAAGCGGAAACGTTTGATATTGTTATTCAATTAGGGGCCATTCTCGCTGTGGTCATTTTGTATTGGCCTCGTTTTATGGGTCTTGTTCGACCAACAGCAAGTCCCTTTAGTGGAGTCAAAGGATTGTATTTACTTTTTTTGACCTCCCTGCCGGCTTCTTTAGCCGGCTTGTTGGCCCATGATCTGATCAAAGCCTATCTCTTTACGCCCATAACCGTAGCTTTTGCCTTAGCTACAGGTGCTGTGGCCATTTTTCTTGTTGAAAAGCTCCCCATAAAAAAGAGCATTACTACTTTAGATGAGATCACTCCTTGGTTGGCTTTGGGCATAGGTTTTTGGCAATGTTTGGCCTTATGGCCCGGTTTTTCAAGATCAGCCTCAACCATCATGGGCGGAATGTTTTTGGGCCTGCATCGCAAGGTAGCTGCGGAATATTCTTTTGTGGCCGCTGTACCCATCATGGTTGCGGCTACTTCCTATGATATGTTCAAGAATTGGCAATTATTTCGTCCGGATGATATTCCTGTCATTGCTTTGGGATTTATATTTTCCTTTATCTCGGCAGCCATTGCAGTAAAAACCTTTATTGCTCTTTTGGGTAAACTGACTTTACGTCCTTTTGCGTGTTATCGACTGGCCCTGGTGCCTTTTATTCTTTGGGCATTCTGGTAGGAAAATGATTGAACACGAGGTAAAATTTATACTGCCAGAGCTTATGCCCATGCATCAGCTCCTCAGTGCCCAGGCAACCTTACTTGTATCCTGGCACCTGGAAAAAAACACCCTCTATGATTACCAAGGGATTTTACGGAGCCAAGGCAAGCTGCTGCGACTGCGCCAAAGGGAACAAAAGAGCACCTTAACCTTTAAAGGTCCTGTGTTTTATGCACAAGAAAACATCAAAAGTCGCCAGGAAGTCGAGTGTGACCTTGATACTCCTCAGAATATGGAGATAATCTTATTGGGTCTGGGCTATAGCGTCAGTGTGTATTATGAAAAATTTCGATCCATCTGGTCCTTGGGACAAGGTACAGTGTATCTTGATCTTTTACCCTTTGGAAAGTTTTTGGAAATTGAAGGCGGACCCGAAGATATTCCCAATCTGGCCCAAACCTTAGGTCTTGATCCCAAACAGGCCTTAGCCCAAAGCTATCTTTTCTTGTATGACAGCTGGTGTAAGAAACAAGGATGTTTACCTGAAACTCATATCGCCTTTGAACCTGCTGAAAAAATACGTTTAACTCATCTACTCATGGCTTAGGCCAATGATTAAGGAGAGATCTTTATGCTTACAGATATAGAGCTTAATAAATATGCCCAAGTTCTTTTTTGGGGTATGCAAAAAGCCAGAGTTGCTCCTTTTACCACGGAAGATATTATTTTAATCCGGACAGATATTGATGCTTTGCCTTTGGCCAATGCCGTTCAAAAACTCGTACTTCACAAAGGGCTCAATCCAGTCCTTCGCATTGCTCAACCCAGTACCTTGGAAAAAGAATACTTTTCTTTGGCCGGAGACAAGCAACTGACTTTTGTGACTCCTGGTGAGCAGGAATTATATGAAAAAATTGGGGGGCTTGTTTCCTTGCTTGCCCCTGATTCCATCACTCATTTACAAAATATTCCACCGCAAAAAATAGCTAGTTTTTCTGTAGCTCGAAAATTTCTTAGAGATATTCTTGATCACAGAGAATTAAAGCGAGAATTTGGATGGACTTTATGTCTTATGCCGACCAAAGCTTTGGCTGAAAATTCCGGACAAAGTGTTCGTGAGTATGCCGATCAAATTATTAGAGCATGTTATCTTCATGATCCTGATCCTGTGACTACCTGGGAAGAAATTTTTCGCAGAGCTGAAGAGGTCAAGTCGTGGCTCAATGCTTTAGATGTTGAGTACTACCATGTCCAATCTGCTTCCACAGACCTGAAAGTCTATCCTGGGCAGTCCCGACGTTGGATCGGGATATCAGGGCATAATATTCCCAGTTTTGAACTTTTCTTATCGCCAGATTACCGCCTGACCAGCGGTATATATCATGCAGATCAGCCGTCGTATCGCAGTGGGAATTTGGTTCAAGGCATAACGTTACAGTTTCATGAGGGTCGGGCCCAACTCATCGGAGCTACGCAAGGAGCTGATTTTGTTCGTTCTCAATTGGAAATGGACCCAGGAGCTTGTCAATTGGGAGAGTTTTCCCTCACCGATAAACGTTTCTCGCCCATTAACACCTTTATGGCCCATACCCTATTTGATGAAAACTATGGGGGTGACCATGGTAATTGTCATGTGGCTGTCGGTGCATCGTATGCTGATACCTATGCTGGCAACCCAGATGATCTGACCCAAGAGCGCAAGGAAGAATTGGGATTTAATAACTCGGCACTGCATTGGGATCTGGTCAATACCGAACCTAAAAAAGTAACCGCCTTTTTGCGTAATGGCAAAAAGACGGTCATTTATGAAAATGGTATGTTTACTCAAGATCAGGGTGAAGCATTATAAGTGCGCATGGCCTTCAGGGTTTGGCTACAAACCAAGTCCAGCTCATTGCACAGCAAGGATACTTGATTCATATCCTGAGCCTTGGCGGCTTGTTCTAAATGAAGGGCTAACACATGGAGTTGTGTCGCTCCAACTGTGGCTGCTGCACCCTTCAAAGAATGAGCTGTACGTTCTAATTGATATAGCTCCCCTTTATCGGAAAAATGATGGATTTCAGAAAGTTTTTTGGGAGCATCAATGGAAAAAAGCTCATAGAGTCTGATGAGTAACTCCTTATCGCCAGCCAGACGATCCAGACTCTCGGAAATATCCAGGAAAGTAGTGGACTCCACGTTTGTTACCCCTTAGTTGATATAAATTTTCCCTGCATGTTAATTTTTACTCATAACATGAAATAAAGTTTGAATATATTTTCCTGATAAAACATCAGCAAAAGAAAAGTGTGGTAACTCTTCTTTAATAAGCTCACCAGTAAAAGCCATCCACAACTCACTGGATAACCTGTCCAAAGAAGGCTGGATAAGTTCATCCCAAAGAGTGTAAGCTTGTTCTTGGGTAAGATCAAAAGTTCGGCATTGAATGGGTCTATATTCAAAGAGCAGACATTTATTTTCCATAGAAACAGGACAGAGTAACGTTGTTTGCGACAAACACAAGTCGGCATTATTCATCTGTTGTAAAATTTTTCGTTCATTTTTTGATGATTCAACAGCCCGGTTGATAACTTGTAAACGTTCACTGCTTTGCAAACACAAGTTCATTTTATTAGTCACATATAAAGATTCAACCAATGTTACATAGATGGAGGTATAACAGCATTGAGTATGGTTCTGTCCGCATTGCTGCATGGGGTCATGCTTTTTTTCCTGCTCCACACGATGAACTAATGCCTCATAATCGTGGAAAAAAGGAGACAAATCCACTGCACGTCGCATTTCTAGAGATGGTTCGCGAATGGTAAGCTTGGGGCTTTCTTTTCCATACTTGCGTACTGTACGCCATTGAGCAAAGTTGGCTGGCTTTGCCCGCAACGGACGCATTTTAAACCAGGCTAACCGGTGGCCAAGGCCACGCCGTAATAAGTAGGCGTTCAGAACTGTTCCTGTGCGTCCAATACCGTGACGGCAATGGATAAGCACTTTTTTCCCTAAATAGATAGCCTCATCAAGCCATTCCAAGGCCTTTTCCAACTCCACAAGTTGCGGTGCTTCTTCATCAGCCAAAGGAATATGATACACTTCAAATCCAGCTGCACATTCAATTTCATGGAGATCACAAAATTCTCCACACAAATTAAGAATGGCCGCAATACCCATTTCTCGAAGAGCATCCAATTGGGCATGACTCATGGGAGCCGCTCCAATGGCCAATTGTTCTGTAACCCAGGTTGGTTGATAAACTGGACTCATGTACTACGCCTCTACAAAAACATGTGTATAAATTTTTCTACTTCCCAAGTAACATCTTGGGTATCAGTGAGTTTGATATCCAGGAGCCGTGTGTATGCCAGAATTAGTCCTAACGTTATCAAACGGTCATGAATTTTTGGGGCTGACAAACGTTGCAGTGTTGCGTCCAGGATATCACCTTTAATGGTGACTTCAAAGCCAGCTTGTTCAAGTATCTCTTTAATAAACTGCAAGCGTAGAGTACGTTGTTCCAGAGCACCACCGCCACCTTTAAATTTGAATTTAATATAGTTTGCTCCAGAAATTGTGCTGCAAATAGAGTCAATAATGGAGAAATGATACCCAAAACGAACATTAAGATGTAAATAATCTTCAGCAATTACTGCATAACTAGCTAATATGCTGGAATCAAGTTTGAAAATACCACCGCTGATGCGGTCAAATACTTCCCAGTCAATATGTGTCTGAGAGTCATCCCAATGAATACGTTTATCCGACAGACCAGCCCACAAGGATTTTAATGGTCCATCTCTAAGCCACCCAACTTCAATATTTTTAGCTCCCTGTGCCTGGGGACTTAAACCGCCGCCCAGGTCAATTAAATACATAACGAGGGGTAAATCTGTGATGATTTTTCTTGCACCCGTCATGCCTCGACCTTCACGATTGACCAGGGAAAACATTTCTAAAATGCTTTTTTCGTGACAAAATCGGACCACATCATGCAAGGATTGGCAGCCCAAAGGAGAAAACTCGGGTGCCTGAGGGTCAATTAAATGCAAAACAACAGAAAGTTTGGCCAGGTCCTTGTTTTCTGCTCGAATAAGGGCTTGATCTTTTTGGGCAGATTGATTTTGTGCCAAAAGACTGGGCAAGCAACCCAAGTAAATAGCACCATTAATGGCATCAATGGTGACAATCTCTTCTGGATTAAGGCTGGCCCCACCTTCTCCCACAAGAACCGGTATGCCCCATTCCCGGGCCACAGAAGCCAAATGACTGGCCCTGCTGCCATGGGTGGCAATAATAGCGGCAATGGAATCAAGAAATTGTGACAAAGCAGGTTTTAGACTGTTAATAACAACCACTGATCCTTGAGGAATATTTCGAAACTCCAAACCTCGATCCACATGAAATACAGGCCCACAGGCTGCTCCAGGAGAGGCACATTCCAGGCCAGAAAAGAGTACTTCTGCGTTGTTGATTTCCTCCGACGCTATTTCTTCTATAGGTTTTTCTTTCTGTAATGGTCTGGTTTGCAAGATAAAAAGTTGATCTTGCACATAGGCCCACTCCACGTCTTGTTCCGTGCCAAATTTATGTTCCAGGCGCATACATAAAGCCCCAAGACTTTCCAGTACACGATGGGCAACATATCCAGCCCCATCATTTTTTAGAGCAGAAAGTATTTGTGGTTGTTGGTCACGAGTAAGATAATATTTTTCTGGAGTTGCCGAGCCATCAACCAAAGAATCAGCAACACTGGGCACAACATAAATGCCCATGGCTTTTTCACCATCAAGTGAAAAAGCAGGATCACTGGTATAGACCACTCCAGCGGCTAAGGCAGGAATCATGGGCAAGATCAACACTGCCATAGCTGTATCAAAATCTGTCAATCCATGCCGAATTCGATAGGCTACAGCTCTGGGACAATATTTTCCGGCCAATACTCTTTTGTATGCAGCCAGGATTTCTTTACGTGGAACGTGCAATTCACTGGCATATTGGCCAGCAAAAGAAATGATTCCATCTTCGGATAATGCACTGGAGCGCACTGCAAAGGTTGTATCAGGGGGGAAATCTTGCAAGGCAGTTTCAATACTGATGATGATTTCATCGGGAATATCGCTAGCAAGAATGCGTTCCTGCATTTCTCCTGTAACTTGAATAATTTCATCAAAATTGGACAGTGCTATGTTTTGAAATGCAGTAGCAATTTTTTTCTCTAATTTATTGTCATGCAAAAAACGAAAAAAAGCAGTGGCAGTAACCACAAAACCTGGTGGTGTTGGTATGCTATATCTTGCTACTCGTGATAAGTTGGTTGCTTTTCCCCCAACTAGAAAAGGATGGTCAGCAGCTTTATCCAAAGCAATGACATAAGGAGGATTCTGGTCCACTGGCTCGGTTTGCAGCTGTGTATGAAGAGCCGCACAAATTGTATGAAAAACAGGATCTAAATTTTTATACTCAGCATTCATATGCATAAGTTCCGAGACCATGGTCCCTACTGCATCCATAAGCTTGTCCAGCTCTGCCTTAATTTTATGCATATCTGCAGGATCATAGCCATACAAATGACTGTCTAAATCAGCTATGATATCCAAAGCCAAGGCATCAGCACGCAACAATGCTTTAAAGTGCTTGTATTTTTGACGAATACCCTTGCCTGGAAATAATAAACGACTAAACCACTGTCTCAGGGGTCGGAATGCACGCATATTCCTCCCAAAAAGTTCAATTATTCCTCCATTGCCAATACTTCAGCAACTTTGGATTCCAGTTCTTCTTTATCAATGGGTTTGACACAATATTCACTGGCCCCGAGTTTCAAGGATTCACGTGCTGTCTCTAAGGTGGGATAGCCTGTGAGCATGATAACTTTGATTTGGGGGCAACATTTTTTTAATTCAGCCAAAACCTCAACACCAGTCATTTTTTTTAGTTTAATATCCAAAATAGCCAAATCCACACTACCTTTGGCCGCATGTTTAATAGCCATTTCTTCTTCTGTAAAAGTCGTAACCTGGTGTCCTTTTCGTTCTAATATTCGCTTTACCAGCACGCCTGCGTCAGCAACATCATCAAGAACAAGTATTGCAGCCATTATTTACTCCATAAGTATTCCAAATTTACATTAGGGCATGGAATAGTGATCTAACGGAATATCCACTATAAAAATAGTTCCAGGCCCTCTTTCTTCCTGTGGGATGCGCTCTGGCATCTCAAAATCATCTGGAATGGGGCTTTCTACTCGAATTTCACCTTTGTGATCCTTAACAATTCCAAAAGAAACCGAAAGCCCCAACCCAGTCCCTTTACCTACGGCCTTGGTAGTAAAAAAAGGGTCAAAAATTTTCTTTTGTGAAGCAATATCAATACCCGAGCCACTATCAGCAACTTGCAGGGTAATAATACCCTGCGGTGTATTCAGGCATGTGGTCACCACAATGATCCCACCACTGGCAGGCAAAGCATCTTTGGCGTTATTAAGTAAATTCAGCCAAACTTGTTTGAGTTTTTCAGGATCACCATAAATAATGGGATACCTGTCATCAAGTCTGCTAATGATTTCCACATGATCAAGTTCAAAGGAATGGCGAACTAAACTGATAGCCTCCATAACTGAATTATTAAAACACATTTCTCTTTTATCTGATTCTACCTGACGTGAAAAACCCAAAAGATCTGCGACAATCTTACGACAAACTTGAGTTTGTTTTTCAATAATACCCAAGTCTTGCCACATTTGGCTTTCTTGAGGAACATCATCTTTAAGCAGTTGGGCATACCCCAAGATAATGCCCAAAGGGGTATTAATTTCATGGGCAACACCACCAGCGAGTTTGCCAATGGACTCCATTTTTTGGGCCTGAATAAGTTGCTGTTCATAGGCCTTAATATCTGTGATATCACGATCCATGCGTAACAACCCAACAATATGGCCAGATTCATCTTGCACAGGAATTTGCACCACATGAAACCATTTGGAAAAATCAGGACCAGTATCCACCCGTTCCTGACGGTCAACACGCGCTCCTGTTAAAAGAACTTCCCGACCTTCCAGATTCCTGCGCTCAGCCTCCTCTTCAGAAAAAAGATGGAAATCATTTAAGCCCTGAATTTCATCTACGGTACGTCCCACGTTCTGGGCAAAGGCTCGATTGGCTGTCTGGTAAACCATGCGAGTATCTACCAGAGAAATTAAGTCAGGGTTCATGTCCAACACAGTCGATAAAAGACGTTTTTGTAGAGTCAGGGAATGCTGTACCTCGCGCAAACCACGAATATGATCACGCAAAGTATAGGCCATAAAATCAAAAGTTTGAGCAACATCCTGAATTTCATCTCCCGTGCCCTCTAAAAATACTGGACATCCTCGACAACTTGCTGGCTTGGGCCCAATTCTACAGGCGTGCCCTGAGCATTTGGTGTTCGGTACATGCCAACATCGGCGTACTTTATCCTGAAAAGCTGGACAACTATCATCCTGGCAATGCATAATTTCCCAGCAAAAATGCTCTCCAGGTAAAACAGCCAGGGAGTCAAGACTTCCTGTGACCAGTTCCTCGGCATGAGATCGTAATAAGGCTAGTCGTCTGGTTACAGTGCGAGAAAAAATATTACCCATGGCCATGGCGGCCAACAAAGTTCCGGCAAAAACAGTAACAATGGCTGAGACCAATTGTCGAGTGGTGGATGTAATGCGTGATTTGGATAGCCCCAGACGAACTGTACCAATTTTTTCACCCCCAATGAGCACTGGGGTCGCAAAGTCATAGATAAGTTCTTGGCCGGTATCCAGAAGTTGGATGGCTGATGGTTCATTAGACCCAACAATATTGGCTTGAATAAGATCAACGGGAAATCCTCGTAAAAAAGAATGTCCCATGACCCGGCCATCATCATTTAAGATGAAGGCATACACAGCATCGCCTGGCTCTCCCACTAAATTTCTGAGTCGAAGGTAATCTTGGGTCAAGATGGGATCTACAGCACGAGCAGCCAAGCTTTCTGTTAGGGCTAGTCCTCGCATTTTATTTTCATTGATCAGTGCTGAGGAGGTCATGCGAGCGACGATGGGCAAAAGGGTTAAGGCCATAAAGGCAACAATGGTTAAAATACCAAGGTTAAGCTTGGTTTCAAATTTAAGACGAGAAAAAATAGGACGCATACTAATCTCTTTCCAGACCAAGAGTTCGTACTAACTCGCGAACACTTTCATAGTCCTTGTCTTGGGTTGGAATGATCTTGACCATGCCCGCTGCTTCTAAAATTCGAGCATCATCTTCCTGGGTATAATCAAGTTCCATCAGGGCTCGCGCAATTTTGCCCTTGATGGCTGGGTCAAAGTCTTTGCGAACAGAAAATACCCAGCCAGGATAAGGACGGCTTTCAGCTAAGACCTTGATTTGCTCCAAATCAACCTTGTCTCGAGTGACTTCCAGCGTACCTTTACGAATCATGCCTACATCATAGGCTCCTGCATAGACAGCCAAAACCACAGCCTCTTGCTTGCCGCCTGAGCTGGAGGAAGCAAAGGTGATCTCTTGAAAATCACTTCTGGTGATGCCCTGCTCCATAAAAAGTCCCAAGGGATACAAATACCCACCCGCAGAGTCTTGATCTACGGCGATAATACGCTTGCCACGACAATCACCCAAAGATTGAATCTCTGGATTATCAGCACGAATAATAACCTGACCTGAAAAATCTGCCCCATGGTCTTTTTCCACAACCCGGACAAAGGCTTCTGCCCCAAAATTGGCCATGGTAATATAGGTAAAAGGATTGGTGAAGGAAACATCAATTTCCCCACGTTCAACCATTTTAATATGTTCCCAAAACGTATCGGGAAATACTTGACGGATGGACAGACCTGTTTTGTGCCTGAGATATTCCAGTAAACGGCGGTGCCGCTCAAAAGAAACAGAATGAGAATATTGGGGCAAATAGGCGTAGGTTATGGCATGCTCATATTCTGAAGGAGCTATGGTCTCCACTTTGTTCATGTCTACCCGCACCACAGGTTCACTTTCTGAACAGGCACAAAGACAAAACAACAAAGAGACTACGGAGACGAGCAGAATGGAAAAACGATACATGGCCAACCTTCCTCAAGCTTGTCATCTTTTCTATGTGAAGTTACGCAAAAAAACACATTGCGACAAGCACAAAGGTTGAATTTTGAATTTCAAAGCATATAAGGGCCAGACAATGCCCATACCTGTCCAGCCCTGTTTGGCAAGTTGTGTGTAGAGTTAAGTTATAGTCGTATTTAAGGCAGCAATACGACCAGCTTCCTGGATGCGTTGAGCTACATAGGTCACAAAATTTTCATCTAATTCATCGACATCAAAGCATCGTGCATCTTCCCCCAAAATTCCCTGAGGAATCCAGTCTCCCAAATTTTGCGGATCAGAAACCATATTATTATAAAAACATACAGATAGCCAACGTTGTGTGGGGTCATCGTCAATGATATCAATAAGTACAAAAAGTTCTCGTTCCTGGTGATGGGGATGTGCTCCCCGCAAAGAATAGGTCACACCGGGCCTGGCCTTGAAATCCAGGATAACCTTATCCACACTTTCCAGTGCCTTGCGAAAAATATGAAATGCCTTTTTCGCATCACAAGATGCCCATTTTTCAAAAAAAATATCCAATTCCTCTATCATTCCATCCATATTTGTCCTTTTGAATCCTTTGTTTCCCAATGAATCCAGATTAAGACTTGATCTCATCCATATTTGGCAGCAGATTTTTGGGGGCTTCTGACTCATATCGAAAACTATGGCTAAAGGGGGTCATGACATCCATGGCCTGCTCCAAAGTCGCTCCTTGTTCCACAAGTTTTTCAATCTTGGCCCGATCTCGCCACATATCACCCAGAGGATCATGCTCTTTATTTTTCATGGGGCCGACCACTTTTTCCCAATCATAGGGGTCGGCCTGATCTTTGGCCACGATCTCCCAATATTCATTTTCTTTTCTGGCCTTGTCTGGACGCTGGGCTGTAGCTTCGTCCAAAATTTCTGTAAATCTGGGCAGATCTTCATCCCACAAAGCAATAATAGCTTCAGGGGTTTTAATGGCTTCATCTTTGATGCAACGATATACAAGATAAGAACGAGACATGCTCACCTCAGTAGTACTTTGATTTATATTATTTTCCCATAGCCACCAGGGCCATGGACACAGCCGGACGACTGTAGTCTTCACGGGTAACCCTGCCACCACTTAAAATTCCTATAAGCCCCTGGGCATAGCCAATACGAGCATTGTCAGTGAGCCCAGCCTGGCGTACAGCAGGATCAAGTTCCAAACCCTCCTCAACCACCAAACGAGTGACCTCTAGGGGTAATTCAAAGGCCGGACCCAAGCCTACAAAAATTTCAGAACCATTAAAAATAGCACAGGCTGTGAGATTCATATATCCTGTTCGGATCTCAGGCACAGGTACTAATCCTGATTCAAGGGCCACAGCTAAATCACAGCTTGGGGATATGGCAAAAGCTGCTCTGGCTCGATTTTTAGCTCCCCGCAAAGTTTCTTCCAAACCCACGGGCTGGTCTCCAACTAGGGAAGCAACTGCAACAGACTCAAAAATTGCGTCAGGAAATCGTTTTTTCATGACTGCTGAGATGGCAGCCAATTTCACAGGATTTTTAGAACCAACGCGAACAAGCATCCATGCATCCTCTTGGTCAGTTACTGGCGTGCAGTGTAAACGTACTTTGGACTGCAACTAAAAAGTTATGACCTGAAATCCTTGGTCCATATAGCCTCGCATGGATGGATGACCATTCATGTCACCCACAAGAGCTATGCCTGTTGCTTCAATATCTTTGGCTACTCCGAGCTTTACGGCACAAGCCCGGCACGCTCCATCCAGAAGGCCCTTGTCCCTGACCTGGGCAAAAAGATGGGTCAAGGGGTGATCAGGGGCAACGACCTGGGGTACCAAGGTTACGGAAGCTCCTTCCATAATCACCCGTACTTCTTGCTCGTGAGCATGTAAGTCCAGAGCATTAAGCAAAACATGAATAAAACACATGGGATCATCATTAAAAACAAAGAGAGCGGTTTTCATCAATTTTCTCCTAAAATTTTTGGATGCATAGTACTCCCACCACTAAAAAAAGAGCGCCCAGCATACGACCAGGGCTCGCTACCTGAACTGGAATTCCAAACCATCCATAATGATCCATGACCAAGGAGATGAGCATTTGTCCAGCCACAAGCAGAGCAATGGTTGTCAGGGCTCCCAGACGCGGGATAGCCACCAGGGTCATGGTTACAAAAAAAGCGCCAAGGATACCTGCTGTCCAGCACCACCAAGGGATTTGCAATAAGGCTGGACGAGCAGGCCAGGAGTTTGGCAGGATCTGGCACACAAGTCCAAGGGCTACGGTGCCCACAAAAAAAGATAGAAAAGCTGCAAAAAAAGCACTGTTGGTCCATTGGGCCACTATGGCATTCATAGCTGGTTGCACGGGCATGAGACAGCCGGCCAAGAGTGTCAAGACCAAAATTATTTCATACATCAGTCCTCCAATCCCTGGGATTGCTCCCACCAAAAGGCTTTGATACGAAAACATGAGCGGCTGATCAAGGATAAGAAAAAAACAGCCCCGGGCCATCATCTCGGGGTCCTAAAACATAAGGAACTATTCATGCTCAATATTTTACGTCAACGTCGCAGTATCCGGCATTATACCCCAACGACTCTGACCTTGGAGATCATGGTGCAGCTCCAAGAAGCAGTGCTTCGCTCTCCTTCTTCCCGTGGCCAGGATCCCTGGGAATTTATTTTTGTCACCGACAAGGATCTTCTTGGGGACCTGGCTACTGCCAAGCCCAGACATGCTCATTTTTTACGTGACGCAGCTTTGGGTGTGGTTATTCTAGGAGATGACTCTCTGGCTGACACCTGGATTGAAGATTGTTCCATTGCTACCATTATCTTGCAACTTGCCTGCACCAGTTTGGATTTGGGCAGTTGCTGGATTCAAA
Organism: Desulfovibrionales bacterium; assembly: GCA_012727715.1. Lineage (GTDB taxonomy): Bacteria > Desulfobacterota > Desulfovibrionia > Desulfovibrionales > Desulfomicrobiaceae > Desulfomicrobium. Next base: position 24,869 of record JAAYGN010000031.1, on the reverse strand, counting down.
TTCGAGGGCGAGAATATCAACCCGGCGTTTCTGCGGAAGAACGGGTCCGTGAACTTTTGCATATTCCAGATAATTTTCGTGTCTTGGCCATAGTCAGTATCGGCCATCCAGCTAAAACTGCCCAGGCGCATCAAAGACAAAGCCTCAAAGAAAACAAGATCAAAATGAACTTTTTTAAGTGATGCCTTGTACCGCCCTTCTTTTTCAAAACTATCGTTTTTGCCCTGGCTGTGGTGCGTCCTTAAAAAAAGAATATGCTCCCAATGGGGAGGTTGAGTCTTTGGTATGCACAACCTGTGCAAACAGCTTGTATCCCGATCCAAAGGTTGTAGCTTGTGTTATTGTCAATATTCATGGTCGGCTTTTACTGGTGCGCCGCAAGAGGCGAGATGATGCACAGCGCTGGCTGTTACCTGGTGGGTATGTCAATGCCCATGAGCAAGTTGAACATGCTGCCCAGCGTGAAATTCGTGAAGAAACAGGGCTTCATATTCACCTGGATGGCTTGGTGGGAGTATTTTCTTACCCCAAGGGTGCTTCTGTTATTATTGTCTATCACTCCTATTTGCATACCGGGCACCCTTACCCCAATAACGAAATCAAAACATTAGCCCTTTTTACGCCTCAGGAGCTTCCCTGGGCACAACTGGCGTACACCAGCAGCCGTGATGCCTTACAGAAATATATTCAAGGACAATATTGCCCAATGTTTCCCTAAAAAAGAAAATAATCTCTCAAGTCATCCCAAGAAAAACATAAGGAAAACTCATGGATCAACCTTCTTTGCCTTCTCATTTTTTACGCCAAATTATTGAAGACGATTTACGAACCAACAAACATCAGGGCCGGGTTATTACCCGTTTTCCACCTGAGCCCAATGGTTTTCTTCATATTGGTCATGCCAAGTCTATTTGTCTAAATTTTGGGCTGGCCAGAGATTATGGTGGACGCTGTCACTTACGTTTTGATGACACCAATCCTGGCAAGGAAGATCCCATTTTTGTTGCTTCCATCAAGGAAGATGTGCATTGGCTTGGTTTTGATTGGGGCGAACATTTGTACCATGCTTCGGACTATTTTGAAGAGCTGTATCAATTTGCCGTGGACCTCATCAAGCAAGGCAAGGCGTATGTTTGTTCCTTGTCAGCCGAGGAAGTACGTCAGTATCGTGGTACTTTGACTGAGCCGGGCACCAACAGCCCGTATCGAGAACGCAGCATTGAGGACAACCTCGATCTTTTTACCCGCATGAGAGCTGGAGAATTTTCCGAAGGAGCCCATATTTTACGAGCTAAAATTGACATGGCTTCGCCGAATATGAACATGCGTGATCCAGCCTTGTATCGTATTTTGCACCAAGAGCACCAAAATACCGGGGACGCATGGTGTATTTACCCCATGTACGATTTTGCCCATGGCCTGTCTGATGCTTTGGAGCATATCACGCATTCTATCTGTACGTTGGAATTTGCAGATCACAAACCGCTTTATGATTGGATTTTAGATCAGCTTCAGGTGCCGGCCAGACCCAGGCAATATGAATTCAATCGGTTAAATATCAACTACACCGTAACTTCCAAACGAAGACTGAAACTTTTGGTCGATAATAAAATTGTTGGCAGTTGGTCAGATCCGCGCATGCCCACCATCTCCGGCCTGCGCCGGCGAGGGTTTCCTCCTGCTGCTTTACGCGACTTTTGCGAGCGCATTGGGGTCAGCCGCTCTGAAAGTTGTGTGGACATGGGGTTGTTGGAAAACTGTGTGCGCGAAAATTTGGATGCCACTGCCCCACGAGCCATGGCTGTGCTTAAGCCTTTAAAACTTGTCATTGCCAATTACCCCGATGATCAGGAAGATTTTTTTACTTTAGCTAATCATCCTAAAAATCCAGATATGGGGACGCGCCAGGTCGGATTTTCTCGTGAAATTTATATTGAAGAGTCGGACTTTATGGAAAATCCCAGCTCCAAATTTTTCCGTTTGGCACCAGGTAAGGAAGTCCGCTTGCGTGGAGCATATCTCATTACTTGTGAGAATGTGGTTAAAAACCCGGATGGGACTATCAAGGAAGTAATCTGTACCTACGACCCGGCTTCTCGTGGTGGGGATGCACCTGATGGACGCAAGGTCAAGGGTACCTTGCATTGGGTCAGTGCCCAGCATTGCGTCCAGGCTGAGATTCGTCTTTATGACCGCTTGTTTATGGTGGAAACCCCAGGAAAGGATGCCGACTTTTTAACTCAGATCAATCCTCAATCCCTGGAAGTGCTGCCCCATTGTTTGCTAGAACAATCCTTGGCAACGGCGTTGCCTGAAGATCGTTTTCAATTTGAGCGTCAGGGATACTTTTGTGCAGATCGTCTGGATCATTCGTCCCGCAGGCTTGTCTTTAATCGCAGTGTGACCTTGCGAGATTCCTGGTCCAAGATAACTGGGTAAATACGAAAAGAAATACCCAGTATTGTAGTATAAAATCACCTATGTTCATTTATCAATATCCTGCGTTCTCATCTCCCATGCCCTGTCCGTATTTGGCGGATCAAAAAATGGTCTATGAATATTTTTTTGCTGGTGAGCTGGATGCAGAAGAGCTGGAATGGTTTTTGTCCCGAGGGTGGCGTAAATTTGGTCATTATTTTTTTAGACCAGCCTGTCCTGATTGTCGGGCTTGTACTCCCATTCGTGTAGATGTCCAACGCTTTCGTTTAAGCCGCAGTCAAAAAAGAGTGCTGCGTAAATGTCGGGATGTTCAGGTTGAGGTTGGGCCTTTGCGCTATCACCGACAGCTTTTTAATCTGTACCGTGTCCATTCCCAGGAACGCTTTCAGCAAAAAGTTAATTTTGCCGACTTTGTCATTCATTTTCATTCACCTGCTTGTCCAGGATTATTGGCCCGGTATTGGCTGGATAAAAGTCTGGTGGCCGCAGGATATCTGGACCAGTCCAATACAGCATTGAATTCCATATATTTTATCTTTGATCCTGATCTTTCTCATTTAAGTCTTGGTGTTTATGGAGCATTACAAGAGATACACCATGCTCAATCCTTGGGATTATCCCATTATTATCTGGGTTACTGGACCCGTGGGTGTGCGCGTATGGCCTATAAGGCTGGATTTCGACCTCATGAGCTCTATTCCTGGAAGGATCAACGTTGGCAAAGCCTTGCTGTTTAAGGCAAAATAAAATTTTACGTAGTTCTGGGTGGACAGGTTCATTTTATGTCTTACTCTCTGGTCATTATTTTGCAATCAAGGAGCTGCCATGGAACATCGCACGGTCTATTTGGATAATAATGCCACTACCCCCCTGCATCCTGAAGTGAAAAAAACATTGATCCAGGGACTGGAAGTGTTTGGAAATCCTTCAAGTATGCATAGCTTTGGTCGTGAAGCCCGAGAAAAAATAGAAGATGCCCGTACCAGCGTAGCCCAGTTTATAGGTGCTGCTGCGGGTGAGATTTTATTTGTAGGCAGTGGTTCTGAAGCCAACAATACAGTGCTCTCTCTTTTGCGCTGTGAAAGTACTACATGTGCTTGTGCCATGAGTGGTCGCCATGATTTGGTCACCACTGCTATTGAGCACCCTTGTGTGCTCAGTACTGCGACCAATCTTGCTCAAGGCAAGCACGGTGTGACCTATTTATCTGTTGACCAATACGGGCGCATTGATTTGGATGACTTGCGTCAAAGTATCACCGACAAAACTGGCTTAGTCTCCATCATGATGGCCAATAATGAAATTGGAACAATCCAAGATATTAAGGAAATCACTCGTATTGCCCATGAACGAGGGGCGTTGGTACATACTGATGCTGTTCAGGCAGTAGGGAAAATTCCAGTCAACGTTCGTGATTTGGATGTGGATTTTTTAAGCTTGTCTGCTCATAAAATTTATGGGCCTAAAGGTATTGGTGCGTTGTATGTTAAGAAGGGCACGCCCTATTGTCCCTTGATTTTGGGCGGACACCAGGAGTCAGGCCGTAGAGCCGGGACAGAAAACTCCTTGGGTATTTTTGGTCTGGGCAAAGCTGTAGAAATGCGGGCCTTGGAAATGCACGCTGAAGAAAGCCGACTGCTCCACCTCAAACAAACCTTACGTGATGGCATTGTTGCATCCATTCCTGATGTTCTGGTTATGGGACATCCTACTCATTGTCTGCCTGGTACCTTAAATGTCTCCTTTGTCGGGGCCGAGGGAGAGGCCATCCTTTTATATCTTGACTTGGCCGGTATTGCTGTGTCCACAGGCTCAGCCTGTGCATCGGGATCCCTGGATCCCTCACATGTCATCATGGCTACTGGTGTGCCTGTGGAAAATGCTCATGGCTCCATTCGTATCAGCTTGGGCCGAGAAAATACCAAGGATGATGTGGACTACATGCTCCATCACCTACCACCGATCATCAACCGTATTCGTGAAATGTCGACTACGTACAGGAGAAAATAACATGGCTGCCAAATGGACATATTCAGATAAGGTGAAGGATCATTTTATGAATCCACGCAATATTATGCGTGAAGATAATGAGGCCGACTTTGATGGTATCGGCCAGACGGGTAATATCAAATGCGGCGATGAAATGATTGTGTATATCAAGGTTGATCCCAAGACCTTGACCATTACTGATTGTCAGTGGCGGACCTATGGGTGTGCCAGTGCTATTGCCAGCACGTCCATGCTTTCGGAAATGGTCAAGGGTATGACTCTGGACCAAGCATATACCATTAAGGCCAAAGATATTTTAGCGGCCTTGGATGGTTTACCGGACAATAAAGTGCATTGTTCAGTATTGGGCGATAAAGCCTTAAGGGCCGCCATTGACGATTATTACCGTAAAAATGGGATGGAAGATCGCATCACAACCACAAAGGCAAAAATTGTATGTGAATGTATGCAGGTTACTGATGAGGATATTGAGCATGCCGTACTGGAAGGAGTACGCAGCTTTCACGAATTACAAGAAATGACTAAAATCGCCACAAGCTGCGGCGAATGTCGAGAAGAAGCACAATCTGTTATGAGCGGATATATTCAAAAACACTTTGGATTATAGCCCAAGTGTTTTCAGGTAGGAAGTGGCGAGAGCATCATGGGGAGCTCCTCGCCATTTTTATTGGTCAGTTTCCAGAACTACTTGATCGTGTCCGTCACGCTCCACAACAAACACATTAACGACTTCATCGCGTGTGGTAACCACAGTTTGGCCAATAAAATCAGCTTGAATGGGTAGTTCTCGATGGCCGCGATCAATAAGCACCAAAAGTTTTACGGCTTGGGGACGGCCAAAATCCACAATAGCTTCCAGGGCGCTGCGAATGGTGCGACCAGTAAAAAGGACGTCATCCACCAAGATAATGGTTTTGTCTTCCAACGCAAAATCTATGCGTGTCGCACTGATAATGGGTGTGGCTGATGACGTGGTCCAGTCATCGCGGTACAAATTGATATCCAGCTCCCCACACATAACCGTTGTACCTAAAAAGTCAGAAAGAAGTGTACTCAAGCGTTTGGCCAAGTCTACACCACGACGCTGAATACCTATGAGAGCTAAAGAATCGTGATCCGCAACCTGTTCCAGAACCTGATGTGCCAAATCAGTTAGTGCTTGTTGCATATCAGTACTCGACATAATTTCTTTCTTCATAAAAATTCTCTCCTGTGACCAGCAGATAAAAATGCCAGGGAGTATTGTCCTGTTTGAGCACTACGTTTCCTGTGTTGTAATTGCAAGCAAATCCCCTTATAACCACTGCCTCTACATCATGAACACGGAGAACACTATGGGTACCCACAATATTTTTTTCCTAGAACTCATTGAATGGCTTGATCATAATGGCCAGGAAATCGCGCATCGTTTTCCGGAAAAAGGCTCAGGAGAAGTGAAATACGGTGCTCAAATGGTAGTTCGTGACTCCCAGGCCGGCATTTTTTTCTATAATGGTAAGGCTGTCCATGTTTTTGGACCAGGACGCCACACTCTCAAAACTGCCAATATCCCCATTTTAAACAAAATTATGGGTATTCCCTGGGGCCTGGAAAGTCCTTTGCGAGCAGAGGCCTATCTGGTCAACACCAAGATTTTTCCCAATTTAAAATGGGGTACTCGGGAGCCTGTGGCTTTTAGAGATGCGCAATTAGGGCTCATTCGTTTACGAGCCTATGGCATGTTCAATATCCAGGTGGTCCAGCCTCTTTTGTTCATCAATTCTTTGGTGGGCACCATGGCTTCTTTTTCTGTGTCCAATTTAAGCGAATATCTGGGCAAGGTTATTGTTTCTCGCTTTAATGATTACTTGGGCGAAAACATGGATACCATATTAAACTTGCCCAGCCGTTATGAAGCCTGGTCTGCGGGTTTAAGCCAAAAGCTGAGTCAGGATTTTAGTCGTTTTGGTTTGGCTCTCAACCAATTGTATATTAATTCCATCACCCCACCGCCTGAAATTCAAAAGGCTATGGATGACAAGACCAAACTGGGCATGTTTGAAGACATGAACAAATTTTTGCAATTAAAAGCAGCTACAGCCCTGGAAAAAGCAGCCACTAATCCTGGAAGTGCTGGTGATTCCATGGGACTGGGTGTAGGTTTTATGATGCCCTCCCTCATGGCCCAGGCGATGCACAATCAGCCTGCCACGCCCCCCATGACTCCAGGTGCTTTGGCAGCTGCCCAGACCATAACTCGCCCTGCGGCTCTACGCTGCCCTGAATGTCGTCAGCCCATAGATACTGAGGATCGTTTTTGTTCGTCTTGTGGACATCAATTGCTGGTCTTTGAACAATGCCAGGGTTGCGGTAAAAACTTAGCTCACAATACCCGGTTTTGTCCTCGCTGTGGTCGAGCGGCAGGACCGGTTCAAGAGAATATCCCCTGTCCATCTTGTGGTCGGAATAATTTACGGTCAGCATCTTTTTGTGTTCATTGTGGAGAACGCGTCAAAGAAAGTTCATGAGCAGCTTATCCCACCAATGCCCGCAATGCGGCGCACCTGTGGAACTACAAAAAACAGACCGAATTTTTACTTGTCCTTTTTGTCAAGTTCGGCTCTTTATCTATGGGCGCGGCCCGTTGGAATTTTTTATTCCGCCACGCATTTCTTCCCCAGGCACTCTTGTTTATATGCCCTATTGGAGACTGCGTGGGAATGTATTTGTTCTTACAGCTTCCAGGACCCAGCACAAAATTCTTGATTCCAGCCTCCTGGCAGTCAAAACCAATAGTGTTCTCCCTACCTTGGGCTTGAGGGCCCAAGCCATGACCTTGCATTTTGTAGAACCAACCACTCCAGGCTCATTTGTCCAGCCAGATCTTTCCAGTGCAATCCTTAAAGCCCAATTGGTAAAGTTTATCCCGGGTCTTGACCTACCCAATGAAAAACGCCTGGTAGCCTATATTGGGGATTCGTTATCCCTCATTTTTCAACCCCTCTATGCTTTGGAACAGCATTTTATTGATGGCCTTACGGGAAAAATTTTGGGACCCATGGATGTGGACCGAGAAAAATTTCATCCCGCCAGCAGTTCTTTGCGTTTTGTTTCCACCCTATGTCCCAAATGTGGTTGGGATTTGCAGGGGCATAGTCAAAGTTTGGTCCAGACCTGTTCTCATTGTGAGACAACCTGGGAAGCTGGTCCCAATCAAGGCAAAGAGGTGCAGGTGTGCTTTAGGACCTCTGTCAGCTCTCCTGATCTTTATCTTCCTTTTTGGAACGTACATTTTGCGACTACAGGCTTTACCCTGAAAACCTGGTCTGATCTCATCCAGCTTACCAATTTACCCAAGGTTCCCCAGCCATGGATGGCTGTCACTCCTTTTACCTTTCGAGTACCAGCTTTTAAAATCAGGCCCGAACTTTTTTTAAATTTAGCCAGTGCTGTTTCCCTGCATCAGCCTGGTCAGGTTACTTCAACCTTACCTAAAGTTCCTTTACATCCGGTTACCCTGCCCAAAAACGAGGCCTTTGAAGCTATTCCCGTTGTTTTAGGACGCATGGCTCCCGCCCGAAAAAGTCTTTTTTTACGGATTCAGGGTGGAAAAATTGCCCCTGTGAAGGCCACCTTGGAATATATACCCTTTGTGCAGCAAAAAGAAGAATATTTTCAGCCAGAACTGGGCATGGCTATTTTAAAAAATGCACTGCATTGGTCAACAAGATTATAAATCATCATCTGTCTCGTGTGCGATTGTATCCTGAGCATTGAGGAGTTTTTGTTCAGGGTAGCGAATAACATGACCGAAAAAATAGGTACAGATGGGTACGCCTAAAACAAGTCCCCAGACGTGAAAAATTTTGGCACCTACTGTTAAGATGACCAGAACAATAACTGGGTTGATGCGCATGTAGGAGCCATAAATTCTGGGATTTAAGACATAGCCTTCAATAAGATGAATGGCTGTGATCATAACAATTGCCAAAAGCATGGTTGTTAACCCAGAGCTTTGCAAAGCTATCAGACAAATGGGTACAGAACTGATAAAGACGCCGAGCACTGGAATAAAGCTACAAAGAAAAACAATGACCGTTAAAAAGGCCAAAGCTGAACCCATGCCTAAAGCCAGCACCCCTAAGGCTGTGAGCAACGAGTTGACCACAGCAATGACAAATTGGGCTTCCAGCGCACGCCCCAAAACATGAGCAAAATCGTGAATGCTATAAGCTACCTCACGATAGATAAAGCCTACTTTGGTGTTTTTAAGATTGGTTACACTGGTGGTCAATTTGGGCAAATCCAGGACAATTAAAAAAGAAAACAAGAGGGCCAGGAGAAAAGCTGAAGCAATGGCCGCCACCTGTCCTCCTACCCCCCGTACTAATTCCAGCATTTGATTAATTTTGTGTTGTCCATCTTGCGGTTCACCCAATCCAAAAATTTGTTGAATTAAAATTGCTGTTTGTGATTTGCCCAAGCCTGAAGGAGATTGACTATGTTCATAGCTCAATTCCGGAATGATATTGGCAATCATGGGATAGCGTTCAGCCAGAGATAAAAGCTCCTGGTCCAGTCGTGCCACGTGTTGTGGAAGTTGAATAACAAAAAGTACAGTTTGGTCCTTGGCTTTGGGAACAATTAAAATTCCCACAGTCACCAAGATACTGAGAAAAAGTGTCGCGACCAACACGACCCTCAAGGCTCGGTGGGGAATGAATCTTTGCAGCTTATCCACTCCTCTGCTTTGGATATATCCAAAAACAAAAGTTAAAAATAAAAGGAGAAAAAAAGAACGTAAAAGATAAAAGACTGCAAAAAATCCACCCCAAACCATAAGCCTGAGCAAAACTGGAATGATACGTTCAACTATGGACGAGTCCAAACTATTGCGTTGGGTCATGGGTTATCCTTGGCAAGATACAAGTTAAGTCAAAAGAAAGGGACTTCCAAAGTCCAAAGCATTAAGGTCTAAAAATAAAGCTATGGTTGCAGCCACATCAGAAAAACTTTGACGAATTCCAATACTTCCCGGCTTTATTCCAGGTCCAAAGGCCAAAATAGGCACTTGTTCTCGGGTATGGTCTGTGCCCGGCCAGGTTGGATCACAACCATGATCAGCGGTAATGACACACAGATCGCCGCGCTCCAAGGTCTTTAAAAGCCTTGGGAGGTTTTCGTCAAATGCCTCCAGGGCTCTGGCATAACCAGCCACATCCCGGCGATGTCCGTAGACTGAGTCAAAGTCAACAAAATTGGCTATAAGCAGTGCAGGTATTTCTGCCATCTGTTCTTTGGTTTGGGCCAGGGCCAAAAGCACTTGGTCCATGATTTGCGCATGCCCATGCGCAGAAAAACTCTGACTCACGCCACGTCCAGCAAAAATATCGCGGACTTTACATATTGCTACAACCTGTCCACCAGCTTGGCAGATTCGGTCTAAAATTGTTAACTGTGGCGCAGGCATGGCATAGTCTCGACGCTGTCCAGTACGTACAAAATTTTCTTTATTTTCCCCTATAAAAGGACGGGCAATGACCCGGGCAATACGATATTCATCCACCAAGGTCCGGGCTGCCAAGCACAATGCGTATAACCGGCTAAGGCCAAAATAGGTTTCATGGGCCGCAATTTGAAGAACTGAATCTGCCGAAGTATAGATGATCGGTTTACCGCTTGTGATATGTTCTTCACCAAGACGGACCAAAATTTCAGTACCCGATGCCTGGCAATTCCCCAAGAAGCCTGGAATTTTTGTATGCTGAATAAGCTCATCTAAAATTTTTTTGGGTATGGAATTATTCTTGGCTGTGAAATATCCCCAATCTTCGGTTATGGGCACGCCAGCCAGTTCAAAATGTCCGCTAATAGTATCTTTACCCGGACTTGTGGGTGTGGCGCAACCATACTGTCCAAGACAATTTTCCGGTTCCAGCTCCAGCCCCGGGGGGACTTGTCCTGTACTTAAAGCCGCAGCCAACCCCAGCCCCAAAGAGGTTAAGATGGGTAAACAAAGAGGACCGTTACGCCCTTGCTCAGCTAATCCCTGGTGCGCATAAAGAGCAATATGTCCCAAAGTATTTGCTCCTTGATCACCAAAGGCACCAGCATCAGGAGCGCCGCCTACGCCCAAGGAATCAAGAATGATCAGTGCTACGCGGGCCAAGATCTATTTTCCATGATCCAAAGTTTTGAGGATATCCTGTAAGAGACTACTGGCTCCAAAACGAAAAGTATGTGGACCGATCCAGTCTTTCCCCAAGATTTCCTCAGCCAAGGCAAGATATTGTACCGCTTCGTTCACCAAGCGAATACCTCCTGAAGCCTTAAAACCCACTGTGCGCGAACTTTGAGCAATAGTTTCCAGCATGATCCGCGCAGCAGTAAGGGTTGCATGCACTGAAGATTTACCTGTGGATGTTTTTAAAAAATCAGCACCCGTGGCAATAGCCAGTTCACTCGCAGCCTGAATCAAGGCTGGGTCCCGTAACTCGCCTGTTTCCAAGATAATTTTTAAGATTACCGGGCAAGCTTTACGACAGGTTGTAAGAAAATGCGCAACGTCATCTTGGGCTCCGGCCGTAAAGGACCCATAGGGAAAGACCAGGTCAATTTCCTGGGCGCCAGCCGCAAGACCTTGGTGTATTTCCTGTACAGCCCTGGAGATATCCAGATATCCATGGGGAAAATTGGCTACTGTCACCAGGCGTATTGGCGGTGAGCCCAGTGCTTTCAGTTCCTGTTGGGCCTGAGATAAAAACTGGGGAAAGAGACACAGGCCAGCCACGTGCCCAAAATTGCCCACACATTGAGCACAAAGTTGTCTAATATCTTCCTGAGATTCATTTCCCTGTAGGCTGGTCAGATCCAATAACCTGGCAACACGTTGAGCTTGATCTATGTTGTTTTCCATAAGGAATCTCCATGGTTAAACATGTTTCGCCAGGGCCTCGCACCTCAGTTGGAGTAAAATTTCAGCGCTGCGGTGACCACGATTATGGTGCTTTTCAGGTAAACGCACTGATTGGATTATTTCAAGGTCTGCTTTTGCCCTGGGGCCATGGTCATGCCCGTCGTCTGCCTGGACCAAGCGAAAAAAAGAGTCAAAAATATCGGCTTTGACCAGAGTTAACAAAAGCCTGACTTTGGTGGCCTCCCGTAACTCCAGATAGTTGCCGCCAGCCATATGCCAACGAGCCGCCAAAGATCCAGCCTGTATATAACGACGTGGGAGCCGCAGGCGTTGTCCCATACTTTGGGCCAGGGCTTGACCACGCTGTTCATGTCCAAAATGATGCGGCCACTTTTTTTCAGGAGTACTCGTTTTGCCCAAATCATGACAAAGAGCCATCCATACAGCCAAGGTATCACCAGCACAATTATCCATAACCCGAGCCGTATGCTCGAGTACGCTGGAATCATGATACGGAACAGGTCCGGCAGGAATACCATCAGCTTGAGCCAATTCTCTAAACCAGGGATCAAGAGCATGGCCTTGACATAAAAGGCGTAAAAACCGTCCGGGCTGTTCTCCCTGGCAGGCCTTGAGCACTTCTTGACCTACCCTTTCTGCTGCGACCTGGCTTAAGGCACTATGGGGCACTGACTGCATGGCTAAAATGAGTTGAAAATGGACGCTAAAATGAGGCAACGTCGCTGCAAAACGGGCGGCACGAAAAACTCGCAAGGGATCAGCAAGAAAATTTTCAAGGCGGACTGGCCGTAAAATCTGATCGTGCAAATCAGCCAAAGCCTGAGGATGGGCCCAAATTTGTCCTTGTTTATCTTGGGCCAAAGCGTTTATGGTCAGATCACGAGAATCCAGGTCTGCTGCCATATCAGGATAGGTGGAAATGGTGTATTGCTCGTTCCCACGCACAAAAACAGGAACACCCTGACCGACTCGCGTCAATCCGCTAATGTGGGCCTGCAAATCTTTTTCACTGCCCCCAAGAACCACATAGTCATAATCCAAGGGTGTTAGACCCCGTAACCGGTCGCGGACTGCACCACCCACCAAATAGATGTTCATGAATCTTCCTGATTGCCTCACGTACACAAGCGATACTTACCATAGATTTCTTGAGGATGAACTCAGTAATGCTTTGATATATTCTTTGTTGGACTTGCAATAAACAAAATAAACGAACAGTTTTTTAGCATATCATACCCAAGAACGATTATCTTCTTGATATTTAACGAGTTTTCCTGCTATCCACAAGAGCCAGATGGATCTTGACCTAGAGCCTGTAACTCCTTCATATCGCAAGTACGCCCAGCTTGTCCGGATAGATGATTGTAAGAAAACACTGTATCGTACCTCAACAATTGGATTTCAAGCCCCATCAGGAACAATAAAAAATCTGTCCCTTGTTATTTGCAATCTGGAGGGAAAAAACATGAAACACTTATCCGGTGAATTTAATGGGAAAAAAGTACGTGTCCCCTTTCGCATTGCTCTATCTACTATTTTTGCCCTGCTTCTCTTGAGTGCCATTGGTCTGCTCGGCATTTTTTCATATACGAATATCCGAAAGAATGCTGACAACTTATCCGCACAGGTCATTGATCAAACCTCGGCTCGTATTGAGCTTTGGATTAAAAACCTGCTTTCCAAGGCCAATGATCAGAACCAGTTAAACCGGTCCACTCTGGGTACGATCAAGCTTGGCCCAGAAACTTTTTTCAGATTAAGCAACTATTGGCAACGGGTCATGGAGACACAACCATACTTCACCTTTATCTCTGTGCGCCTTGAAGATGGTCATATGCTTTCTATTGAGCGCATGGCTGATGGTAAATTCTCCATTCGTGAAAGCCGCTTTGACCATGAGGCCAGGACTCTTGAATTTTTTGATTTTTGGCCCGAAGATTACAAGGAACGCGTATCCTATAATTATAACCAACTGACCTTCTCTCCTCGGGCAAATCGGAACAGCACCTTTGAATCTTGGTATGAATTGGCCCAAAAGGCAGGAAAACCAGTATGGATAGAGGCTCGTACCATTCGCAAAGGAGCTGAAATGGTCGCCGGTGTTTCTTATGCAGCACCCTTTTTCGGGCAAAATAAAGAATTTTTTGGGGTGACCAGCGTTGATTTTGATATTGTGGCCATATCCAGGTTTCTTGCTGCCAATCCTGTGGGAAAAGATGGGTTTGCCTTTATCATCGAAAAAACAGCCCAAGAACAGCTCCAGGTCATTGCTCATCCAACTCCAGAAATTCTCACCCAAACTGTTGTCAATGAACAGGGTCGATCACGATATGAATTTGTTCCCTACGCAGAGCTTAAAGATGTACGCGTAGCCAGCTTTTTACAACAACTGGGTCATGAAGACCTCCTACAAGCTACTGAGCAGATCCAAATTTTCAACTTTCTGGCTGACAACACAAAGTATTTTGGGAGCTACCGCAAAATATCTGGCGAGAACATGCCGGAGTGGATCATTGCTTCCATCATTCCTCGCCAGGAAGTTCTTGGTTTTGTTGATCGCAACAACCTGGAAACTCTGGGGATTGCCCTGATCAGCTTTCTGTTTATGTTGCTGACCAGTGCATGGATATCTGCACGTATTGCAAAACCCCTCAAGCAAATATCCAGTGAGGCTGAAGCCATTGGCCGCTTTGAAATTGAAGGCAAGCCCCTGGGACATTCCATGTTTAAGGAAGTGGACTGCCTCATGGTGGCTATTGACGATATGAAAAGAGGATTGCGATCTTTTGGTAAATATGTGCCCGCTGATGTTGTGCGCGATATCATGGCTTCAGGTGGAGAGGCTATCCTTGGTGGACGCAAGGCAAGGTTGACCATTTTTTTCTCAGATATTGTGGGCTTTACATCCATCTCAGAAGAGCTTGAGCCAGAAGCAGTTGTAGATAGTCTGGCTGAATATTTAAAAGAAATGAACCAGTTGATTCGTGAGGAGCAAGGTACTGTGGACAAGTTTATGGGCGACGCGATCATGGCCTTTTGGGGGGCTCCCATCCCCAATGCTGATCATGCTGTGGCTGCGTGTCAGGCTGCTCTACGATGTCAGTCAAGACTGGCTGTGCTTCGTAAAAAATGGAAGGATGAGGGCAAGCCCCTTTTCTACCAACGCATAGGTCTGAATACGGGTGAGGTCATTGTAGGCAATCTGGGCAGTGAAAATCGCATGACTTACACCGCCATTGGAGATCATGTTAATGCTGCCAGCCGCTTTGAAGGACTCAACAAGTGTTACGGAACCGATATTATCGTTGGGCAAAACACCCAGGAGCTGGTTAAAGACCATTTTGTGATGCGCCCTCTCGATCTGGTAGCTGTTGTGGGCAAGAAAAATGGTCTTAAGATCTTTGAACTGATGGGTGAAAAAAAGATGCTGGGAGAAAAAGAGGTGCACATGGCAAAGTTCATGGAAGATGCCTTTGCTGCCTATCTCATGCGCCATTTTGATGAGGCCATCAGACTCTATCTGGCTGTACTTGAGCTAGATCCTGAGGACCAAGCCTCCAAGTTGATGTTGGCCCGGTGCAGGCAGTTTAAAGAAAATCCTCCACCGAGCTCTTGGGATGGCATTTTTCACTCCAAGAACAAAAGAGTTGTTCAGTAACGCACAGCAGTCATTTTTTTAAGGCTGTACTGAACCTGGATCAGAAACTTGGGCCACCTGAATCCAATATTCACGTCCCACATGCTTTTTGACATACTCCTGGACCAGGACCTTAACCAGTTCTGCCCGGCTCATGCTGGCCAGGTATTCACCAGAAGCAAGCAATTTTTTAAAAGGTGAAGTTTTGGTCGCAGGATCTCCAGATTGGTCCAAAGCGGTAAAATAGGGAGCAACCTTCTCCCGCAGATTCTCCAGACTATCTGTTTTAAAATGGCGATACATGTCCGCCAATGCTTCGGCCTCAGGTAAATGCGGCGATTCTAAGACGGTAATAAAATCTGTGGAGAAACGCTTAATGCCGTTAATAATATGGTTGGATTTTACCATATTCATCCCAGCCCAGCCTGCATTAAGCCATTTAAAAGAGCCGGCCCGAACCACATTGGCAGAGGTATCAGCCACAAAAACAAGAATGGAATGGGCATTATACATGTACGAATCTACCCAGCCCAAGCCTGTCTTGGTCAATCCTGTTTCATCGGAATACAGATAATTCCAATTGGCATCATCACCCACAACAACACCCTTGCGCCCAACATCCGATGGTTCTGGCTGACAGCCCACAGAAATAAGCACAGGTCCCGTTGGACCTTGAAAGGCAAGTATGGCCCGGTCCTGCTTGTAGGTATAATATCCACCGGTATTGGCATCAGGAGTAATGATTTCACGCTCAGAGCCACGGACCATGACGATCTCTGGGCTGGTTAACCCCTGGCGAAGTCGAAGTAAGTCTTGCTCCACATTGCTGGTCAGCCATTCTTGTTCGCGTACCGAGGAAGGCATGGTCACATATACAGGGATATCCGGATTGTAGGCATAATCCAAGACTCGTTCCAAATCACCCTGTAGAGTAAAGGAATGAAATCCGCCTGTGGCTTTGTCTCGGTTGTGCATGTCCAAACTGGTTTCTGATGGAGTAGAAGCCACAAAATGCACTAGAGCAGAGAGTTTTTCTTGCTCTGGGGCTGTGGTACAAGATGGCATGGAGAGCACATACTCCAGGTCAGAATATAAAGATTCAGGAATTTCAGAAGTTGCCTGAGCCCATGTAGGTAAGCCAAGTAGAAGGGTAATAAGGAAAATACGTATATGCATATTGTTCTTCCTATGCGTTTGGGAGTTATAAAAAACTATGCTGGCAAATTATCATACTTGAGCACAGGATTCAAGAAAAGCATTGCCACCAAATAAATACGCCTGAAGGGAGGTTCTGGACGTGTAGACAGGCCTGAGCTATGCAGAAGCCTGCGCTTTAACCTGAGAAAATTTATGAAGACCAATACCGCACTCACGATCACCCAGGACTTGCACAGCTTGACCATTCATTTGGCCGGGAGTCTTGATCTGCGTACTATTGCAGATATTTTGAAAGCCTTGGATACGCTCCCTTCTCCTCTCCCACCATTGCTTCGAGTAGATGTTCATGCGGTGACGCATATGGATGATTGTGGTGCCTTGGTTATTGTTCATCTCATGCGTCTGACTGAAAACCAGGGAGTTACCCTGCAATTAGAAGCAGTGCCCAAGCATGTGCAAGAACTCTTGGATTTTCTTCACCTGGATACTCTACCCAGTTCAGGCCCAAGCAAGCCCCCTGCTCCAGGGCTAATAACACGTTTTGGCAAGAAAACCATAAAGGTACTGGACCAGGCCAACAAACATGTTTCCTTTGTGGGTGAAGTGACCCTGGCTCTTGTTACTCTTTTACGTCATCCTGGGCAGCTCCGTGTTAAAACGACCATTGACTACATGAAACGGGTAGGTGTGGATGCTCTGCCTATTGTGGGGTTGATCAGTTTTTTACTGGGTTTGATCATGGCTTTTATGTCTGCCGTACAATTGCAACAATTTGGAGCCAATATTTATGTCGCTTCCCTGGTCGCCTTGGCCATGGTCAGAGAACTTGGGCCCATTATGACCGCTATTATTGTGGCTGGTCGCTCGGGTTCAGCTTTTGCGGCTGAAATAGGCACCATGAAGGTTTCCGAAGAAGTGGATGCTCTGGTGACCATGGGCTTTCGGCCAACGTTGTTTTTAGTGGTTCCCAAGGTGATTGCCTCAGTGCTGGTGGTCCCTTTATTGGCTTTGTATTCCAATTTGTTTGCCATTGCTGGCGGTCTTTTAATTGGGGTAGGTACCTTGAGCCTGACCCCTACAGCCTACATGACGCAAACCATGAATACCCTGACCATTTTTGATATTAATTGGGGTCTTTTTAAAAGTGCTATTTTCGCAGTTCTTATTTCTGTTATTGGCTGCTTTAAAGGATATCAGGTGCGCGGAGGAGCAGCTTCTGTGGGTCAGGCCACTACTTCAGCAGTGGTAAACGGTATTTTTATGGTCATTCTCGTGGATTCTATTTTGGCCATAATCTTAAGGTATTGGCGACCATGAGTACACCCATTATCTGTGTGCGTGACCTGACCATGGGTTTTGGCCAGCGCGTTATTCTTCAAGGTTTGAATTTCGACATTCATCCAGGTGAAATCTTTGTTATTTTGGGTGGCAGTGGCTGTGGTAAATCAACCTTGCTCAAGCATTTAATTGGTCTGTATAAACCCATGGCCGGTACCATTACCATTGCTGGACTTGCCCTTAACCCTGAGGATGACACAGAATATCGACACATTTTACATCGTATTGGAGTCATGTACCAGGCTGGGGCCCTTTTTTCATCCATGACCTTAGGAGAAAATATCGCTCTGCCCATTGCCGAATACACCTTGCTTCCTCAAGCTGCCATTGACGATTTGGTGCGGCTTAAACTGCAACAAGTGGGTCTGGAAGGCTTTGAACATCATTTACCTGAAGAGCTCTCGGGAGGCATGAAAAAAAGGGCTGCCATTGCCAGGGCCCTGGCCCTCAATCCAGAGATCCTGTTTTTGGATGAACCTTCAGCTGGCCTTGACCCCGTTAGTTCTGCAGAATTGGATGAGTTAATTTTACGATTAAATCGTACCTTGGGTACCACCTTTGTTATTGTGAGCCATGAATTGGCATCTATTTTTGCCATTGCCACACGTATTATAATGTTGGACAAAAATACCAAGGCCATCATTGCTGACGGCGATCCTCGGATTTTACGAGATACGAGCGATCATCCCTTTGTGCGCCAATTTTTTAATCGTCAAGGATAACGGAGATCACATGGCCTCTGCGCGTGTAAACTTTTCAGTGGGTTTGTTTATGACGGCTGGTCTGGCTTTGGCCACTCTGGCCGTTATCTGGCTGGGTATGAGTTCATTCTTGCGCCGAGGACAAATTTTTGTGACTTATTTTGATGAATCTGTACAAGGCCTGGGAGTTGATTCTCCGGTTAAATATCGTGGAGTTCCAGTGGGGCGGGTTAAATCCATTGGCATTGCCCCGGATTTTCATTTGATTGAAGTAACTATCATGATTGAGGATAAAGAAACTACAGATGCCACACGCTTTGAAAATGGCGTGGCCTTTCTCTCCAATGTGGGCATTACTGGAGCTATGTTTGTGGAAATCGATAAGCTTGATCCCCAAAGCAAAGATTTTTCTCCAGCCTTAAGTTTTACACCAGAGCATCCGGTCATTGCCTCCAGACCATCCGTAATTCGAAAATTTTTTAGAGAAGTTGATGAAATCACTGCTAAAATTCAATCTGTTGATTTTAAGGGTATTTCAGATGAAGCCATGGCTGCCGTTACCACTTTGCACACAACCATAGCTGAAACAGAGCTTGGGGAAATTTCCAGGGATATTCGCCAACTTTTGGCCAATATCAATGAAGCCCTAGGGCCCAAACAATTACAGGCCATGGCTCAAAACATGGACCAATCTATTCGGGCTTCACGCCAACTCATGGAAGGAGCTACTTCCCAATTGACCACCATTGATGAGATTTTAAAGGAATTTCAAACCATGCTGGCCACGAATCGTCCTCATGTGGATACAGCCATGATTTCTTTGGCCAACACGATGACCAAAACCGAAGGATTTGTGGCTCAAGGAGAAGCAACCATGCTGCAAATGCAATGGTCTATCAAAAACTTACAAGAACGACTGACCATGACCGCTGAAAATTTGGAGCAAACTTCAGCCAGCCTAAACAGCCTTATCTCCAACGTGGAAAATCAACCATCGCAATTGATTTTTTCCAAGCCTCCAAAGCCCAGAATAGTGGAAGAATAGGAGAACTTTAATGTTGCGTTACCCTATCGGACTTTGTTTTGTATTGTTGTTTTTAACCGGATGCACGTCCTCACGTGTGCATATTCCTGATACTCGCTATTATACCCTGGAATATGATAGCCCTGAATTTTCTGGTGCTCCACTTCCTGTGTCCATCACCTTAAATCGTTTTGATGTGGCCCCGGAATTTGGTACTCCGAAAATGATTTACCGCGACTTAGCTTTTGGACGTCAGGAATATGCCTATCACCGTTGGCGGGCTACACCCCCAGTGTTGGTACAGGATTATTTGCGACGAGATATGATTGCCAGTAAACTTTTTTTAGCTGTCAATGGTCCAGGCTCATCCGTACCATCCATGTATATTGTTGAAGGGATGGTTGAGGAATGGATGGAGTTAGACGAGGAAGATGGCTGGCTGGCCACAGCAGAACTGACCATTACCCTGTTGAATGCACGGGTACGCCACATCCCAGATCTGGTCATTTTTCAACGCCAGTTCAAAGCATCAGAACCCTGTGCCAAAAAAAATCCTGGCTCCGTGGCTGAATCCATGAGTCTGGTTATGAGCCGGTTATCAGCACAAATTATTGCGGATATCCATCAGGCTATTGTGGATCACCAGGATAAATTGTGAGTACTGCCTTGCTTATTTTCTTAGCTTGAAGTGCTCCCCATTATTTTGTGTCCAGGATGTTCAACATGGCCTTGGTATTCAACAAATAAAAAGATACGATACTTTTCATCAAGGAGGCATACCATGCAAGGCAGAAATATGGTCATCTTTTTTATGGCTGGTTTAGTAGGTGCCTGGTTAGCCACCGCAATTGCAGGAGAACTGCCGTCACCCACGAGCAAGCCACTTTCAAGCATTATAAAGGGGGTGGAAGACCAAAAACTGGGCAGCATCTCAGAGGCTGAATTTGACGACGGTTTATGGGAGATCAAGGTCTGCCAGGAGCAAGGATGTCTGAAGCTGTACCTTAACCCTGAAACCGGCCAGGAACAGCGTCGCAGACCAACCCATTTTGAGGAAACACCACCGGCAAACTCCCTGGCACTCTCAATAATCATTCAATCCATTGAAGCTCGTGGTCAGGGAACCATAACAGAAGTTGAATTTGATGATGGATTTTGGGAAGTTAAACTGCGCAAGGACAGACAAAAGATCAAGCTGGTTGTGGATCCCATGACTGGAGACACAAGACCATAAAGCATATCTGGTTTATTTACGTGCAGAATTATGCAAAAACCCACCAGGATAAACGGGTCGTTCAATGCTCGAAAACTACCCGTTTGCCTTGGTGGGCAAGGGATCTGTCTCTGTCCACTCTATCTTTTCCAAACTACAACTAAGGATGAACTTCAATATTGTTGCTGGCCGCAATAATTTCCCAGGCCTGCTCAGCAGTGCTTACATATTGAAAAATATTTACGTCCTCAGGGTTAATGGTGCCCTCCTCTACCAGAACATCAAAATTGATGACTCGCTGCCAAAAACGACGTCCAAACAGCAGAACAGGAATGGGGCGTACCTTACGGGTCTGAATCAGGGTCAAAACTTCAAAAAGCTCATCCAAGGTTCCAAATCCACCGGGAAAAGCCACTACGGCCTTGGCGCGCATTAAAAGGTGCATCTTGCGGATGGCAAAATAGTGAAATTGAAAGCTCAATTCTGGAGTGATATACGGGTTGGGCTCCTGTTCAAAGGGCAGCACAATGTTCATACCAATACTTTTAGCTCCCACATCATGGGCTCCATGATTGGCTGCACCCATGATGCCAAAGCCTCCACCGGTCATGACCACGTATTTGTATGCATCTGTATTTTCA
This sequence comes from Desulfovibrionales bacterium, assembly GCA_012727715.1. Taxonomy (GTDB): domain Bacteria; phylum Desulfobacterota; class Desulfovibrionia; order Desulfovibrionales; family Desulfomicrobiaceae; genus Desulfomicrobium. The sequence continues at coordinate 3,792 of JAAYGN010000031.1, read as the reverse complement.
GAAATAAGCCGGCCAAGTTTACGGGACTCGTTATAATATCGGCTATTACTGACCATGGTGCGGGCCCGGACTAATTCTTGCTGCAAAAAAGTATCTTCAGGATCTTTTTTTAATGCCTCCAGAATTTTTTCCAGGCGTACATTGGCTGATTCAGGATCAAGCATGCGAGCACTGCCATAAATCACAATAGTGGATTCAATCTGCTGCTCCTGCAGGGCCAACTCTGGCTTGAGCAGTTCCAATTGGAGACGTACCGGACGCAATTCCTCTCGTAAAAGAAAGTCCTGATCCTGGAAAGCCAGGCGGTAGGAAGGAGAATTACACTGAGGAGTGTTGACATGCTGCCTGGCTGCCTTGGCGTCTTCATTGGCTGAGGGAAATACTCTTGGACGTAAAATTTTTTGGGTCATGCAGGATCCTTACAGATAGCCACACATTTAAGTTCTACCAGCCCACCCAAGGGCAGGCCTGAAACCTCAATAGCGGCCCGCGCAGGACGATGACCAGCCATAAATTCATCGTAAAGACCATTAAAAATTTTGAAATTACCAAGATCAATCATAAATACATCTACACTAACAATATCAGTAATGGCACAACCAGCAGCATTCAAGATAGCCCCCATGTTGGCCAAGGCTTGTTTGGCCTGAATTTCAAAGCTATCTCCTGCAAAGGTATTGGTTTGCGGATTCATGCCCAATTGGCCACTCACATAGAGCAGACCATTGGCACGCACAGCCTGAGAATACGGCCCAACTGCCGCTGGGGCCTTATCTGTTGCAATAAAAGTTAAAGTACACGTCATGCAAAAACTCCTTTTCAAAAGCCAATACAGGCTAGGTGAGCAAAAAACTGATTAGTCCATGACCTTTTCCAGCCAATCCAAAGCCGCAGCAACCGTAGGAAAACCAATGGTACTGGTCAAGACAATCACTGCATGGCGCACTTCTTCTGGTGTAGCTCCAGCAGCCAAAGCCCGGCGAGCATGACTGCGTACAGCACCTTGAGAGCGCAAAGCTGCTGATGCACCCAATTGCACCAATTGTCGTTCCTTTTCACTTAAAGGCCCTGCTTCTCGTGCTGTTTTGCCTAAGGTTTCGGCAGCATTGAGTAATGCTGGATACTTGGTTTGCAGTTGCTGATAGTGTTCTGGTTTATCGCTCATGAGATCCTCCTTTATACATTGATTGCTCTGAAATATTAACCGGCCAGGCCGTAATGGCTGAATACCAGAGCATAAAAGGCTTTACCTTTGGTGCGGGAGCGAAGCTCTGTGGTAAATCCAAAGAGCTGACGCATGGGAGCTTGGGCCTTAATATGTGAATCATGTTCATCTGTGATGACATCAAGGATGCGGGCATTTTTCGTGCCCAGCAAATTCACGCAATCACCTAGATATTCAGCCGGCATACGTAACTTCAAATCCATGATGGGCTCCAATCGTGCGGGTGAAGCATGACCCAAGGCAGTTTTCATGGCTTCCAAGGTGGCCATGCGCACTCCCAAGTCCGAAAGACCACCTTCAAAAGGCTCAATGCTGACTAGCCTAGCTCGCACATCTGTCACCACACAACCATCAAGAACTCCGGCTTGTAACGCGTCATGCATGGCCTGGATAGCTGTATCTACCTGGACACTTGGGGGCAACTCTGTAAGGACTTCATTCCCCTGCCCCCGGGGTGTTGCTTGCACAGTCACACGCACCAGACCACGATGCACCTGGTCAGCAATGGTTTTTATACAACTTCCTTCAGCTTGGGCCTCAGCCTGGATGGTTTCCAAAAAAATGACCTGGGGGTTACCATAGCGAAAATTGAGGTTACTTTCTCGGCGTAAGCGCTCCATGACCACGTCCAAATGCAATTCACCCAAGCCAGAAACTATGAGTTGGTCTGTATCTTCATCCACAAAAACACGTAAGGTCGGGTCCTCCACGCAATAACGCTCCAATAATAATTGCAGCTTTTCTGTGTCACTGGCACTGGCTGGCACCAGAGCCACACTGAGCACAGGCTTTAAAATATCAATGTTTTCCAATCGTAAAGAGGCCTTGCCGGAAAAAAGAGTATCACCCGTGACACAATCTTTAAGTCCTGTGGCCACGATAATTTCACCAGCAACAGCCTGGATCAATGGTTCTGAACGATTGGCGTGAGGCAGATACAGCTTGTGCGTTTTTTCAAACTGCTGGGATCGGGTATTATATACTGCACTATTTTCACGAATCTGCCCTTGATAGATACGCAAAAAATTTTTCTTATGGGCCCCTTCAAACATGACCTTGAACACAAAAGCTACCAATTGATCAGGACTAATCTTTTCCTGCTCCAGTTGCTGATTCACCTGTTGGACAAAAAAAGATTCATGGGGTGCTGGTAAAAAGGAAACAATGCCATCCATGACGGGCTGCACGCCCATGTTTTTTAGTGCACTACCACAATACACTGGCACTGCCTGACCACTTAGGGTGGCTTGGCGTATGGCAAAAAGTAATTCTTGGACACTTATCGGCTCGTCAGCCAGATATTTTTCCATGACCACATCGTCATAATCAGCTACAGCTTCAATACAGGTCCTGCGCATGCTCTGGCTTTTTTCGAGATCAGTATGGGGTATGGGTTCTACACCAATGGTGCTGCCCTGATCCTGGGGGTCAAAAATCAGCATTTGTTCATGTACAAGATCAATAATACCCTCCCCATCAAGGCTGGGTATGGTCATGGGTAAGGGAATAACCCCAAAAGAGCGACTCATGTCCTCCATGACCCTCGCAAAGTCTGCTCCTGGTCGGTCAATTTTATTGATAAAAACAACTTTGGGAAGATGATATTTTGCAGCCTGACGCCATACAGTTTCACTTTGGGATTCAACACCATTGATGGCGCAAAAAATAACTACTGCACCGTCACAGACCCGCAAAGAGCGCTCTACTTCCACATTAAAATCCACATGGCCTGGGGTATCAATAATATTGACCCGGTTGCCTGCCCAATCAATGGTCGTACAGGCCGAAGATATGGTTATGCCCCGTTTTTGTTCTTCTTCTAAAAAATCCATGGTTGCATTGCCATCATGGACTTCGCCTGTTTTATGAATTTTGTGGGCGTAAAAAAGAAGCCGTTCGGTTAACGTGGTCTTGCCAGCATCAATATGGGCAATAATGCCAATATTACGAAAGTTGGAGGGAGCAATCTTTTTCATAATCTCAGGAATAAGTTGTACGGATATGTCGAAAGGTATGAAGCGATAAAATATCCCACACCCAGCAGCCTAAAAATTCTTGGGCCATGACCAATGGAGCACTTTCAGGCTGCCCACCATAACTGATATAAGGACGGCCCTGCACCTGGACTGGAGCAGTCACTTCCAAATAGGCCTGCACCTGGGCAGACTGGGGCAGGTCCATGACCACTCCATAGTTTAAGGGATCAGGACAAAAAGTGGGTGCAAAATCAAGGTTGAGTCCAGCCAGATCAATGACCACACCTTTTTGATCTTGGGATAAAACATTTAGTATTGCTTGGGGTGAACCAGTAAAGATTTGATCCACGGACAACAAATCACAACCAAACAAAAAATAGTCTGAAATTTGGCCTGTCACATGGACCACTATTGTCTCAACCTTGGCTACCAGGCTCAAGGTCATGGCTGAAAATATGGCCGGCAAGGAAAAACGGGAGAGATCCACACAAAAAAATGCCCAGCTCAGGGGCTGACTTTGTACAATTTCACGCACATGACCCAAAATTTGGGTCCTGGCCACCAGCTCTGGTCCCCTTTGGGCCACAGCAT
>JAAYGN010000249.1 GCA_012727715.1 Desulfovibrionales bacterium | reverse complement strand
GGTGCTAGTGCTGAGATAGACGGGGTCTTTGGTGCCTATTTTGATGAAAGTGTCAGCGATTTTGAAAACTCTGGCACCATCTCTGCCACTGCCACCATGGGTGATATCTCTGAGGATGCTGAGGCTGAGATAGGCGAGGTCATTGGTGCCTATTTTGATGACAGTGTCAGCAATTTTGTAAACTCTGGCACCATCTCTGCCACAACCACCATGGTCAATGTCTATGGTGCTGGGGCCACCATAGTAGATGTCTATGGCACTTTTTTTGATAGTGATGTCAGCAATTTTGTAAACTCTGGCACCATCTCTGCCAAAGCCACCATGGGTGATGTCTCTGATGATGCTGGTACTTACATCGCCACGATCTGTGGTGCCTATTTTGATGAAAGCAATGTCGATATATTTGAAAACTCTGGCACCATCTCTGCCACTGCAACCATGGAGGATATCACTGATGCTAGGGCTCAAATAGAAATGGTCTTTGGCACCTATTTTAATGACAGTGTCAGCAATTTTGAAAACTCTGGCACCATCTCTGCCACTGCCATCATGGGCAATGTCTCTGGTACTGAGGCTGACATAGAAGAAATCTATGGTGTTTATTTTGGAAATGGTGTTGAGGACTTCCGCAATACCAGTACGGATACCATCAAGACGAGCGTGACCATGGGTGATGTCAGCAATAATGCTTATGTGAACGTAGAGGGTATTTATGGAGTAGTATTTGCAGGAGATAGTACGGCACACAACTCCGGCACCATCAGTGCTTCTGTCACAACCGGGAGTGCTTTGGATGAGTCCGAAATAACCATACATGATGTTACCGCCATTGATGCCTCTGATGGAGATATACATCTGACCAATACCGGGACCCTACGCACCCAAATTACTGCTGGAGAAAATGTTGTAATTGACGAAATTGCCGGTATTATGGCTGTAGAATCTACCCTGGCTTTGACTAATAGTGGAAATATCTATCTCTCTGTAAATGCTCCTCAAGGAACATCAGCCCAGGGCGCTGGATTATGGCTTGAGGAAACCACGGCCACCATAACTAATTCCGGGCGCATCTATTTGGAGAACAACTTGCCTGGCGCTGATCTGCGCACCCTGCGTGCTTCCTATGGATCAGACATCACCTTCGAAGATCAGTTCAGCATTGTCTTTGGAATGCCTGGAATTACGGAAAGACCCATCTTGCTGGAAGACTCAACTCTGAACCTCAATGCAGCCACCTTGGTAGCCGATGCAGGCAGTGATCTACAATTTTGTACTCCATATCCAGTTATAGAAGCAGTAGGGACCAGCTCTGTTGATGGTGAATTTGGCGGTCTGGCCAGGGGATTTAGCAACCCGGATATCACTGTGGACTGGGTAGATCCCACAGAGCTGGGTGAAAATGCTGCGGTGCGTTTTGGCTTTGATCCCCAAGGCAATGTGGCGGCTGTGTCTGTCAATGCTGCTGCCTTTTGGTTGTCCGATATTACCAATAAAATATCTTCACTTCTGCATAACCCCGGTGGACTGTACACCCCCCATTACACTTCCCTCAAGCAAGATGGACATGGCATGTATGTCCTGCCCTACTATACCCATCTGGATGATGCTGGACTGGGTGCAGACATGGATGCCTATGGAGTCTTGTTGGGCTATAGACATGTGTTTGTGGATGGCTGGAGCGGCAGCATTTTTGCTGGAGTAAGCCGCAATGAAATTGACTATACCAAGCAGTATAGCGACAATAAAGAAGACCAGGACACCTTCACCTTTGGTGCCCAGCTCATGTATGACCAGCCTGGCTGGTTTGTGGAGATGTTGGTCCACTATAACCATATTCGTCACGACTACTCCGGACGCACCGGAGCTAACTTTGAATTGTCCGAATCAGACAAGTACAGCAGTAATGCTTTGGTCAGCCAACTCTCATCAGGCTTGAAATATGATTTGACCGAAAAGGTCAAACTTTCACCTTATGCGGGCTTACGCTGGATTTATTGGGATAGCCCCAGCCATACCACTGATGCATGGGGAGCATGGGAAAAAAGATATGGCTCCTTTGATGCTCATTGGTTCAAGGCCTTTGCTGGTCTGGATCTCAATGCCAGGGTTTATGAACAAGAAGATGCACTCCTGAGTCTGCATGGTGGAGTCAGAGTGGAACAACCGTTAAACAGAGACAAGATTAAAATCTCCCAGTCCCTGGGCTGTAATACAGTGACCAAGAAAGAAGATAGCCTTAATACTTCCTTTTTGGCCAATGTGGGGGCCATGTATGAGAAAAACAACTTCACCGCAGGTGTGGACCTGACCGGTGACTTTAATAGCGACTACAACGCTATTTCCAGCTTCTTACGTTTTGGGTACAGATTCTAACCCACAGCAATATGAGATTAAAGTAAAAGGAGCGGGCCCGTGGGTCCGCTCCTTTTACTTTGGACAGTCAGATAAGAAAACTTAATAAAGCACCTGACAGTGGGAACAAAAAGTAGAAGTACGTCCAGCAACCTTGATTGTCTCCAAAATCTGCCCACAACCTGGGCATGGGTCTCCTTTTTTACCATACACCAAGAATTGGTCCTGAAATAACCCGCTGTGACCATAAGCATTGCGATAGTCACTGATAGTGCTTCCCCCAGCCCTGATGGCCTCGATCATTACTTTTTGCAGAGAAGCACACAACGTCAGGAGTTGATCATAAGGGATATTGCCTGCTGTACTTTTGGGGTGAATTCCAGCTGCAAAAAGAGATTCATCCGCATAAATATTGCCAACTCCAGCCACAACAGTCTGGTCTAAAAGAAGACTTTTGATGCGTGCTTTTCTGCCCTTGAGTCGCTCAGCCAAAGTTTCAGGGCTGCACTCCAGAGGTTCTGGCCCCAAACGGGCAAAAAAGGACCAATGGTGTAATTGCTCTTGTGTAAAAATTCCACAAAATCCAAAACGACGTGAATCTTCAAAAAGAAGAAGGTCCTGAGACGCTAAGGTTAAAACAAGATGGGTATGCTTGGGTAAAACCTGATCTCTACCAGCCAGCCAGACCCGCCCGGTCATTTTTAGGTGAAAAACAAGAATACGGCTATCATCGAGGTGCAGTAAAAGGAGCTTGGCCCGCCTGGACACGTACGTAAAAGTATGTCCCACCAAAGAAGAAAAATCCCCCACACGCACTACAGACGGGGTAATAACAGCCACACGTTGTACGTGTTGCCCACGCACTTGGGCATCCAGACCTCTGGCAATAGTTTCCACTTCTGGCAGTTCAGGCATCAGGGCAGGGGTAAGGTTAAGGCTATGCGGTCTGAACCACGTTGTACTTGCAGTACCAAGGGTTTTTTATGTCTGGAAGCTGCCATGGCTGCAAAATGTAAATCTGAAGCATTTTCTAAAGGCTTGCCTCCAGCAAAGGTCAAGATATCCCCTGCTCTAAGGCCTGCCTTGTCGGCCAGGGAACCAGCCTCAATGCTTTGCACCTGAATTTTTTCTGATACAAAGACCAGATGCATGCCCAAACGGCTTTTATATTCCGCAGCACAATAATAATAGATCATCTCTCCAGGCAAAGTTCGCCTGGTGCTATCAGAAAGAAGGGCCAAATCCTGGGTATCACGCACCGGCATAATTCCAAGACAACGGGCCTCGGGCTTGAGGGTCCGCAAACGGTATTCAATCCCCCAGCCGTGTTCCACATGCCCTCCCCCAGCAAAAATAACCATAGGTAAGCCCCAAGACTCATGGTGTTTTAATGCCTGTTCAGCCATCATGGAGTCCCACAAGGCCTGGACAGTGAAAAAACGCTGCGTTGATTTATTGCCTGCCAAGGAAGTTGAGTTTGAAGAATGCTCTTGAGCACGCTCTTGCATTTCCTTGTGAATACCGGCCTGCTGGACCAATGCCGTTTGTTGCTCTGGACTGGGTGCAAGCACCACCTCAGGTGCCCAGGAATAACCTTGTCCCATGGATGGTGAGAAGCTTTGGTCCCGCAGGGCAAGCAGGGTCTCACGGGGAATATTCAAGGCCACAATGGGAATATGATATTGTTGCGCAACCACAAAGATGGGCCGGTACAATCTGTAGGGATGGCCCCAAACATCCTCCCAACCAATCTTGTCTCCCAAGTCCTGAGCAGAAATCTCACCAGCATGGAATTGGTCCAAAACAGGCTGGGCCGTGACCGGCACCATTTCCAAACCCAGAACAAAAGCTGTCCCATGACTGGCCAAGGATTCAAGAATTTTGACCTGAACAGCGTGATCACAAGGATTGGTATGACTTTCACCCACAAGGATAAAATCATGATCAGCGGCCAAGGTGATGAACTGCGCATCATCAACAGGTATTCCTGTTGCATGTAAAAATGTCCCCGGTGACACAGAAGACCAGGTCACCGGGGTTATGGGACGAGATTTGGCGCATCCAACCATGGCCACTAAAAAGAGCACAGCCCAAAGTTTTGTGCGCATTATTCCCAGCTTCGTTTGTCTTCAATAAAACGAATTTGCGGAGGCAAAGTCCCAGGTGCAAGCACTTTGAGAATAGGCCTGATTTTGATTTTTTCCCTGAACATATGCAAAAGCTCTTCCTCACGTTTGAAGCCTGGAGTTTCAATGAGTAAAGTCATCTCATCAATGCCTCCAGGATTGGTTACCTCGATTTGCCAACGCTTCACTTCGTCAAATGTAGAGATAACTTGCTCCACCTGGTGAGGATAGACAAACATACCCTTAATGCGTGCCGTAGTATCTACCCGGCCCACAATAGTGCCCAAGCGTGGTGAAGTTCGACCACAGGCACAAGGGGATCGATCAATATAGGACAAGTCCCCAGTAGCCAAACGAATAAGGGGATAGGCTTTGTTAAAGGCAGTCACAACGATTTCGCCCACTTCTCCGTCTTTAAGGGGGATACCTGTATCTGGGTGACAAATTTCCACATAGGCACGGTTGGCAATATGCAGGCCACCCTTATGAAAACATTCGTAACCAATACAGCCCACATCAGCAGTACCGTATCCTTGGCGCATGATCAGATCAAATTTCTTTTCCAGATTGGAACGCATCTTTTCTGAAAACTTTTCTCCAGCCACAAAAGCCACTTCCAGGTACAGGTCTTTACGCAGGTTTAACCCTTTTTCTTCTCCCTTTTGAGCCAAATGCATCAAGTAACTGGGGGTTCCCACATAGCCGGTTACCCGTAATTTTTTCATAATATCTAGTTGGGTAGCTGTGTTACCCGGTCCAGTAGGCACCACTGCGCAATTAAGCTGACGTAAGGGCTCTTCAAACATAAGACCTGCTGGAGCCATATGATAATTAAACGTATTTTGAACCAGATCACCAGTCCGAAAACCCGCAGCATAAAACCCCTCGGTCCATCCCCAATAATCATCTCCACGATCCTCAGGGTCAAAAATTGGACCAGGAGACAAAAATACCCGGCGCAATTCTCCAAGATCCTTGGTCAAAAGTCCCCCAAGACGAGGTCCCATGGATTGCAAAAAGATCAGTTCCTTTTTTTTCAAAATTGGCACGTGCTTCAAGTCAATAAGATCACGAAACTTGTCCACAGCAAATTGTGCCCGGTCAAAACGCTTTTTCACATCCTCAGAATACCTGTATGCATAGGACAAAAGCTCTTTGAGCTGAATTTGATAGTATTTTTGGCGTTCCGAGGCATCGAGAACTTCGCGTCGACTAAAAATGCCTTCAGTGCGATCCTTTCGGGTCATCTGCACTCCTCCTTTAAAAAAGCAGCCCATGGTCTGCGGTTGTAGGGTGAACAAAAATCATATTCTATACCAATAAAAAAATGGTTTGCAAGCCCTCACTTGCAAACCATTGATAATAATAAGAAAAATATAAAACTGAACGTCTTTATGGTCAACTGAAAAAGTCGAACTCAAGCAATGGATTCTTCTGGTTTCTGTTGCTCCAGCTCACTATAAGTGCGGGCAAAAACAAGAAAACCAGTGTGTGCCACCATGCGGTCTTCCGGACGTAGCCGCTCGGGAACTGGCTTATAGTGACGCAAGAATATCTCCAAAACCTCAACTTGACAAAAAGGGCCATGTTCAAGGGCCTTAAGAAGCTCCTGGACTTGATTGGTGGTGGGCAGAAGAAAACCAATGGGTGCTCCGGGCACCACAGCAGCAGGTATATGCTGGATATAGTCACAGGGCTCACGAACATCTAAAAAAAGTGCATCTGCACCATGGCTATGAAAGCCTTGTGCAATATCATGGTGAAATTGTTCTACTCTGTGAGCCAGACCAATGCGTTCAAGATTTTCGCGACACAAAGTAAAAAATTCTTCTCGTCGCTCGTAGGTATAGACCTTGCCCGTATCACCTACCAGCCAGGCAAGAGCTGTGGTCAAGCCCCCAGACCCGCACCCTGCCTCAACAATGCGACAGCCGGGCCCAATTCCCAACTTCATGACAATATAGCCAATTTCCTTGGGATAAATAATTTGGGTACGGCGTTTAACAGATTTGATCAGGTCATATAAAGTAGGACGTAACACAGTAAAGGGATGGCCCTTGTGGGTACAGACCTGATGCCCCCAACCAGCCTCACGCACAGCATCAAGATCAAGAACACCTTCATTGCTGTGCATAACTTGCCCTTCTTTTGCAGATATAAAATAACGCTTACCTTTGGAGTTAAGGAGCATAACCAATTGTCCGGATTCAAGCATAGAGCCTCCTTTCTGTGTAAGGCCGGGTAGTCAGGGCCATGGGGGATGTCAAGCTACGGGACCTCATACTACTGTTTTTCTTGCTATGCACGCTTCACCTGCGTAAAGAGGTACCTTGAGACCTGTTGTGCAACGAGTCCGGCGGGACCGGTTTTTTTGTCTTGTTCACAAATTAAAGGCCTCCAAATTTCCCGATGTTCTTGATGGGACAGCGTGTGTCCTTATCACCAATCGGATCAATTTTTATCAAAGGATTTTTTTATGAGTGAAAAACTCAAACGCAAAATGTTCATCAGTGTTTTGCCTGATGAACAAGTGGAAGTGATTATTGCCCAAGATAGTATTGTTACGGAATATTACGTGGAAATGCTTCACCAAAGCAAGACCAAGGGCAATATCTACAAAGGCCGCATCCATAACGTGGATCAAGCCCTGCAAGCTGCCTTTATCAACTATGGAGCAGACAAAAATGGTTTCCTACAGGTGGATGAAGTCCATCCTGAATATTATCTGGAAGACGTGCCTACTCGAGGCAAATACCCACCGCTACAAAAAGTTTTAAAACCCGGCCAGGAAATCCTGGTCCAGGTTGTTAAAGAACCCACGGGTACCAAAGGTGCCTTTTTAACTACCTATTTGTCTATTCCTGGTCGATATTTTGTTCTTACTCCAGGACGTGAACAATTGGGTATTTCCCGTAAAATTGAAGATGACAAGGAACGAAGCCGTCTCAAGGATGTGGTAGAGGAACTCAAGCTCGACGAAGGCTTGGGAGTTATTGTTCGCACTGTCAGTGAAACCCAAAGCAAAACCAGCCTGTCCCGTGATCTTCAATTCCTGAAACGATTATGGAAAGATATCCGCAAAAAAGGAAACTCTGCTGAGTCTCCGGCCTTGATTTACGAAGAAAGAGATTTGGCCTTTCGAGCTATTCGCGATTATCTCACCCCAGATATTGCAGAATGCTGGGTGGACGATGGCCCCACAGCCAAACAAATCACTGAATTTGTGGCTTTGATCTTTCCTCGTCGCAAGCCTTTCATTCGCGTGCATACAGAAACAGCGAAAACTCTTTTTGAACGCTTTCGCATTGAATCGCAATTACAGCAGATCTTCAGTCGCCAGGTCAATCTGCCCAGTGGGGGACAATTAGTTATTGATCACACCGAAGCCCTGACCGCTATTGATATCAACTCTGGAAAAATTGGTGGGGAAAAAAATTTTAAAGAAATGGCCCTGCGCACCAATATCGAAGCAGCTAAGGAAATCCCAACCCAGCTCATGTTACGTGATATTGGCGGCCAAATTGTCGTAGATTTTATTGAAATGAAAGATGGCAAGCATGTACGCGAAGTGGAAAAAGTTTTGCGTCAGGCCCTCAAAGCAGATCGAGCCCGCACAGATATTGGTCGTATCTCCAAATTTGGTTTACTGGAAATTGTACGCCAACGCCTGGGCAATTCTGCCTTGGCCGTGAGTCTGGAACCTTGCCCTCATTGTGCAGGAGCTGGTACCAGACATAATTTGGAGTGGCGCTCCATGCAGGCCCTCAAGCAAATTTATCGGGAATTGCGTAAAAACAAACAATATGAGCCTTTCACCTATGAGACTGATGCCGAGCTTATGCAATATCTGCTAAACCGCAAACGCGAAAAACTCATTGAGTTTGAAGCCATGTTTCATCGCAAAATTTTCATTGTCCCGGCATCTCATTCCTTATGTTCTTTTTGTTAGGGGAGCCATGAAAATTTTGGTTCATCTTTGTTGTGGTCCTTGTGCCATCACTCCAATTCAAACCCTGCTGGAAGCAGGGTTCAAGGTCACGGGTTTTTTCTACAATCCCAACATTCATCCCTTGCAGGAATACCTGCGTCGCCGAGATTCCGTGGCCCTGATGGCCGAGAAACTGCAAATACCGGTTATTTACAAGGACGATGAGTATGCCCCCAAGGACTATTTTCGGGCCATAGTCTTTCGGGAGGCCAATCGCTGTCAGATTTGTTACACTTTGCGCCTGGAACGAACGCTATCCATAGCTCGGCGTGGCAAGTTTGACTTGTTCACCACCACCCTTTTGTATAGCAAATTTCAAAAGCATGAACAGATCCACAGCTTGGGACAAGATCTGGCTTCTGGGGGTAGAGTACAGTTTTATTACGCAGATTTTCGTCTGGGTTGGAGCAAGGGCATTGCTTTGTCCAAAGAATGGGGATTATATCGTCAACAGTATTGCGGCTGCCTCTATAGTGAAACAGAGCGTTATGCCCAACAATTACACAAACCTGTTCTGGGTCAGGAACCCTAATATGCTCTGCTATGTGCATGTCCCCTTTTGTGTGAGCAAATGCAGATATTGTGCCTTTCATTCAATACCATTTAGCTCTGATGATGCCTCTTTTTTTGTACATCTGGTTAAGGCAGAAATTATACAGTGGAGCAAGGTCCTTGGTGCCAAACACTTTGACACCGTTTACTTTGGCGGTGGCACACCTTCGCTCTTAAAGCCCCAGCAGATTGCTGAAATTGTATCTACCCTGGAAAAACATTTTACCATTGCCCAAGGAGCAGAGATAACCCTGGAAGCAAACCCAGAATCCATCATTCAGCCCGGATTACTGGCTGATTTGCATGCACTGGGTATTAATAGACTAAGCCTTGGCCTACAAAGTATGTCCGATACCACGCTAAAAGTTCTGGGCCGTCCCCATACAGCCAAAGAGTCCAGACAAGCAGTACATTTGGCCAGGGACGTTGGTTTTACCAATGTAAGCCTAGATGCTATTTGGGGTGTTCCTGGTCAAACCTTACACAACTGGGCAGAGGATTTGCAGGACATTATTGCTCTTGAGCCTGATCATCTCTCAGCCTACGCCTTGACCCTGGAAGAGGGAACAGTCTTGGCTCGTCAGGCAGAAGATAACCTCTGGCTCATGCCCACAGACGAGGCCATGGCTGAGATGTACATCCACACTGTAGAACGTTGTCAGGCAGCGGGACTTGCACATTACGAGGTCTCCAATTTTGCTCACCCTGGTAAAGAAAGCCGCCACAACTATGGGTATTGGACCGGAATAGACTATTTAGGCCTGGGGCCGTCGGCAGTATCTACCATTAAAAACCACCGTTGGATCAACCCCTGCCCCCTGGTTGCCTATGAGCAAGTCATCCAAAACAACAAAAAACGCCAAGAAGAAAATTTGTCTCGAAAAACTCGCAATTACGAAGAAATTATGCTTGCCCTCCGGACTACAAAAGGAGTGGGATTTGAAAAACTTTTCCCACAAAAACCAATCAGACCTGACTGTGAAATGTTCCATATTTTAACCAGGTTACAGGACCAAGGACTCATTCGTCTTCAATCTGATTCTTTGTCATTGACCAGCTCTGGTATGCTAGTCAGTAATTCCATTATCGAACTGGTGCTGGAGACCATGGATCACCAGCATGCAGATACGAGGCTCTCATGACCACAATAAATGACCACACACATAATGCACACACTTTTGCTGCTTCTGAAAAACAGGAGTCGCGTTCTTTTGTTATGGCTGATTTGCCAGATACAATACAAAAAGCAGCCAGCCACATGGGCTGGACCGAACTCATGCCCGTACAAACACAGACCATTCCCCTCATGCTTCAAGGGCAAGATATCATGGTCCAATCCCACACCGGCAGTGGAAAAACAGGAGCCTTTTTGTTGCCTATTTTGACCCAGATTGATCCAGATCAGGGTGTGGCTCAGGCTCTGGTACTCGCTCCCACCCGAGAACTGGCCATACAAGTCTGCAAAGATGCCAAAGAATTGACTCTTTCCAGTAAAATCTTCGCCTTACCTATTTATGGTGGAGTGGGATACCGCCCGCAAATTCAGGGTTTGGAAAAAGGAGCCCAGCTTATTGTGGGTACTCCAGGTCGTATCTTAGACCATTTACTCAAAGGGACCCTGACCCTGGATCACTTGAAAATTCTGGTCTTTGATGAGGCAGACCGCATGCTCTCCATGGGTTTTTACCCGGATATGAAGCAATTACAGCGGTATTTACCCCCTGGCTTGCAATCAACCATGTTCTCCGCCACCTATCCCGGTCATGTTCAAAGGCTGGCTCAACAATTTTTAAAAGATCCTGTTTTTGTTTCCCTAAGTCAGGACCAGGTGCACGCCAGTGATGTGCTTCACGTGGTGTACAAGGTGCCGGCCATGCAAAAAAGTCGAATCCTGGTAAAAATTATTGAACAGGAAAACCCGGCCTCGGGCATTATTTTTTGCAATACCAAGACTGACGTACATTTTGTAACCACAGTTCTGCGTCGTTTTGGCTATGATGTGGGCGAAATCAGCGCTGATCTATCTCAAGGAGCACGGGAAGAAGTCCTGGAAAAACTGAGGCAAAACAAGCTTAAATTTCTGGTGGCAACAGATGTTGCTGCGCGTGGCATTGATATTCACGAACTTTCCCATGTTTTTCAATATCAACCGCCCCAAGACCACGAAGCCTATATCCATCGTACAGGACGCACTGGCCGGGCTGGTGCTGCTGGCATTGCCATCTCCCTTGTGTCTGGGATGGAGGAAATTGAACTGGAACAAATCGCCAAAAAATTTTCCATCACCCTGGAAGAACGACAGGTGCCAGAAGATAAAGATTTGGAACTGCTCATTTCCCAACGTGCGGTATCCCTGCTGGAATCACAAGTACGCAAGGCAGACAATATCCAAAAGGAACGCATGCAACGATTCATGCGTACTGTAGTGGACTTGGCAGACAATGAAGATTCTCGAGCACTCTTAGCTATGCTTATTGATGAATTCTACCAAAAAACATTTCACGCTCCCTTGGAAGAGCCTCTGGGCGCCTTGACCAAACCCCCTCTTCCTGTGGCCCTATCAGCAAGCCCAGAAGAAAATGGTAAAACCCGTCGCAAACGAAGTAAAAGAAAGCCAGCCACGAGCACGGAAATAAGCATACAAGATCCAAAAACTGAAAATAACACACAGCAGCAAAACCAAACAACACCAGCACCAGCTTCTCGGACTTTGGAGAAAACCAAGGATAAAAAAGTGTCCGTGAAAAAAGATCCAGGTACCCAACTCGTACCGACCAGTACTCTTGGAGCCAATGGGAGTATGAGTCAGGAGGAAATACAAGGGGGTATGGATTCCATCTGGGATAACGACAAGCCGGCATCTGATGCTTTGGCCGAATCTCCCAAAAAACGACGTAGGCGCCGACCACGCAAACCCAGTACCAGCCAAGTGGAAAACAATACAGAGCAATCCAAAGCCTTGGATCCAGAAACTCCAAATTTACCCCAAAAGTCCACCCCAAGGGATAAAGAGGCTCACTCCCCGAAGACTGAGTCCAAACCTATGCCCAAACCAACTCAGCACATGGCCGAGCAACAAGAAAAAATAAAAAGGAATGGGAAAGAAATAAAGGAAAAACCTGCATCTTCGAAAAAACCGCAAGCCAAGTCCAATAAAAAAATCTTTTTGGAATAAAGTCTTGCAAACTTTTTTTCCGTGTGATGGATTACTAAAAACAAGATCAACGTGTATCAAAACCGATATGCAAAAGATGTAATACTGAAAAAGAAACAAAGAAAAATGCCATGTCAGACTGGAGAACATGATAATGCAAGAACGGCGCAAACGAAGCCGAGTCAAGCTAGCCTTGCCCCTGACTATTTTTTTTAACGGAAAACAGATTCGGGGCATGATCAATGATTTGAGTCTTAAAGGCCTGTCCTGTAAAACTGAAACCATGCTTCTTCCTGGGAAAGAATGCGACATTACTTTGGAATTGGACTCAGGAATCCGCATTCATATTCATGGGCGTATCATTCGGTCAGGACAAGATGGTGCTGTTGATTTCTTGAGTATGGACACAGAAAGTTTTGCTCATCTACGCAATCTTGTACGTCTTTATGCTGAAGATGCCGATAGCGTTGATGCTGAGTTAAGTAACCCGGCATTCGCAGCCATAGATTACGCTCTCTAACCAGGGCACTACTCAACAATGTTCTGATGGAACGTACCGTACATTAGCCGTATTTCTCTCTTGACCGCTCCAGTGACAATATCTTGGTCTTGTTTGCTCCCAATGCCATTTTTTTGTTAATTGTAGTCATAAGTCAGTCATATTTATCTTTAAGCTTTTACCAATGTGTTCTTGCCAACATCATAATGAGTAACCTTTATTAAAAAACAAAAAACAAGCTATTACCAAACATCTTGAAATTCTTTTATTTTTCTACCAAAAGAAAGATGGTTGCTTGTACTTTTATGATTTGATAGTTTTTCGGTTTACAAAATGCCAGGCGTTGCAACCCAAATACCATACTCAAGTCGCACCCAGCCAGTCAGCATAGAACCCTGTGAATGAGGAAATATATGTCTAGAATTTTTGATAAAATCTTGGGTTTTTTCTCCAATGATCTCGCTATTGACCTGGGCACAGCCAATACCTGTGTGTACGTCAAAGGCAAAGATATTGTCATGCGCGAGCCTTCTGTTGTTGCTGTTAAACGAGATAACAAGGGCAATAATAAAGTCCTGGCCGTGGGCAGTGAAGCCAAACGCATGCTTGGTCGCACCCCGGGTAATATTGTGGCCATTCGCCCCATGAAAGAAGGGGTTATTGCTGATTTCGAAGTAACAGAAGCCATGCTGCGCCACTTTATTTCCAAAGTGCACAATAGTCGCCGGTTAGTGCGCCCCCGTATTGTGATCTGCGTACCCACGGGTATCACCCAAGTAGAAAAACGAGCGGTCAAGGAATCAGCTCAAAGTGCAGGAGCCAGGGAAGTATTCCTTATTGAAGAACCCATGGCCGCAGCCATTGGAGCTGATTTGCCCATCACTGAGCCGACCTCCAATATGGTGGTAGATATTGGTGGGGGCACAACGGAAGTTGCTGTTATTTCTTTAGCCGGTATCGTGTACTCCAAATCTGTGCGCATTGGTGGCGACAAAATGGATGAAGCCATCTTACAGCACGTCAAACGCAAATATAACCTGCTCATTGGTGAAAGCTCGGCCGAAGATATCAAAACCACTATTGGTTCGGCCTTTGTCCTGGACCCAGAATTATCCATGGATGTTAAAGGCCGGGATCTGGTATCAGGAATTCCACAAAATATTTCCATTACCTCCGAAGAAGTACGCAAAGCTATTTCAGAACCCATTGATGCCATTGTGCAGGCAGTGCGCATTGCTTTGGAACAAACTCCTCCAGAGCTGGCCGCAGACATTGTGGATCGTGGTATTGTCCTCACAGGTGGCGGTGGACTCTTACGTGGACTGGACCATCTGTTGCGCGAAGAGACTTCTTTGCCCATCACTGTGGTGGAAGACCCCATGTCCACAGTTGTCCTCGGATCTGGCAAGGTTCTGGACAATTTGGACATTTTACGTGAGGTAACCATCGAATAGTGTGAAATCACCTCGCTTTAAACGCCTGGTTCTCTTTTTTTTCCTACCGCTGTTTCTCTATTTTTCCATATACACATGGAACTGGAAAACAGGACATCTTAATTATTTATCCACCCTTGTAGGGTTGGACCTTGCTGGATGGATTCTAACTCCAGGGCGTTGGATTCAGCATAATACCAATAGCTTTTGGGCCAGGTATATTTACCTGGTTGGTGTCCGCCAGGAAAACGAAGAATTATTACTGCAAGTTCATGAGCTAGAATTTGAAGTTCTCCGAGTTGCAGAAAAAGCCAAAGCTGCTGATCGGCTGGCCTCTATGCTTCGTTTTACCCCTGAGACCACCTGGGACAGAAGGGGCTGCCGGGTTATAGGACAAAAATTAGGGCCCAATGCTGTACTGGAAACCATGCTCATTGATGTTGGAACTCTTGACGGTGTACGTCATCACGATCCTGTTATCTCTACCAAAGGAGTGGTGGGACAAATCTTAAAACCAGGCTTAAAATTTTCCAATGTGCTGCTGCTCACTGACGTCACCAGCAGAATTCCAGTAATCACCAGTACTGGTCGCATTCCAGCCATTGCCCATGGCCAAGGTTCAGGCAGCTTTTTAGAAATCAAATTCATCCCACGCAATGATGAAATTGTACCCGGTGAAATCCTCTTGACCTCAGGACAGGGAGGTATTTTTCCCAAAGGTATTCCAGTTGCTCGCGTGGTTGAAGTTACCCCCGCCGATGTTTCCCTTTTTCAAAAAGTGTACGCCGAACCGCTGTTGAATCTGCGCTATTACGAAGAGCTACTCATTTTAAGCAGACGCGAAACTATTGATCCCTTAGCGACCAATGGCACAATCCTGGACAATCCTGAAGGGAACGACAATGCTTCTGCCAAGGATATAAAGCCTCCAACACCAAACCCATAGCCTGTTTACCCATTGTGACCACTTTGCCTGTGAATGCATTTTCCAAACAAAAAACACCCTCAATAGTATGGTGGAGTATTTTCCTGGTGGCCTCCATCTGGTGCCAGGAACTGACTGGCGGGTTGGACTTTCTTAGTCCAGGCCTCCTTATCTGCCTGCAAATGAGCCAGTGGGGAACTGTTTTATGGATGACGACACTTTGGGTCTTTATCCAAGAAGGTATTGGAAACTTTGAGTTTGGTGTGATTATTCTTTTTTACACAGGCATGTACTTAGCTTTTTTCTTATCCCGTTGGCTCTTGGAACCAGGAAATTTTCTTTTTATCTTTCTCTTTTCCCTTATCCTCGCCATATGGAACTGGATTATTGTACTTGGTGCGGTAAGTTTTCAGGAACTTCACGTACTTCTGCCCAGTCCCTGGAAACAAATCCCCCTACAATGGCTTGCCTATGTAGTGCACTGGAGCATATCTTTGGCTTTATTTCGAAGGTCGGTGAAATATGGGCACCTTTGAACAGCCGGAGCGTCCTCGTTTTTTTTCTGGTCCTGCCCTGCTCCTCACCCTTCTTGTTGTACTCTTTGGCCTTTTTAGCATCAGGCTGTGGTATCTTCAAATTTACAAGAATGAATTTTATTTAAGCCGAGCCCAGGACAATCGAACTCGCCAAAGTACCATGTTTTCTCCTCGTGGAATTATCCGCGATCGTGATGGGCTTTTATT
>JAAYGN010000250.1 GCA_012727715.1 Desulfovibrionales bacterium | reverse complement strand
TTGTCCGGTTAGGTCTTTGCATGGTTCTTTGAGAATGGCCAGATAGGCGGCCACCCAGCGAAAAGAGGGAGGGGCGAGGATAGATATCCGATCCCCTTTTTTGATCCCCGCTTTCTGCAAACCGGCTGTGGTCTGCTCCGATTCCGACCACAGGGTGCGGTAGGAAAAAGATTGCCAGATGTCGCCGATCTTTTGCTGGAAAGCGGTCTTGTCTCCCATCTTGAGACAGGACTCATAGATTTGACCGTCAATGGTTTTCATCAAGATCCATCCCTGGTGCTTTTTTGTAAAAAAATTGCCACATCCTACCGCTAAATGAAAAAATTTGGCAAGGGCTATCATCAAATCCTGTTCTTAATCAGCGTTGTCCGGTTAGGTCTTTGCATGGTTCTTTGAGAATGTAAAAATGTAAAAAACCAGTAAGTTGCCGTATTTTTTGCTTGACATCGAGTAAAAAATCGACGGGGCGCTTTTCGTAACTACTTGATTTTACAGGAGTTACGATATGCGAGCCTTCAAGCGACTGAAACAACGGCGAAAATCACGGGCATTCAAGATGCTGCTTGCCCCGATTGTCAAACGATTCAAACCGGCAAACATGCTTGAATCCAGAGGGGACCGTCCGTTGCAATTGACCTTCGATGACCAACTCAAGGCCCTAATTTTCTTTCATCTGCAAGAGTATTCATCGGGCAGAGATCTGCTCCAGGCCCTTGAACAGAATGATTTTGCCAAAGAGTGTGTTGCTCCCCCCAAGGGGATCAAAAAGAGTGCCTTCTTCGAGGCCATCAATACCCGCGGCCTTGAGCAGCTAGGCGAGATATTCGGCCATCTTGTCAAGGAAGCGGCCGGTGTGATTCCCGCCGAGTATGCTCACTTTGGCAACCTGGTCGCCATAGACGGTTCTCTGATCGATGCCGTCCTGTCCATGGAGTGGGCCGATTACCGAGGTGGTTCAAAGAAGGCCAAGACCCATGTTGGCTTCGACATCAACCGGGGTATCCCCCGGAAGATATTCTTGACCGACGGCAAAGAGGGTGAGCGCCCCTTCGTTGACAAGATCATCGACAAAGATGAAACTGCCGTCCTGGATCGTGGATACCAATGCCATGCCCACTTCGACCAATGGCAAACCGACGGAAAGCACTTTGTCTGCCGAATCCAGGAGAGAACCAGCAGAACCGTTCTCAGAGAACATGTCGTCCCCCAGGGTAGCATCGTTTTTTACGACGCGGTGGTGCTGCTTGGCACCAAGGGCATCAACCGGACCGAGAAAGAGCTGCGACTTGTCGGTTACCGTGTTGACAGCAAAGATTATTGGATAGCCACCAATCGTCATGACCTGACCGCCGAAGAGGTCGCGCAGATCTATAAGCTGCGCTGGAGCATCGAGGCTTTCTTCGGCTGGTGGAAACGCCACCTCAAGGTGTATCACCTGATCGCCAGGAGCCAGTATGGGTTGATGGTCCAGCTTCTTGGCGGCCTGATCACCTACCTGCTTCTAGCGATTTACTGCCGACAGCAGCACAACGAACCGGTCAGCGTTAATCGGGTGCGAGAATTACGCAACCAGATCGCGAATGAAACCGCTGAGATTCTGAACCAACGACCACGAAAACAAGGCCATTCACGCAAAAGTAGGCGGTTAGGCCGAAAGAAACGCCGAGCAAAAACCTAACCGGACACTACTGCTAAAGAGTCGAAAAAAGTTAAAGTCAATTATCAGGATAATATTATAAAGAAATTAATTTTATTTTGGAAAATAGTTTTTAAAAAATTTTTAAACTTCATGGAGGGGCTTCGATAAAGACACGACCCTTTAATAATTTGGGCAAATAGTATACTCTTTTCTTTT
>JAAYGN010000248.1 GCA_012727715.1 Desulfovibrionales bacterium | reverse complement strand
GAGGCGCTTTGCAGATTTTGCTCCAAGAGTTTTCTTCTTTGCGGGGTCGTTCAGTGCTGATTTTTGCTGGTCCGGGCAATAATGGCGGGGATGCTTTTGCCCTGGCCAGGCATTTGGCCCAGGAAGGCAGTCAGGTGCAGATCCTGCACACCAAGCCTTTGTCCACCTATACAGGGGATACGGCTTTGCAGATCCGGCTGGCCCAGGCCATGGATATTTCCTGCGCGTATTTGCCTGAACATGATCTGGATTTTGGCCCGGCAGAACTGATTGTTGACGGGCTGTTGGGCATTGGCTTTCAGGGCTCTTTACGTCCTGACATGGAGGCCTGGATCAGGTTCATAAATAAGCTGGGCAGATCAGCCTATGTCCTGTCTTTGGATATTCCCTCAGGCTTGAATGCCTTAACCGGCAAGGCCAGTCCTGTGGCAGTCCGGGCTCAGACTACGGTGACCTTTGAAGCTCCCAAGCTGGGGCTTTTTTTACCAGATGCCCACGAATTTACCGGCCAGGTGCAAACCGTTAAAATTGGGATTCCCGACCATATTAAAAAGGCTCATCCAACCGCACACATGGCCCTGACCAGGGAGCTTGGCCAGGTACTCAAGCCTCCCCAGGCAACCAGCCATAAGGGAAGTTTTGGCCATGTTTTGGTTATTGGTGGCTCCAAAGGCCTGGCCGGAGCACCGCTTTTGGCAGCCCAGGGAGCCATGCGTTCTGGGGCTGGTTTGGTCACCATAGCTGGTCCTCAGGCCTTGAGTGCAAGCTATGCTCCTTTTCCAGAAATCATGACCTTGGGGCTGGGCTTAACCCAGGAATTGGGTTCAACCCAGAGTCTGGGATCAAGCCAGGACTGGAGCCAGACTTGTGCTCTGGAACTGGCCGAACATCTGGACCGTTTTCAGGCTATTGTTCTGGGGCCGGGTCTGGGAAGAACACAAGGGACGTATGAGTTTTTGGTTCAATTTTTGTCTCAACCCAGACCTCCCCTGGTCCTTGATGCTGACGCCCTGTTTCATGTGGCTGGAAAATCTGATCTTTTGGCCAGGCTCACAGATCAGGACGTGTTGACTCCGCATCCCGGAGAACTGGGCCGATTTTTTGGAGTTCGGGCAGAGCAGATCAATGCAGCTCGCTTTGAGTATGCCCAACAATTTATTGCTCAACACCCATCAGTCCTGGTGCTCAAAGGTGCAGGAACACTTGTGGCCCAAACCGAGCAGCCTCTGGCCATCTCGCCTTTTAGTGCTCCCAATTTGGCTGTGGCCGGGTCGGGCGATGTGCTGGCCGGAATACTGGGAAGTCTTATAAGCCAGGGCTACCCTGCATTGACCGCGGCCCAGGTTGCTGTGTACTGGCATGGATTGGCCGGGACGACCCTGGCTCGTGATTTTCCCTATCGGGGCAATACCCCTTTGGAAATTGCCCATATACTTCCTCAAGCTCTCAAGGAGTGCAGTGATGCGTACAGCTAAAGATATTATGACCACCAAGGTGATTACCATTGGGCCTGAGGCCGATGTGGTCGATGCGGCCCGTCTTTTTTTGGAGACCAAGGTTAATGGTTTGCCTGTGGTCGATGGTCACGGAAAATTGGTGGGTATTTTGTGTCAAAGTGATCTGGTCAGAATGCAAAAAACATTACCTTTGCCTTCTCTTTTTACTTTGCTGGATGGTTTTGTGCCCTTGTCTTCCACAGCTCTTCTGGAAGCTGAAGTAAAACGTATTGCTGCTTCCAAGGTTGCTGACGCCATGACCAGCAAGGTCACCACCATTGCCCCGGACATGGGTATTGATAAAATTTCCGCCCTGATGGTGGATAAGAAATTTCATACTCTGCCTGTGCTTGATAATGGAATTTTAGTGGGAGTGGTCGGGAAAAAGGATATTTTAAAAACTCTGATTCCCAAGGCCTAACATGTTGGTTCAGGCCGTTAGTCTGGAAACAACCATTACCCTGGCCCAATGTTTTGCCCGATGCATGGCCAGTGGGGAGCCTGTGCCCATTTTAATGTATGGCCAGCTGGGAGTGGGCAAAACCACCTTTGTACGCCATTTGGTGCAGGCTTTACCCGGAAGTGACCAGGCCGAAGTCAGCAGCCCCAGTTTTAATATCCTCAATTTATATCCCACCCAGCCGCCTGTGGGACATTTTGACCTCTACCGTACCTCAGGGGCGGGCATTGATGCGGATATTGAGGAGGCCTTAATTGACTCGCAATTATTTTGTGTGGTGGAATGGGCTGAATACTTGCCTCAGGAGTCCTTTCCCGACGAATATATAACCATGACCTGGACCTTTAAAAACCAGGGGCGCCTTGTTGACTGCGCTGCTGTGGGTGCCAAAGCCGTGGTTTTTCTGACTTGTGTTCAGGCGGATTTTACCCAGTTATAGGAAATCATCGTGTCTTCCAGAAAACCTTTGGCAGAATCCCTTCGTCCGCAAAGCCTGGATGATTTTATCGGCCAGAGCCATTTTCGTCAGCGTTTGCGGACCTTGATGCATTCGCCGGCCTTGCCCAGTCTGCTGCTTTTTGGGCCGCCTGGTTGCGGGAAATCTACTGTGGCCCTGCTTTTGGCTCGTCATAGTGGGAAATCCTATGTGCGGGTCAGTGCCCCGGAAGTGGGGATCACGGCCTTGAGAAAACAGATTCAGGATCAGGAAATCCTGATTTTGGACGAGTTGCATCGCTATTCCAAGGCCCAGCAGGATTTTTTCTTGCCCCTGCTGGAAACCGGGGACTTGACCCTGAT